>JBBKVY010000144.1:0-19857 GCA_037968675.1 Acidimicrobiales bacterium | reverse complement strand
TCCAGGATCAGAACCAGGAACAGAGTGGCGATCGGTTCGAGCTGTCACCGGCCGGTCGAGCGGTCCTCGTCGACGAGGAGTCCTCCCTCTTCACCGCCGTCGGAGCGTTCAACGGCCCCATGGCGCCCGACCTCGTCGACGACCTCACCGATTGCTTCCGGACCGGCATCGGCCTGCCATACGACCGGCTCGGCCCGAACGGCGCACACCAGACCGAGCGGACCCTCGGCCCGTGGGCACGTCTCGCGCTCGTGCCGGTGATCGTCCCGATGCTCGACGGTGTGGAGGATCGGCTGCGATCGGGCATCGACGTGGTCGACGTCGGCTGCGGGGCCGGCGTCGCATTGGAGGCGCTGGCGTCGGCGTTCCCGGCGTCGCGTTTCGTCGGCTACGACCCGTCGCGGCATGCGATCGACCGGGCGACGGCGAAGCTGGCCTCGCTCGACAACGTCGAACTCGTGCACGGCCGGGCCGAGGACCTGCCTGGTACGACGTCGTTCGACCTGGCGCTGACGTTCGATTGCCTCCACGACATGACCCGCCCCGACGATGCGCTCGCGGCGATCCGCACCGCGCTGCGCGACGACGGCACGCTCCTCGTGAAGGAGATCCGCTGCGCCGACACACTCAGCGAGAACATGCACAACCCGATGCTGGCGATGATGTTCGGCTTCTCGATCACGTCGTGCATGTCGTCGGCCACGAGCGAGCCGGGCGGCATGGGTCTCGGCACGGTCGGCCTCCCCGAGTCGAAGCTCCGCGAGCTGTCCGACGCCGCCGGCTTCACGTCGGTCACGCGCCACGACCCCGGCGAAGCCGCGAACGTCTACTACGAAGTCCGCCCATGACCGTTCTTGGCGACACATCACGACACATGTGTCCAGATCTGTCTACAAGAACGGGGTTGGGGTGAGTCCGGTCGAGGGTGGGCCGAGCGCGGGGAGTCGGGCGTACGAGGGGTTCGACGGCCGGGTCGGCCGGACCGTGGCCGGGTCGGAGCCCGATCACCGGTCGCCGCCCATCGCCCCCCATGGCGCGCCGAACGTGATCGTGATGCTGGTGGACGACCTGGGCTACTCGGACCTCGGCTGTTTCGGCTCCGAGATCCCCACCCCCAATCTCGACGCGCTGGCCGAGCGGGGGCTCCGGTACACCAACTTCCACGTCACGCCGATGTGTTCGCCGACGCGGGCGTCGTTGCTCACGGGGCTGAACTCACACCTCGCCGGCGTCGGCCATGTCGCCCACTCGGACCCCGGATACCCCGGCTATGCGATGGAGTTGACCGACCGCGCTGCCACCGCGTCCGAGGTGTTCCGTGACAACGGATGGGACACCTTGATGGTCGGCAAGTGGCACCTGACCAAGGACTCGAACTGTTCCGACGCGGGGCCCCGCGACTCGTGGCCGTGCCAGAAGGGGTTCGATCGGTTCTACGGGATCCTCGACGGCTTCACGAACTTCCACCATCCGCACCGGTTGGTACAGGACAACAGCCCGGTCGAGACCGACACCTACCCCGACGGCTACTACTTCACCGATGACCTGACCGACCGGGCCATCGACATGATCCGGGCGACGAAGTCGTCGAATCCGGTGAAGCCGTTCTTCCTGTACTTCTCGCACGGCGCGGTTCACGCGCCCCTCCAGGCCAAGGCCGAGGACATCGCCAGGTACGCCGACCGTTACCACGGTGGTTGGGACCTGCTCCGGGCCGAGCGGTTCGAACGAATGCAGGCGCTGGGCATCGTGGGGCCCGATGTCGAGTGCGCGCCCCGCAACACCGAGCCCGGATCCGACGTCGTGCCGTGGGAAGACCTTTCGGACGACGAGCGGCAGATCAATGCGCGGTACATGGCGGTCTATGCGGCGATGGTCGACAACGTCGACCAGAACTTCGGACGCCTGGTGGACGAGCTCCGGGCCCTGGGCCAACTGGACAACACGATCATCTTCTTCACCTCCGACAACGGAGCGTCGCGCGAGGGTGAGGTCGAGGGAACCACCGGCTACTACGTCCACCTCCTCGGCGAGACCGACACCGCAGCCGACCTGGCCCGGATCGACGAGATCGGCGGACCGAAAACCATCCCGCACTATCCGCGTGGGTGGGCGATGGCGTGCAACACGCCCTTCCGGCTCTACAAGAGCAACACGCACGCCGGCGGCCACCAGGTGTCGATGATGTTCTCCTGGCCCGACCGGATCGCCGGTGGCGGCGAGCTGCGCGACCAGTACCTCCACGTCACCGACGTCATGCCCACGCTGCTCGACCTCTGTGGCCTCGAACAGCCGACACATCGTGGTCGGGACGAGTTGCTCCCGCCGGCCGGTACGTCGTTCGCGGCCACCGTGGACGACGGGGGCGCGCCGTCGCGACACACCGAGCAGTACTACGAGATGCTCGGCCATCGCGGCTTCTACCGCGACGGGATGGAGATCGTGTCGCTCCACCGGCCCCGGTCCGAGTTCGGTGACCATGAGTTCGAGCTGTTCGACCTGCGCGCCGATCCGACCGAGCAGCGGAACCTCGCCGCTGCCGACCCCGGCCTCGTGGCCGAGCTGAGCGCGGCGTGGCACCAGGCCGCCTGGGACAACCAGGTCTTCCCGCTCGATGAGGGCAGCGGTCTCAAGTTCGTCGATCGACCCGACTGGATCGAGGACGCGTTCGACGGCGACGTCGTGATCCGACCGGGTTCACCGACCCTGGAGCGGTGGCGGTCGCAGCGCCTGGTGCTCATCCGTTCGTTCGATGTCGAGATTCGGTGTGCCTACGACCCCGGCGACGAGGGCATCCTCGTGGCCCACGGCGACCAGGGAGGCGGTTACCTCGTGTGGGTGGAGGACGGGGCGGTGAACATCGGGCACAACGACGGACGAGGCCGCTTCTCGACGACGCCACCGTTCGCGCTCACGCCGGGCGAGCACGTGGTCACGGCCCACTTCGACGCCCCGGGAGGGAACGTCTGGAACGTGACGTTGTCGATCGACGGTTCGATGATCGACGGCGTCGCCGCCTCGGGCTGGAGCGTCCTCTTCCCGATGGCGCCCTTCGAGGGCATCGACGTGGGCAGCGACCGTCGCTCCCCGGTGTCGTGGCGCCTCTTCGAGGCCCACGGCTCGTACCCGTACACCGGAACCATCGAGTCGGCCACGTACCGGCCGGGCGAGTCGGCCCCCGACGCGCCGGTCAACCTCATCGACATGCTCCGCGAGATGGGCGCCAGATACGAATGACCTCGTTCTGGTGGGCATTCGCGTGAGCTGAGCGGCGCAAACGCCCACCAGAACGAGATCAGGGCGTCTTCGCCCTCGCCGCTGCGGTGGTCTTGGCGGTGGTCTTGGCGGCGCGGCGCCTGCGGTAGGTCTCGCCATCGGCGGCGAGGACGAAGAGGTCTTCGTCGGTCGGGATGCCCTCGTCACGAAGATCGCTGGTCCGTACCCGGTACCAGGTGGTCCGGGGGATCTCGTCGACGACCCGCACGTACTTCGGGCGATCGTGGCGGGGCAGCTCGGCGACGGCGTCTCGAATGGCGGCCGGTGTGAGCGTGGCGCCGTCCCTCAGCTCGACGGCGACCGCAACCGCCGTGGTGCCGTCTTTGTCCTCCACCCCGTAGGCCACGCTCAGGTGGACGGCTTCATGAGATCCGACGGCGTCCTGGACGGGGATCGGCGGTGTGGCACCGAGTGGCGTCCGGATCAGCGACTGCACGCCGCCGACGAGCCAGTGGTCGCCGTCGGCATCGACGGTGAACAGATCGCCGGTCGCGAGCCAGGCGTCGCCGCCCTCGAACAGCGCCCGGAGCGAACGGTCGGGATACGCGCCGTCGCGGACACGGAGCTTGGCGAGCAGCATGCCGACCTCGCCGGGTTCGCACGCGACGGCGAATCCGTCGGACCCCTCGACCAAGCGGCCGGCCTCGATGTCGTAGCGGGCGACTTCGAGCTCGGCGCTGCCCGGGAGCTGTCGACCCATGGAGCCGACCTTGTCGCCCCGCACGTTGACGAGCACGGCGTTGCCCTCGGTGGATGCGTAGAACTCGAGGATCGTGGCCGGAGCGAATCGCTCCTCGACGCGGTGCCACAGGCTCTGCGGCATACCTGACCCCATGAACAGTCGGACGGGATGGTGGACGTCGCGGCCGGCGGCCGGTGCTTCGAGCATGTCTGCCGCCATCGTCCACGTGTAGGTGACCGCGGTCGCTCCGTAGCGCCGGACCTCGGACCAGAACGTGTCGGGGTCGAAGCCCTTCGTCATCGCCAGCCGGGCGCGGCTGGCGAGCGCCGCGCCGATGCCGGTCAACAGTGCCGAGGGATGGTGGATCGGCGTGAGGCTGAGCACGGTGTCCGAGCGCGTGAGCGAGGCCGACGCCGCCGTACCGAAGGCCGACAGCGCCCACCGACCGTTGGAGATCCGGTTGACGCGGGTGGTGTCGGCGCTGCCCGTGAACAGGACGAAGGCCAGGTCCTGGGAACGACCGGGGTTGGCCTCGTACCACCCCGGGAGCGGTACCGCCTCGGGGTCGATGGCCTCCATGTCGTCGACCGCCGAGCCAAGATCTCGCGGTCCGCCGCCTCCGCCGAGGACGTGCACCGGGACGTTCTCGATCGCCGCAGCCTGCTCGCCGTGTTCGGGGTCGGCCACGATGCGAGTGACCCGCCCCAGCTGCGCCTCCCGCTCGGGCCACCCGTCCGGCCGCAGCAGCACCGCGACCGCACCGATCCGGTTCAGCGCGGCCACCACCCCGAGCGCGCTGGGGCGAGTGTCCATGAGCACGCCGACGTGTGCGCCGCGCCGGACGCCGATCTTGATGAGCCCGCGGACGACGTTGTCGATACGTTCGTTGGCCGCCCGGTACGTGTGTCCCCGCCCCTCGAAGAGGAACACGGTGTCGTCCGGCGCGGCGCGTGCCTGCTCGTCGATCACCGAACCGATCGAGATCTTGGACGTCGGCTTCACCTGATCGATCCGGTTCAGACGCAGCAGCGACCCGACTCCGTCGACGGCGACATCGCGGGCCGCACGCAGCCCGAACCGGGTGCCGGTGGCCATGGCTCGGCCCACCCCCGTGGTGATGTTGGCTGCGAGGTTCACCGATCGCTCCAGGTCGCTCTTGGGCCTCGTCATCGACGGGCGGTCTGCATCGAGCCGCTCGACACCCGTCGGGTGCTCGCCGCCGTCGCGCAGCCACCGCGCCCAGTCGATGACTGTCGGCCACGTCACGTTGACCGACTGCGAACCGACCACCAGGCCGAAGTGCCCGGCCTCGAGCGGCATCTCGTACACGTCGGCTCCGGGTGCGGCGCCGGCCACCGCGCGCACAGCGTCCTCGGGTGCGATGTCGTCCTTGCTCCCCACGAAGCACAGGATCGGGCAGTCGATGTCGGCAAGCGTCACCGGTTGGCCGTCGATGACGAAGCCACCGGAGAGCATCCGGTTCGACACGATGAACTGCTTGACCAGCTCGGCCAAGGCCGGACCGGGCCACGCAACCCAGCCCTCGTCCATCAAGAACCGGCGCTGCCCCTCACGGGGGAGCAGCGAGTCGCGGTCGTGGAGCTGCGCGGCGAACTGGAGTTGATTGCGGACGGTGCCGATCGGATCGAGCATCCGGAACCCGGCCTTGCTCGCCCACGCAGGCACCGAGATGTTGGGGAGGATGCGGTCGGCGACGAAGTCGATGGCGTTGACGATCAGTTCGTCGTCGAGGCCGAACGGGACCTGGCTGTGGGTGTCGACCGGGCTCCCGTAGGTGATGAGGCTGGCGAGTCCGTCGCCTCGGCGGTAGGCCGCGGCCTGGTAGCAGAACATGCCGCCCTGGCTGTAGCCCGACAGGTGGACGTTGCCGCCGGTGATCTCGATGACCTCGTCGACGGCGGCACTGAGCGCAACGACGTGGTCGGTGAGGGTGCGTTCGAGTCCACCCTCCTCCTGTTCCGGCGAGCCGAAGTCGACGACCCACGGGTCCATGCCGCCGGCGGCGAGCTGACCGACGGCGCTGGACTGCGGCGACACGTCGTACACGTCGGCCGAGAGCATCATCGGCGGAACGAGGATGATCGGTGGCCGGCGTTCGCCATCGCCCCGAGCACCGTTCGGACGATCGCCGTAGCGGCGGAGCTTGTAGACGCGATGTGACGTCACGACCTCGTACGGCGTCGACTCTTCGCCGGTCTCGAGCCCGCCGAAGCGCGCCACCTCGAGTGCGTTCTGGGCGGCCTGCCCGAGCCGCACGATCGAGCGGGTCAGTCCTCGCGGGGCGAGATCCACGGTGTTTCGTCCTCACGTCGAGTCCCTCGGCGGAGCGAGGCTACCCGGCTGGATCTCGTCGGCTCCGACGGCGAGCGGCCCGATCGGAGACACTGTCGGTGTGGAGGAACACGAGTGGGCGTCGTTCGGGCCATACAGCGAGATCGGTTCGCCGACCATATCGATCGTGCATCCCGAAGGCATCCACGTCGGCACGTTCGTGAAGATCGGTTCGTACGCGGTGATCGAAGCGCTGGTGCCCGACCGTGGGGTCACCGTTCGGATCGAGGACGGCGCGTACATCGGGCACTTCACGCGCATCACGGCGGTGGGGGAGGTCGTGATCGGTGAGGAGGCGATGGTCGCCGACCGCGTCTACATCTCCGACACGAACCACATCTACGATGACGTGACCCAGCCCATCAAGCGACAGGGACTCCGCGACGGTCGCCGGGTCGAGATCGGCCCGGGGGCGTGGATCGGCATCGGCGCCGTCGTCGTCGGCAACCTCCGGATCGGTGAGAACGCCATCGTGGGGGCGAATGCCGTGGTGCGCGAGGACGTGCCCGACCGAACCGTGGTCGCCGGGAACCCGGCCCGGATCGTCCGGCACCACGACGGTGAACGCTGGCAGTGGAGTCAGCAGCGAGGCCCGGCCTAGCCCGGTCGACTCGACTCCTCGGGCACGCAGGAGGCGAACGAGGCTACGGTCGGCCCGAGGTGGAGGGGCTGACGTCTGGAGTCCCAGCCGGCGACGAGGAGGACCCATGAGGTCACGCACCCGGATCGTGCTCGCAGCGGCGATGACACTCGCGGTCATCATCGCAACGGTGGGGGTGGGGCAGTCCGCCGTGTCGGCCCACCCGGCCCACGACCTCGAGGGTGGGGTGCGAGCACCGACGAAGGGGCGGACCTATGACGGCGTCGTCGACCCGGTGAGTCCCGGCGGTGTCCCCATGGAGGCGATGTCGGACATTCGCTGCACGGGTGGCACCGCGGGCATCTTCCCGTGCCACAAGGTCGACCTGGCGTCGTTCCTCCCGCTTCCCGACATCGAGTCGACCTTCGTGAACGACATCTGGGGGTGGGAGGACCCGGTGACCGGGATGCAGGTCGCGATCGTCGGGAGCTTCGAGGGCACGGCGTTCATCGACGTCACCGTCGGCACCGCTCCGGTGTACCTGGGCACGCTCGCATCGTCGACTCCCGGTGACTCCGGGAACATCTGGGGTGACATCCGCGTCTACGGCAACACCGCGTACATCGTGGCCGAGGCCATCGACCTCGGTTCGTTCGATCCAGAGGCCGGCACCCTCGACGGCTTCGGGATCCAAGTCGTCGACCTGACGCAGTTCCGCGGTGCGACCGGGCCGAGCGACGTCGCACTGGCCACGCACCTCGACGACGTCACCCAGAGCCACAACGTCTCGCTCAACGAGGACACCGGTCGCCTCTACGTCGTCGGATCCATGTTCGGACTCGACAACGCGTGCTCGGTGCCCAACCCGGGATTCCCGGTCCAGAACGGCACTGGCGGGGCGATCATCTACGACGTGGCGACCGATCCGCTGAACCCGACCCTCGTCGGCTGTCTCAACGACGACGGCTACATCCATGACGTGCAGTGCGTCGTGTACGCCGGACCCGACGCCGACTACCAGGGCCGGGAGATCTGCATCGGTTCCAACGAGGACACGGTCACCATCTACGACGCGACCGACCCTGCCGCTCCCACCATCGTCGCCCGTCTCGACTACCAGCCCGTCGGCACCGACCCCGGCGACTTCTACACCCACCAGGGTTGGCTCAGCGAGGACCAGTCCTACTTCTTCCTGAGCGACGAGGTCGACGAGCTCTCCGGTGTCGTCTCGGAACGGACCACCTACATCTGGGACTTCACCGACCTCGACGACGCACGGGTCATCGGTCGGCACAGCGACGGCAACACGTCCATCGACCACAACATGTTCGTCAGCAACGGTCTGCTGTACCAGTCGAACTACACGTCTGGTCTGTGGATCTACGACACGTGGAAGGCCGACAAGGGGCGGCTCACCATGCGGGGCTACTTCGACGTGTTCCCGTCCGATGACCGCACCGACTTCTTCGGGACGTGGGGCAACTACCCGTACTTCGGCGACGGCAAGGTGGTGGTGACGAGCAGCGATGAAGGCGTCTTCGTCCTGCAGTCGAGGGCGAAGAGCTCGGACAACACGTTCTCGCGAGGAGCCATGAAGCGACCAGGGCGACGCTGACCCGGCGCTCGGAACGCAGGAGACTGAGCCTGCCTGACGCTCGCGACGGGTGAGCAGGGCCACCGCCGTTGAGGAGGGTGGTGAGTGACGACGTTGCACCCGTGATGCCGCATCGGCAGGAGGACGCTCGGTTCTGGGCGTTCTATGACGATGCGGTCCCACAGGTCTACGGCTACCTCGTACGTCGGACCGGGAAGTCGGCGGCCGAGGATCTCACCCAGGAAGTGTTCGTGACGGCTGCCCGCACGTTCGCGTCGGGCGATCGACACAAGGTCACCGTGCCGTGGTTGATGACCGTCGCCAAGTCGCGCCTGATCGACTTCCACCGGGCCGAGGGGCGCCGTCGGCGCAACCTCGAGCTGGCGTGGTCGGCACGCGGTGAGACGACGGCGCGCAGCGCCGAGGACGCGTCGGCTGCGTCTGTGCTGGCCCCCGCAGTCGAGGCCGCGCTCGATGCGCTCTCTGATGCGCAGCGCACCGCGCTCGTGCTCCACCACCTCGACGACCTGAGCGTCGCCGAGGTGGCGGGCCGGATGGGGAAGTCCGTACGCGCCACCGAGTCGTTGCTGGCACGGGCCCGACGGACATTCCGCGCCGCGTTCGAGGAGCGTTCTCCATGACCGAGTCGTCCATCCCCGAACTCCTGCAGTCACTCCCGGACCGGGTCGACCCCGACCCCGACTTCGCCGCGTTGCTGCGCGCCGCAGTCACCACCGAACTCGAGACCGGGCACGAGACTCCCGCGCTCGAACTGGCCCAGGAGGTCACCGTCATGACGCACTCCGCCACATCCGACGCTCGTTCACCACGGGTGGACCCGCGGCTGCTCGCGGTCGCTGCCGTCCTGCTCGTCGCAGTGGTCCTCGCAGCCGTGTTCGCGATCCAGAGCGGCGACGAGGCCGGCATCGCCGACGACGTCGAGACCGACGGGGCCACGTACGCCGGTGGCGCGCTCGACGCGTTCCCGGTCGAGCGGCCGAGCCCCTACCGGATCACGGCGACAGCAGGCGCCGTCTGGACGTTCGAGCTGGAGGGGACACTCGTGAAGCGCGATCCCGAGACGTTGGAGCCGCTGGCGCAACTCACGGTCCCGAACAGCTCGATCATCGCGGGCGGGAGCGATGCCGTGTGGGTCGCCGACGCGGTGGACGGCAACGTGCTGCGAGTCGACGCAGAGACCGCCGAGGTCGTGGCGACGATCCCGACCGGTGTCGCAGTCGTCGAGGACACGTTCCGCGCGGGGCGTCCAGGCCAGGCGTTCAGTGTGGAAGGGACCTATGCCCGCATCGGCTGGGTCGCGGTCACGGATTCCGCCGTCTGGGTGAGCGACCTCGACGGCCGGCTCCTCCGCATCGACCCTGCCACCGACGAGATCGTCGACGAGATCGACATCGCCGTCGAGGGCCACTTCATCGCCGCCGACGGCAAGTACGTCCTGCTGGGAGATCAGGTCGAGGAGCGTGTCCAGGTGATCGACACCACGAGCGGAGAGGTCGTCGTTGACGTCGATTCGCTCGACCACCTCGTCGGCGCCGACCTGCACGCCGGGCGCGCGTACATCTACGACGCTCGACGGGGCGGTGCAACCTCGTTCTCCGTACCCGCCGTGGTCACCTCGGTCGACCTCGCCACCGGCGAACGAGCGGTGAGCGACACCGTCGGCGACGTTCGGCTCGCGCTTCCGGACAGCCCGCTCTTCTCGCCGTCCATCGTCGCGAGTGGGGCCGGCGTGTTGGCACCGACAGACGACGAGCTCGTGGTGCTGGACACCGTCACGCTCGAGGTCGCCGACCGGATCGCCGTCGGCGGCCGCGCCGGGACGCTGGCCGTCGGCGCCGATGACACGGCCTGGATGACGCAGGTCCTCGACAGCGTCGTCCAGCGGCTCCGGCCGACCGACCGATGACCCCGACCGTCCATGAGACGCGACCGGTGACCACTCGAGTCGCCGATCTGTTCGACGTCGAGGGCCTGCCGACGACATCGATCATGTGGGGGTGGCGGGGCTCGAACCCGCGCGCTTCGGCTTAAAAGGCCGCTGCTCTGCCAACTGAGCTACACCCCCGGGGGCGATCGGTCACGCTACTCAGCGACGAGCTCTCGTCAGATCTGGTCGGGGACGGTGACGACGTCTTCGTCGACCAGGAGCACATCTTCGCCGGCTCGGAACACGCCGGGGCCGACCTCGAACCATCGTCCACCCAGATTGGCGAGACGGCCGACCCGACTCACGCCGGCCAGCTCCTCGAGGGTGTGGACGACCCCGCCGTGCGACACGACCAGGGCCGTGCCGTCGTCGCCGACGGCTGCGGCGATCCGGGCGAGCGCGCCGACCGCTCGCGCGGCGACGGACTCGTTGGTCTCGTAGTCCGGAGGTCGCCGGTCCTCGGCGAGGTGGCCGGGGAACCGCACTTCGATCTCGGCCCGGGTGAGCCCCTGGAACCCGCCGGCGAACCGTTCCGCCAGCCCGGCATCGGTGACGACCGGACCGATGCCGAGTTCGTTGGCGATGATCGTCGCGGTGACCGACGAGCGTTCCAGGTTCGAGGCGGCGATGAGGTCGAACGTCCCGAGTGCCGCCGCCGCCAGGTGCGCCTGGCGGACACCGAGCGTCGACAGCGGAGGGTCCTCGGTTCCTTGCCACCGGCCATCCGCGTTCCAGGTCGACTGGCCGTGGCGGAGGAGGAGGATGCGGGCGGTCACGCCGACCGACGGTATCGGCCGTGGTCGGACCCGGGTGGGGGTGATTCCCCGTACGTCGGTACGATTTCGACCGATGCCGAGCCTCCGACTGTTCGCCGGTGCGCGCGAGGCCGCAGGGACCGACCGCGACACCCTCGAGGGTGCGACGGTCGGCGCGGTCCTGGATGCGGCGGTCGAGCGGTTCGGTGCTTCCTTCGCCGACGTCCTCCCGATGTGCAAGGTCTGGGTGAACGGTGAGCCCGCCGACCGTGCGGACGCCGTGGACCCAGACGACGAGGTCGCGGTGCTGCCTCCCGTGTCGGGTGGCACCTGACGATGGCGACGGCGGAGAAGACCAAGCCGAAATCTCAGGCGGGATCGAAGAAGCCGGCCAGCGGATCGAAGCGCCGCCGGGCGTCCGGCGCGTCGGGAACCAAGCCGAAGGGGCGTCGTGGCCGCGCCGACGCCAAGGCCAAGGCCCGTCAGGCCAAGCTCCAGGAGCGATCCGGCAGCCGGTGGCGAGTCCACTACGACGTCGACGGTCCTCGGGTGCGACTCGGCATCCTCTGGTTCGTCGGGGCGGTCATCGCGTTCGCCGCGGGCATCGTCGGGATCACGCTGTACTTCGGCGTCGCGTTTGCGGCGGCGTCGTCACACACGTTGCGCACCTGGCGCTCCCGCGGGCACGACGTCGACCCGACGGTCGCGCTCGGCTCGACAGCCGTCGTCGTGGCGCTCGCCGGCTTCGGTCCCCGGCTCATGGGTCTCGGGTTGCTCGCGCTGGCCGGGATGGCGATCGCGGTCTCGCTCCAGTCGGGCGCAGACGAGTCCGGGCCGAGGATTGCGATGGGCAAGGTTGGTCTGGTCCTGCAGTGCACGCTCCCGACGGCGCTCGCCGGAGGGTCGGTGGTGCTCCTCGCCGACCGCGAGATCTGGGCGGCTGTCGCCATCGTGTTCCTCGCCTCCGCCTACGAAGCCGGTGACTACCTGGTCGGCTCCGGCGCCGCAAACAGTGTCGAGGGACCGCTCGCCGGCGCCGCCGCCGTGCTCGTCGCGTCGATGGCGATCGCCGCCGGCGGCTTCCCGCCGTTCGACATCGGCGAGGCAATGCTCTTCGGACTCGCCGTGGCACCGCTCGCGCTCGCCGGTCAGTACCTGGCCACCGCGATGCTGCCGCACGCCAGGGCGTTCGCCCCCGCGCTCCGCCGCGTCGATTCGTTGTTGCTCGCCGCCCCGATCTGGTACTTCGCGATCGACGCCTTCGTCCGCTGAGCATGCGATACCGTTCGAGTGCGCCCGACGCGCCGCGTCCCGCAGGAGAGAACGTGACCGAGACCCTGGAATCAATCCTCGCCGACGACTATCTCGGCGAAGTCGCCGCACTGCCGATGGGCGACATCCGCAGCCGCCGCGCCGCGTGCAAGGAGATCGAGACGGGCCTGTCCTACCTGCGCCGTCTGGTCCAGGGTCGGCTCGACGTGGTCGCGGCAGAACAGGGCCGTCGCAGCGCGGGCGGTACCGGCGACGACCTCGAGGGGCTCATCGCTCGTCTCCCCGAGCTGCTGGCCGGGAGCACCCGAAGCGATGGCGCGGGGCGTCTGCCGTCGAGCATGGGCACGGGCATCGTGGACGGCAGGTTGTCGGACGAGCTCGACAGCATCATCACCGAGTCGCACCTGGGTGCGCCCGGCGAGCTCTCCGACCAGCAGCTCGACGCGGTCCGAGAAGCACTCGTGGACTTCGAACACAAGGTCTCCGGGCTGCGTCGTTCGCTCTTCGACCGGATCGACGCCCTCGAAGGGGAACTCACCCGTCGCTACAAGACAGGCGAAGCCTCGGTCGACAGCCTGCTCTCGTGACGCAGGGCGTCCTCGCTCCCGCGTCCTGAGCTCTGCGTGCCCGAGACCGACGCATCCGCGTCCGCCGGATCAGACCGCTGGGGTGAGCTCGGCACGTTCATCCGCGAGCAGCGCCGCACGACCCATCTGTCGCTGCGCAAGCTCGCCGAGCTGGCCGACGTCTCCAACCCCTACCTGAGCCAGATCGAGCGGGGTCTTCGGAAGCCGTCGGCCGAGATCCTCCAACAGATCGCCCGTGCCCTGTCGATCTCGGCCGAGTCGCTCTATGTGCGAGCAGGAATACTCGAGGAACGCGACGATGCCGTCGACGTGGTGGGTGAGATCCGACGTGACAGCTCGCTGTCCGCCGACCAACGTCAGGCGCTGATCCGCATCTACCAGTCGTTCCGGTCCGAGGCGGGTGCACCGCTGATCGACGCCGAACCACCGGATGCGGAATCTTCTGACGACTCGGGGCGTTGACCGAGCCGTGCAATGTCTCGGGGTGCTCTCGCTCCACACCTCCCCGCTCGTCCAGCCGGGCTCCGGCGACGGCGGCGGGATGAACGTCTACGTCCGCGAGCTCGTGGGCGCGCTCGCCCAGGCCGGAGTCGACTGCCAGGTGTACACCCGTCGCCACCACGCTGATCTGCCCGACGTGGTCGACATCGAACCGGGTTTCCGTGTGGTGCACGTCGATGCCGGCGACCCCGACCTGCCCAAGGAGTCGCTCGTCGACACCGTCGGTGCGTTCACCACCGGAGTTCTGGCGCACCTCGAGAACCATCCCGTCGACGCAGTGCATGCCAACTACTGGCTGTCCGGCGTCGCCGGCCACACGATCAAGCACGAGCTCGACCTCCCCCTGGTGTCGACGTTCCACACACTCGGAGCGGTCAAGTCGCTCGCCGGCGACGTCGAGCCCACCCACCGCATCCGAGCGGAGCGAGAGATCATCGGTTGCTCCGATGCGATCCTCGCCAACGCCGCAGCCGAGGCCAACGAACTGGTCGACCACTACGACGCCGACCCGACCCGGATCGAGATCGTCCCACCGGGCGTCGACCACGCGTTCTTCAGTCCCGGGGATCGTGCCGGTGCCCGGTTCGCCCTCGATCTCGACCTGGGCGAGCACCCGGTCCTGCTCTTCGTCGGACGGATCCAACCGCTCAAGGGCCTCGATGTCGCAGTCCGGGCGTTGGCGGCCATGGACCGGTCCGATGCAGTCCTCGTCGCCGTCGGTGGGACCAGCGGTCCCGCGGGCGACGCTCATCTGGCCGACGTGGCTGCGCTCGCCCATGACCTCGGTGTCCTCGACCGCATCCGGTTCGTGCCGGCGCAGCCTCACCACCGGTTGTCCACCTTCTACCGGGCTGCCGACCTGGTGCTCGTGCCGAGCCGCAGCGAGAGTTTCGGGCTCGTCGCCCTCGAAGCGGCCGCGTGCGGGACCCCGGTCGTCGCCACTTCTGTCGGCGGCCTCCGCACGCTCGTACGACACGGATCGTCCGGTTTCCTCGTGCCCGATCGCGACGCCGCGCGCTTCGCCGTGCATGCCGACGCCGTGCTCAACGATCCCGAGTTGGCCGCCCACCTCGCTGCCGGTGGCGTCGGAGTCGCTCGCGACTACACCTGGTCCACCACGGCTGCACGGCTCCGCAGGGTCTACGACGACGTTGCTGCCCGATCGCTCGTGCTCTGCCGCGCGGCCTAGCTCCTCGTCCAGACTGGGAACGTGCAGCACGCGTCCAGTCCTGACGAGCTCGAGACCCTCGTCACCACGATCGAGACCTGGCTCGCCGAGCAACTGGTCGAGAATCCGGTGGTCGTCGCCACCGAGCGCGACGAAGACGCCGACGTCCATCGGTGGTTCGTGCGGGTCACGGGCGAGGAGAAGGACGTCTTCTCGATCTGGCTCCACCTCCAGCAGCGCACGCTGCACTACGAGACCTACGTGATGCCCGCGCCGGAGGAGAACCACGAGGCGTTCTACGCCTACCTGCTGCGGCGCAACACCACGCTGATGGGCGCGGCGTTCGGCATCGGCGACGAGGAGGCGATCTTCCTCGCCGGATCGCTCCCCAACGACGCCGTCGACAACGGTGAACTCGACCGGATCCTCGGCTCGCTCTACGTCTGGGTCGAGCGCTTCTTCCGTCCGGCTCTGCGGATCGGCTTCGCGAGCCGGTTCGCCGACGATTGATGCTCGATTGACGTTTCATATCATTTCATGCAAGTCTGAGCGGGCGGGTCGGCACGTGAACCGGTCGGGGAAGCCGGACGGGTGCCGACCCGCGTTCGCGCCCGGGCCACCGGCGTGAGCGCCGCGGCACCGCCGAAGCTACTGATCTTCGGCATCACGGTGACCGGCATCCTCAACAACACGTTGATCGGCCCGTCGTTGCCCGACATCGTCGCCGACTTCGGGCGAGCGGATTCGAGCGCCGGTATCATCGTCGCCGCCGGCTCGCTCCCCGGGATCGTCGTGGCACCGGCGATCGGACTGGCGGCCGATCGCTACGGCCGGCGCAACGTGCTGACACCCTGCCTGCTCGCGTTCTCGGTGTTCGGTCTGTGCGCGGCGTCGGCGCCCACGTTCGAGTTGTTGATCGTGGCCCGGCTGCTCCAGGGATTCGGCACCGCGGGCCTCATCAACCTCGCCGTGGTCCTGATCAGCGACCACTGGGACGGGGCCGAACGCACTGCGCTCATCGGGCGGAACGCTGCGGTCCTCACCCTTGGGCTCGCGGTCGCACCGCCCGTCGGCGGCGTGATCGCCGATGTGGCCGGGTGGCGGGCGTCGTTGCTGTTGTACGCCGTCGGGCTCCCCGCCGCGATCGTCGTCTGGCGCGTCCTCCCACGGGATCGACCGGAGACGTCGGCGGCGATGCTCGACCAGCTACGAGGTGCGCGCGTCGCGCTGCGGAACCCGGTGATCCTGGCGACACTCGGTTCGGGCGTGTTGGTGTTCGTGATGATCTTCGGCGGGTTCCTGACCGCGTTCCCCGTCCACCTCGAGGAGGAGTTCGGCCTCGGAGCCGGCGCTCGGGGCGCGATGATCGCCGTGCCCGCCCTGTCGTCGTGCCTCATCGCGTTCAACCTCGGCCGCATCCGCCAGAGATTCCCGCTCAAGATGCTCTTGGTGGTCGCCGGGTGCACCTACGTGGTCGCCTTCGCCGGCATCGCGGCTTCCGGTGCCCTGTCCGGCGTGGCCCTGGCCGGTGTCGTCTACGGGATCGGCGAGGGCGTGTTCATCCCTTCGCTCCAGGATGCGGTGGCCGAGGCCGCACCGCCCGAACAGCGCGGTGCCGTGTTCGCCGTCTGGGTCGGTGCCGCTCGGCTCGGCCAGACGCTCGGTCCGCTCCTCGTGGCCGGCGTGCTGACGTTCACCACGACCACCGGCGTGTTCGTGCTCGCGACGTTCCTCGCGATGGTGCTGCTGCTGGCACAGATCTTCGGCCCGATCGGGCGAACCGCCGATCCGGTGCCGACGGTCGCTCGGTAACGTCGCCGGAATGAGCGACCCATCTCCCACCGCCACGGTCGACGTGCAGATCGTGGGTGGCGGACGCATGGGCGAGGCGCTGCTCGCTGGGCTCCTCGCCGCCGACCCGTCGCGCCCGCTCCGGGTCATCGAAGCCCTCGCGTCACGAGCCGACGAGCTGCGGACGTCGTACCCGTCGGTCGACGTCGCTGGTGCCCCCGGTCCGGCCGTCGGCACCGTGCTCGCCGTGAAGCCACACCAGGTCGTCGACGTCTGCCAGGTGGTTGCCGCGGCCGGCGGTGGACGGGTGTTGTCGATTGCGGCGGGCGTGACGATCTCGACCATCGAGGCATCGCTGCCGGTCGGCACCCCGGTGATCCGGGCGATGCCGAACACCCCGGCGCTCGTCGGGCAGGGCGCAGCAGCGATCTCGGGGGGCACGAGTGCCGACGGCGACGACATCGACTGGGCCGAAGGGGTCCTGTCCGCCGTGGGTGCCGTGACGCGGGTGCCCGAGCACCTGCTCGACGCGGTGACCGGGCTGTCGGGCTCGGGTCCCGCCTACGTGTTCGTCGTCCTCGATGCACTGATCGAGGGTGGTGTCGCCGCCGGATTGCCGCGCGAAACGGCCGAGGCGCTCGCCGGCCAGACCCTCCTTGGTGCTGCGAGCCTCTACCTGGCCGGCGACAAGTCGCCGGGCGAGCTCCGTGCGCAGGTGACGAGCCCCGGCGGTACGACGGCCGCCGGACTGGAGGTGCTGGAACAGCGCGCGGTCCGGGCGGCACTGATCGATGCGGTGCTCGCGGCGCGCGACCGCTCGGTCGAGCTGGGCTGAACCGCCTCACTCCAGCACCATCCACCACACGGCCCACGGCAGGTGCTAGTAGCCACAATGGCCACGGTGCCGTACAGTCCGCCCCGGAGAGAGAAGGGGTGCTTCCATGGCCCATACATTCCTCACGCCTCGTGAGGTCGCCGAACAGCTGCGGGTGTCCGACATGACCGTCTACCGGCTCATCAAGTCGGGAGAACTGCGCGCCCTGCGCATCGGCAAGTCGTACCGCATCAGCGCCGAGGACTTCGACGCCTACCTGTCCGACCGATTCACCGAGGCCGGCTAGCGACGCGACCCGTCGGGATCGAACGCACGTGAGGATCGGCGCGTTCGTCGGTGGTCGAGGCGTGGTCGTAGCGTCGCAGGTGTGACCGAGTTCCGTCCCGATCTGCGATCCGATCTGCGTCCCGATCTGCGTTACGACACCGTCTCGTTCCTGTCGGACTACGGGCGGGCGGACGAGTTCGTCGGTGTGGTGCACTCGCTCATCCGGTCGACCGCGCCCGGCGTCGGCATCGTCGACATCAGCCACGACATCCCGCGGCACGACGTCCGCGCCGGCGGATTGACCCTGGCCCGCAGCGCGCAGTACCTGTGTCCGGGCGTCGTCCTCGCCGTGGTCGACCCCGGTGTCGGTACCGAGCGCCGAGCACTGGCGATCGAGGTCGGCGACGGCCAGTCGGTCCTGCTCGGCCCCGACAACGGACTCCTCGCACCTGCGGTCGCCATGGTCGGTGGCGCGACCCGCGCCATCAGCCTGACCAACACCGACTACCACCTGCCGGCGCCCGGGCCGACGTTCGACGGTCGAGACATCTTCGCTCCGGTCGCCGGTGCGCTGTGCATGGGTGCCGACATCGCCGACCTCGGCGAGACGGTCGACCCCAACTCGCTCACGCCGGGAATCCTCCCGGTGGCCCGTGAGGAGGACGGCGGCCTCGTGGCCGAGGTCATGTGGGTCGATCACTTCGGGAACTGCCAGCTCAACCTCGACCCGGACGATCTCGACGGCTGGGGCGACGCGGTCCAGGCGCAGATCGGCGCCGGCGCGGGCCAGCCGACCGACGAGTGGCGCATGCTCCGCCGGGTCGACAACTTCGCCGCCATCGCCGACGGTCAGGTGGGCCTGCTGATCGACAGCTACGGGGTGCTCACCCTCGCCCTCGACCGACGATCAGCCGCAACGGAGTTGGGAGCACGCACCGGTACCGAGGTCCGGCTCCGACGGCTGGACGAGAACGACCAACCGACACCCGGAGTCACGACCAGCGTCGAACTCGGTGCTCGACGAGGAGACGACACATGAGGCCCGGAACGACCATTCTCCTCGGGATCCTGCTGCTGATGATCATCGGGGCGGCCTTCGTGCAGCTCGTCCTGCTGGCCTGACATCGGGCCGTTCTCGCGTGGTGCGAGCGGCTCCTACACCTGGGCGACGAGGGCGTCGCGGGTGAAGCGTTTGACCCCGCCGCGCAGCAGGATCAGCGCGACCACCCAGATGACCGCGCCGATCGCCACGGCGATGGGGACATCGACCAGGAGCAGGCCCGTCGACTGACCGACGGCCAGGAAGATGAGCGGCAGGATCACGGCGCCGCCGAGCTGGTTGGCCTCCTGCGAGGTGTTGGTACGCGCCGAGACCCGGACCATCACCGACAGCCCGAGCGTCGCGACGGCGGGAGCGACCCAGAGGATCATCACCATCCACAGCCGCGTCGGCACGAACACGCGATGCATCACCGGCCAGGCGATGACGTTGGTCACCAGCGCGAAGGCGACGAACCCGATCCACGACACGGCCACCGCCGGGAGGAACGCGGTGAGGAACTTGGCGACGAACAGGTCGCGGTCGGTGATCGACGAGTGGAGCAGCGACTCGAGGGTCTTGCGTTCCTTCTCGCCCGCGAAGGCGTCGGCGGCCAGGACGGCCGAGACCATGAGTGGGACGATGAGGAACAGGGGAGCGAGCAGGTACCCGTTCACCAACACGATCAACTGCTCACGCTCGGGCAGCTCGAGGATCGGTTGCGCCAGGTCACCGGGGACCGACGACAGCAGACGGTCGACGCCGACGCCGTCGGTCGCCCGAGCCGAGAAACCGATGGCCGCCGGCAGGATGATCATCAACAGCACGGGCACCGCGAGCATCGGGATCACCACCGACTTCGACCGGCGGACGGCGCGGAGGTCCTTGCCGACCACGCCTCGTACTGCGACCCAGTCTGTGCTCATGCGCCCACTCGCTCCGCTCGTCGGGCTGCCGTCGAGCGCCGCTGGCGCTCTGCTCGCTCGTCTGTGCTCATGCGCCCACTCGCGGCGGTGCGGCCGGGACGCCCATGGTGCTCGTGGCCCGGCGGGCCTCGATCTCGAAGTAGACGTCCTCGAGCGTGGGCGCCCTCGGTACCGCGGCGTACACGTCGATGCCGACATGCACCAGTGCTCGGACGACGGCCGGTACGACGGCGCGATCGCCGACCCGCACCGTGGCGCCCTGCGGGCTGGGGTGGGCGCCGCGG
>JBBKVY010000143.1:0-7179 GCA_037968675.1 Acidimicrobiales bacterium | reverse complement strand
TCTCGGCGAAGATCTCCGCGTCGTTCGTCGCGTTGCCCGCCCGGTCCCGGACGACGCCCAGGTCCAGGGTTCCGCCATCGAGGAACAGCCACGATCCCTCCGGGAACAGGCGGATCGTCGCGGTCGTCGGCCAGCCGTTCAGCGGCGCGCCGTTGCCTTGCGTGTCGACGAGCGCGTCCGCGTCGAGCGACCAGACCGGGCGGACGTTCCGCGCCATGAACCGCGAGTCGATCCACGGGTCCGTGACCGCGGTCGTGTCGTCGCCCGGCAGGCGCCGGGATGCGTCGGTGCGGATCTGGGTCCGGAGCCAGCTCGGGGGGATCGCGACCACGGTCGCGGTGTCGTCGAGCCGGAGCCGGCCGCGGATCTGAGCGCACGCCCGGTCCACCGCGGCGAGGATGTCCGGGAGCGTTCCGAGCAGCTCGCCCGTGTCGGCCATGGTCGAGCCGGCGTCGATCTGCGTCAGGAGCCGTTGCTCCGCGATGCGGGCGTGTGCGCCTTCGAGCGCCAACGGTAGATGGGTCCGTCGGTCAGGGGCCGGAGGTGGCGCGAGAGGCGCTCGACGCCAGGTGTCCGAGACAGGTCCCGCCGTTGTCATCGCTGTTGGTGCGGTCCGGACAGATGGTGTCGGACCAGACGGCAGTCTCGACGCCGGGGACACCGTCGAGCCCGCGTGCGTGCGAGAGGTCGACGTCGAAGAAGCGAGCGTCGTCGATGAAGTCGACGTCGTGGAAGGACGCGTGGCGGAGATCGGAGTCTGCGACGTAGGTATCGAGAAACCCTCCCTGCAGGTTCGTGCCACGAAGTGTCGAGTCGGTGATGCCGGCATCGCCAGGTCCCAGGGTCGCGCCGGAGGCGTCGACGTTCCTCAGAGACGAATCTATGAAGCTGGTTCCGGAGAGGTCGGCCCAGCGGAGGTCGACGTCTCGCAACGTTAGATCCGACATGTCGGCGTCGACGGCCGTGACCCTGCGCAGGTCGGCCCCGTCGAGCCTGGCGACACTGTCCGGGTCCCCACCGAGCTCGGCGCCGCTCAGATCTGCCGCCCGCAGGTCGGCACCGGTCAGGTCGGCAGTGAGCAGGTCCTCGCCGCGGAGATCACATCGGCGCAGATCCGCACCGGGCTCCCGGGCCACGTCGTCGCAGGTGCGCAACGACGCTGCCTCGACCCCGCCCGCGGTGACGGTGAGCATCACGCTCACGGTGACCACTCCGACCAGAACTCGTCGTGCAACTCGCATCCTCGACATCCCCCTGTTGCTAGCCGCTCGATCCCATGGATTCGCGTGGGGATCGCTGGGATCGTAGGCGATCAGCGCAGAGCGCTATGCGCCCTTTCCGGGCACGACTCGGTAGGCGTCGTGTATCCGGGAGGATGCGCTGTGCCCACCTGGGAATGCGCAGGTCAACGTGAACCATTGAGCCTCCAGTTACCGCCTGGACTTCCGCATCGCCCCGGGCTGAGAGGTCTGAACGTCAGGGTCTTCAGTCCGGTAGGTGTGCTCACCGGTGCGGGTTATCGAGGACCCCCCCCCACCCCCAGCCTCAACCTCGAGACGGCGGTCGGCAGACCTCGCTCCCCGGTCAGCGCGAACGGCGTAGCCCATGGGCACGACAGACTCGGGCTATGGCGAGATTCGTTGACCGAGTGTTTCGGGGGGTGGCTTCGCTCCCTTCGGGCCTCCTGGTCGGCCACGACCCGCAGCCTGCGCAGCGCCGCCTCGGCTTCGGCCAGTTCGTCGGCGACCCGGTTGTCGCGGTCCGACTTGGCCCGCAACATCACGTCTGCCTTGGCCGCGGCGTCGAAGTCGCGTTCGACGAGGACCGTGAGTCCCTCCATCTGCCAGGTCGGATGAAGGCCTCGACCGCGATGTCGCGCATCAACGCCTCGAGGTCGGCGAGCTCGGCGGCTTTGACCTCCTCTGCGGTCCGAGCCTCGCCGGCGGCGACGTTGGCGGCGACGAGGTCGGCCTGAGCGGCAGCGACGACGTCCTCCTGGGCCGCGACCCACGACTCGACCTGGGCCAGTCGCGATTGCACCTCGACCGCAGATGCATTCAGGAGATCGATGGCCAGCGCGGCCTCGGCCTGTTGGCGTCGGACCTCGGCCAGCCGCTCGAAGGGGTTCTCCGGCAGGGGCGGCTCACTCTCCTGTGCACCGGCGGGAAGCGCGGCGGTACACAGGAGAGCGAGCACGAGCAGCGCTCGCGTGAACGGGCGAAAGCGGGGGGACATGGTGCGGCGGAAGTGGTGTTGGTCCAACGAGCGCCCGTCGGCGTGGCGATGGTTCTCGGTGGACGACTCCTGGAGCTCGTCCCGACGGCACTCGTGGGCGGGATCCTCATCGCGTTCGGGTCATCGACCCTCGTCGAGTGGATCTGGAAGTCGCGGCATCGCTTTGCTCGCTTCGAGGTGGAGATCGTCATTGCGATCGTCGTCGCCGTCGCGCTGTTCGGGTTCGTCGCCGGAACGGTCTTCGGCATCGGCCTCGCCGTGGCGCTGTTCGTGCTCCGCTACAGCCGGGTGAGCGTCATCCGTCACGAGCTGTCGGGGTCGGTCATCACCAGCAATGTCGACCGGACGCCCTCGGAACAGCGGCGACTCGAGTCGCGGAGTGCAGAGGTGTTGGTGCTCGAGCTGCGTGGCTACCTGTTCTTCGGCACCGCAACGGCGGTCGCCGAGGCCGTCGCCCGTCGCTCCACCCCGCCCCGTGCGCTCCGCTCGGTGGTGTTCGACTTCTCCAAGGTGACCGGCGTGGACTCGAGCACGGTCGTGGCCTTCGAGACGATCGGCCGACTCACAGCGCGTGCCGGAGCGACGCTCTACGTCGCCGGTGCGCTTCCGACGATCGAGGCACTCCTGTTGCGACCGATCGCCCGACGGGGCGACGTGGTCGTGGTCTCAGCCGACGACATCGACCGGGCGCTCGAGCAATGCGAGGACCACATGCTCCACGAGGGTCGGGCGCAAGCCCGGCGGCCACCTCAGCAGGTCACGACGTACGACGTCCTGACCCCCGTCCTCAACGACGCCGACGCCGTCGACAGCGTGCTCGCCCATCTCGAGCGTCGGACCGTCGACGCCGGTGAGGTGCTCGTTGAACAGGGCGCCGTGTCCTCGGGGCTGTTCTTCCTCGAGTCCGGGCGCCTCACCGCCCGCCGACGAGTCGACCCGGTGTCGGATCGACGACTGCGAACCATGCTCCCCGGCACGGTGGTGGGTGAGATCGGCCTCTACCTCGATCAGCCGGCGACGGCAACCGTGCAGGCCGACGAGGATTCGGTGGTGTTGTGGCTGTCGCCGGTCGCGTTCGCCCACCTCATGGAGTGCGAGCCCCGCGTTGCTGCGTCGCTGCACCTCTACGTGGCCCGGATCCTCGCCGATCGGGTCAACCACACCGAACGAGTCACGAGGCGACTTCGGGAATGACGGTAGCGTCCACCTGATGCGGGCCTGGATCCTCGGGGTACGCGGATCGTGCCCGACCCCTGGCGCGGCATACCTGCGGACCGGCGGCAACACGTCGTGTGTCGCGCTCGGACACGATGGTCCCCCCTCGTTGGTCCTCGACGCCGGCACCGGCATTCGCATGCTCACTCCGCTCCTCGAGGGTGCGCCGTTCTCCGGGACGATTATCCTCGGCCACCTCCACTGGGACCACGTCATCGGATTGCCGTTCTTCCGAGGTGCCGATCACCCCGGATCCGACGTCCGCGTGCTCCTTCCCACCGACGGCGACCCCATCGCGGTCCTCGCTCGATCGATGTCGCCTCCCCACTTCCCCATCACTCCGATGGATCTCCAGGGCCGCTGGCGGTACGAGTCGTACGCCGAGTCACCGTTCGCATGCGAGGGCTTCGAGATCGAGGCCCGAGAGATCCCTCACAAGGGGCTCGCACGATGGGACTGCGGATCACCGACGGTCGACGCACCATTGCGTACCTGTCGGACCACGCTCCGCAGGAACTGGGTCCCGGGCCAGAGGGGACCGGAGCGCTGCACGACGCCGCGCTCGAACTCGCCGACGGTGTCGACCTGTTGATCCACGACGCGCAGTACACGGCGACCGAACTCCCGACCCTCGGTTCGTTCGGCCATGCCGCTGCGGAGTACGCCGTGCTGCTCGCTCGCGAGGCACGGGCGAAGCGCGTCTTGTTGTTCCACCACGATCCGTCGAGAACCGACGACGAGGTCGACGCAGTCGCGTCGTCCCTCACCTCCGGACACGGGCTCACCGTCGAGGTTGCGGTCGAGGGCACGTGCCATGAGCTCTGAACGACCGGCCGGCACCGGCGGGGCCGACCGTCGCGGCAACCTCGCCCGTCACGTGTCCCGAACGGCGTCGGACTGGGCTGCGCACTCGCAGGAGCGGTGGAGGCAGGTCGACGGGACCCTCGTGTTCGCCGACATCTCCGGGTTCACCGCCCTCTCGGAGCGGCTGGCCGAGCGCGGCCACGTCGGCGCCGAGGAGCTGGTCGAGACGCTCAGTCGCGTCTTCGGAGCGATGCTCGATGCTGCGGACGAGCGAGGCGGCGACCTGCTCAAGTTCGGTGGCGACGCGCTCTTGTTCCTGTTCACCGGCACCGATCACGTCCGCAGAGCGGCCGGGACCGCGGTCGAGATGAGAATCGCGCTGCGCCGTGCCGCGGAGATCCCGACGTCGGTCGGCAAGCTGCGCCTGTCGATGTCGGTCGGAGTCCACTCGGGCGATGTGGACCTGTTCCTCGTCGGCGCCCCCCACCGGGAATTGGTGGTCCTCGGCCCGTCGGCGTCGGCCGTCATGGCGGCAGAGTCGGCCGCCGAACCGGGCCAGATCCTCTGCAGTTCGTCGACCGTCGATCGTCTCCCGGGCGGATCGACCCGCGACCGCGGCGACGGCCATCAACTCCTTCGCTGGCGCCGGGCGCCGGACACCGAATCCGTCACACGGACCATCGACCCCGCCGGCGAGACCGTGTTGCGCGCGGTACTGCCCCGTCAGCTCGCCGATGTCCTCGAGCGAGGCGCACCTGAACCCGAGCACCGCATCGCCACCGTCGCCTTCCTGCGGTACTCGGGCACCGATGCACTGCTTGCCGCCGTCGGCCACGACGCATTGGCCGAGGCCCTGCACAAGACGGTGTGCGGCGTGCTCGAGTCCTTCGCCGAGGAGAGCGTGACGCTGCTCACCATCGACGCCGACGCCGACGGCGGCAAGTTCTTTGCCGGTTCGGGAGTTCCCTCGGCCAGCGAGGACGACGAAGCCAGCATGCTCCGTGCCGTCCAGAAAATTCTGGCGCGGAATCTCCCGCTCCCCCTCCAGGCCGGCGTGAACCGCGGACACGTCTTCGTCGCCGAGCTGGGTTCTCCGACCCGCGCTGCCTACTCGGCGATGGGTGACACGACGAATACGGCGGCGCGGATCTGCTCCAAGGCCCCCGAAGGCCACTTGTTCGCCCACCCCTCGGTGGTCGAGCACTCCCGGACCACCTTCGAACTGAAGCCCGCGGGGCCGTTCCTGTTCAAGGGCAAGGCCGCGCCGATGGATGTCTTCGAGGTCGGTGTCGAGACCGGCACGCGAGAGGCTCGAGGCGACGACCTCCCCCTCTTCGGCCGCAAGCAGGAGATCGAACAGCTGCGAACGATCGTGCGCCAGGTCGTCGACCTCGAAAAGGGCACGGTGCTCACCGTCGACGGCGACACCGGTATGGGCAAGAGCCGTCTTCTGCGACACGTGCTCGACGACGAGGGCGTCACGACGTCGTGGATGCGCGCCGAGCCGTACGGGACCACGAGCCCATACCGCATGGTGCGCGACCAGGTCCGCGGCATCCTCGGGGTCGAGCGCGGCGCACCGGCGACCATGGCCCGCGAGCTACGCGCCGGCGTGGAGGCGATCGCACCGTCGGTGGAGCCCTTCCTCCCCCTCGTCGCCGCCGTCGCCCACGTCGACGTGCCGTCGACGCCCGAAGTCGACGCCGTCGACCTCCGCTTCCGTCCGGATCGCACCGCCGATGCCCTCATCGAGCTCATCGACACGCTGGTGAACGGTCCCCTGGTGCTGGTCGCCGAGGACGCCCACTGGGCCGACGAGGCGTCGGGCCATCTCCTGGGTCGCTTCGGCGAAGCCTGCCGCACGCGACCGTGGCTGCTGGTGGTCACCCGGCGCAACCGGGGCACCGGTTTCGAGCCCGCGGGCGGTGAACGGATGGAGCTCGCGCCGCTCGACGAGGACACCGTGCGGGCGCTGGTGGTGGAGAGCACCCGGAACCGTCCCCTGCGTGAGCACGAGGTCGACACGATCGTCGCCCGGGCGAGCGGCAACCCGCTGGTCGTGTCCGAGATCCTCCGTGCGATCCGCGAGGTCGGCTCGCTCGAGGCCGTACCCGACTCGCTGTCGGCGACCATGGCGGCCCAGATCGACGCGCTCGAGCCGACCGCTCGCCGGGCCCTGCGATACTCGTCGGTGCTCGGTCGCAGCTTCCGGACCCGGGTCCTCGACGCCATCCTGACCCGCGAGGGGGTCCTGCTCGACCCCGCCCGCCGACGGATGCTCGACACCTTCCTCGAGGAGGACGGTCCCACCCGGCTGCGGTTCCGCAACGCCATGGTCCGCGACGTGGCCTACGAGGGACTGGCCTACCGGCTGCGCGCCCGCCTCCACCGCGCCGCGGGCCACGTGCTCGAGCAGTCAGCCACCGACCGGGCGGCCGACGCCGACACGCTCGCCACGCACTTCGCGCTGGCCGGCGATGCACCCCGCACGTGGCACTACTCGCTCCTCGCCGCCGAGCGCAGCCAGCGCGCGTACGCGAACGCGGCGGCGGCCACGCACTTCCGCCGGGCGCTCGATGCGAGTCGTCGGATCCCGACCGTCGACGACACAACCCGCGCCGACATCTGGACCAGCCTCGGTGACGTCACCGAGTTCGCCGGCATCTACGACGAGGCTATCGAGGCCTACGGGCGGGCCATGCGG
Organism: Acidimicrobiales bacterium; assembly: GCA_037968675.1. Lineage (GTDB taxonomy): Bacteria > Actinomycetota > Acidimicrobiia > Acidimicrobiales > Salinilacustritrichaceae > Salinilacustrithrix. Next base: position 221 of record JBBKVY010000143.1, on the reverse strand, counting down.
CTGTCGTCGGATCCGATCGCCCGCTCCGAGTTGCACCTTAAGCGTGCCCGAACCCGCGAGCGGTCCGGCGCGTTCTCGCTGGCGCTCCGCGAGCTGTCGTTGGGCCGGCGGGTGCTGGCCGAGGCGGGATCTGGATCCAGGTCGGACGGAGCCGCGGAGCTCGACGCTCGACTCGCGTCGTTCGGGGCGATGGTCCGCTTCGGCCAGGAGCGCCTCGCCGA
>JBBKVY010000142.1:0-29080 GCA_037968675.1 Acidimicrobiales bacterium | reverse complement strand
GGGAACCGGGACGGGCGGGGGCGCATGTCGACCTCACGGGGTGTGGACCGGAGGGGGAAGGGCGCCCGGCGTACCGGGATAGTTCGAGACTAGGCGAGTCCGTCGGTTCAGCCGGGAAGCAGGTCGTCGGGGACCGCGACGATGGCTCGGAACAGCACCTGGCGCACCACCTCGACGTTGCGTTCGAAGTACGCGAACACCTCGTCCTGCGTGACGGCCGGGACGTCGGGATCGTCCTCGAGGCCGGCGTCGAAATCGGTGATCAGCGCGATGGTGGCGTAGGGGATGCGGACCTCGTTCGCCAGTGCGACCTCGGGGTACTGGGTCATGTTGATGACCTCCCAACCCTGACGGCTGAACCACTTCGATTCTGCCCGGGTCGAGAAGCGTGGCCCCTGGATGACGACGACGGTGCCGGTCTCGTGCACGGTCACGCCCTCGGCCCGGCACGCATCGATGGCCACCCGGCGGAGTCGCTCGTCGTACGGATCGGCCGTCGAGACGTGGTCCGGCCCTGCCCCCGGATCTCGGCCCTCGTCCCAGAAGGTGTCGGCGCGCCCCGAGGTGCGGTCGACGAACTGGTCGGCGACCACGAAGTGGCCCGGCGCGACATCGGGGTGCAGCGAACCCGACGCGCACGGACCGAAGATCGCCCCGACGCCGGCCTGGCGCATGGCATCGAGGTTCGCTCGGTAGTTGATGAGGTGCGGCGGGTGACGGTGGTCGGCGCCGTGGCGAGGAAGGAAGGCGACGCGGCGGTCGCCGACCGTCCCCACGAGGAGCGGGCTGGCGGGCGCGCCGTACTCGCTGTCGATCGCGACCTCCTCGACGTCGTCGAGGAACTCGTAGAACCCGCTGCCTCCGAAGACGCCGATGTCGGCGATGGTCACGGTGCCGGCCTCAGTCGGACGACGAGGTCGACGGCGTGGACGTGGTCTCCGACTTCTTCGGTTCGGACTTCTTGGTGTCCACCTTCGTGTCGGACGTGGTCGACGACTCGCTCGACGAATCGCTCGACGAACTCGAACCCGTGTCGGACGACGACGTCGATTTCGAGCCGCTGGACGACTTGCGGGCATCGTTCTTGTAGAAGCCCGATCCCTTGAAGCTGATTCCCACGTTGCCGTACACCTTCTTCAGCGCGCCCTGGCACACCGGGCACTCGGTGAGCGCGTCGTCGGTGAAGGCCTGCACGACCTCGAGGTCGTGACCACAGTCCTTGCAGCGGTACTGGTACGTGGGCATCGGGGGTCTCCGCGTTGGCACTCGAGAGTGTCGAGTGCCAGAGGATATCGGGCGAACCCGAGCCTTACCCATACGCTCGTGGTCATGGAAGGTCTGGCCGCGGCCGCGGTCGTCGTGTTGGCGTACCTGCTCGGCACGTTCCCCACCGCGCAACTCGTCGGTCGGCGGATGGGCTTCGACACCACCACCGCCGGCTCGGGCAACCCGGGCGCGTCGAACACCACGCGAGTCGGCGGCGCGAAGGCCGGTGCGCTCGTGCTCCTCGGTGATGCCGGCAAGGGCGTCGCCGCGGCCGGCGTCGGCTACATGGTCGACGGTCGGACGCTGGCGTGGCTTGCCGGTGCCGCCGCCGTCGCCGGGCACATGTGGCCGATCACCCGGAAGTTGGTCGGTGGCAAGGGCGTTGCGACCGCTGCCGGCGTCGGACTCGTCTGCGCGCCGATCGGCTTCCTCGTGCTGGGCGCCATCTTCGCCCTCGTCGCGAAGGCGCTCGGCATGGCCGCGCCGGCATCGATCCTGGTGGCTGCGCTGATGCCGGTCGGCGTGTGGGCGCTCGGCCAGAGCGGGATCGAGGTCGCCATCGCCGGGCTGATCGGACTCGCGATCGTCATCCGGCACCAGAGCAACATCCGGCGACTGATCGCTGGCACCGAGTCGAACGTCCGGGCGTGACCGCACGCGAACGCCTGACAGAATGCCGGTCCATGGCTCCCGTTCGTACAGCTGTCATCCCCGCCGCCGGTCTCGGCACCCGATTCCTCCCCGCCTCGAAGGCGATCCCGAAGGAGATGGTGCCAGTCGTCGACAAGCCGACGATCCAGTACATCGTCGAGGAAGCGGTGGCATCGGGCATCGACGACATCCTCATCATCGTGAGCGATGGCAAGTCCTCCATCGGCGACCACTTCGACCGCCTCGCCGGTCTCGAGGCGGCGCTCGAATCGAAGGGCAAGACGGCCGAGCTCGACCTCGTTCGCGGTCTCGCCGAGATGGCCGACATCCACTTCATCCGACAAGGCGTCGCCAAGGGGCTGGGCCACGCCATCGGGACGGCACGCAAGCACGTGGGCGATCGTCCGTTCGCCGTCATGCTCGGTGACGACATCCAGGTCGACGACGGTGCGCTGCTGCGGGGCATGATCGAGACCCACGAGGCCGAGGCCGGCTCGGTCATCGCGTGTCTCGAGGTCGAACCGCACGAGATCTCGAGCTACGGCTGCATCGACCCGATCCCGTTGCGCGACAACCTGCACCGGTTCGAACGCATCGTCGAGAAGCCGTCGGTCGACGAGGCACCGTCGAACCTGGCCGTCATCGGTCGCTACGTGTTCACGCCGGAGATCTTCGAGGCCATCGACGCCACGCCGCCCGGCGTCGGCAACGAGATCCAGATCACCGACGCGATCGGCCTGATCAACCAGACGCAGCCGGTGACCGCCTACGCGTTCAGCGAGGGGCGCTACGACTGTGGCAAGCCGCTCGACTACCTGAAGGCCACCGTCGAGATCGGTGCCATGCGAGCGGACCTCGGGCCGGCGTTCCGCGAGTACCTCAAGTCGTTCGTCGCCACGCTCGACTGACCCCCGGAAAATCACCGTGAGAAGGGTCCGGTATCCGGACCGAACTCACAGCGATTTTCCGGGTGGACGGCCGGTAGCGTCGCCGCGTGATCTCCCTCGGAGAAGCCCGTCGCCACGTCCTGGACCGCGTCCCGCGTCGCCAGCCGACGGTCGTGCCGGTGAGCCACGCCCTCGGGCTGGTGCTGGCGGAGTCGATCGAGGCAGGGGAGGCGGTGCCGCCCTTCGCCAACACCGCGATGGACGGATTCGCGGTCCGCGCCGCAGACACCGCCAGCCCGCCCGTCGAACTCGAGATCGTCGAGACCATCGCGGCCGGGCACGCACCCGAGTCGACCGTCCAGCCGGGGCAGGCGAGCCGCATCTTCACCGGCGCTCCCATGCCGGACGGCGCCGACGCAGTGGTCATGGTCGAGAAGACCGAGGCGCTGGACGGGCGAAGGGTGCGAGTCGACATCGAGGTGCCAGTGGGCAACCACGTCCGTCCTGCCGGCGACGACCTGTCGATCGGGCAGACGGTGTTCGCCGAGGATGTCGTGCTCACGCCTGGTCACCTCGGTGTGCTCAAGAGCCTCGGTGTGGAGGAGGTGCGTGTCTACCCGCGCCTGCGGGTCGGTGTGGTCTCCACCGGCGACGAACTGGTCGAGGGCGGGGGACTGCTCGAACCCGGACAGATCCGCGACTCGAATCGACAGACACTGCTGGCGATGGTCGTGCAGGCGGGTTGTGAGGTCGTCGATCTCGGCATCGCCCGCGACACCGAGGAGGCGATCACTGGGGCGATCCGGCGCGGCGTGCAGACGTGCGACGCGGTCCTCACATCGGGTGGCGTGTCGATGGGCGACATCGACCTCGTCAAGGTGATCCTCGATCGCATCGGTGACATGCGCTGGATGCAGATCTCGATCAAGCCGGCGAAGCCGTTCGCGTTCGGATTGGTCGACGGCGTTCCGGTGTTCGGATTCCCGGGCAACCCGGTGTCGTCGATGGTCAGCTTCGAACTGCTCGGCCGCCCGGCGCAACGCCGGGCGATGGGCCACGTCGACGTGGACCGTCCCATCGTGCGCGGGGTGGCGGACGGCGGCCTCGGCCGCCGTTCCGATGCGAAGACCCACTTCGCCCGGGTGGCCGCGGCCTACGGCGAGGACGGTCGCGTCCATGTCTCGTCGTCCGGCGGTCAGGGAAGCCACCACCTCGGAGCGATGGCGGCGGCCAACGCGCTGGCGATCCTTCCCGACGGCGATGGCGTGCAGGCCGGCGATGAGGTCGACGTGCTGCTTCTCGGCGATCTTCCCGGCGGCACCTCCCTCCCGGTGGGTCCGTAGGAGCTGACGCCGACGCGCTCAGTCGAGCATCGCCAGCGTGTCGAGTTCGATGGCCATGCGGCCGGAGCGGTTGGCCATGGCCATGAACATCTCGTCCCCGCGATCGGTCTGGCCGACGATCATCGACGCGCCGACGGCCATGAGGAAGCCGGCGAACGCGAAGCGCCGGTAGTCGCTCCAACACGTCGCCAACCCGTAGTCCTTGACCCCGCCGGCGAGCAGGCCCTCGTGGTAGCGCTCGACCAGCACCTGCTCGGCGCCGCCGCGGGTCTCGGGCACGAGGCTGGTGCCGAGGAAGTACGCCACGTCGGTGACGCCGGGGCCGAGGACGACGGTCTGCCAGTCGACGGTCGTGAGCGGGGCTCCGCCGGCGTCGGTCGCGAAGAGCATGTTGTCGACCCGGTAGTCGCCGTGCGCTGCGGTGAACGGCTCGGGCCGGTGGGCGATGTAGTCGCCGAGACGCTCCATCAGCGCGTTGCCAGCGGTCACGACATCCGGGTCGACACGGTCGCCGTACCGTTCGAGGAACCCGGGGTACAACATCGACAACAGCTGGAGGTAGAACGCCTGCCCGTCGTCCGATGCCCGGTTCAGCCATTCGAGGTCGGCCAGCGTGGCGTCTCCCCACACGGGAGCGTGGAGCAGGGCGATCTCGTCCATCGCGATCTCGGCAGATGCGACATCACAGCCGCGCATCTGATCGCCCTGCTCCGCCGGCGCCAGGTCGTTCATGATCAGCACGAACTCGTTGGCGGGAACGTCGATCAGCGCCACGTACGGCCTCGGCGTGGTGATCGACACGCGGTCCTGGAGCTGTTGATAGAAGCGGGTCTCGATCTCGTAGGTACGCGTCGCCACCGACGAGGCACGGCTGGTCTCGTCCTCGGCCGGGAACTTGCCGACGACCGTCTCCGGACCGGATGCTCCGTCGTACCCGAGCGTGAATCGCACGCTGTCGCCCACCTGGCCGGTGCCGACAGACTTCGCCGACACCTCGGTGACCTTGCCACCGTCCTCCAACGCACCCGCCGTGGTCAGGACACGGGTGATCCACTCCGGTGTGACCTCGTCGGGATGGCTGATGAGCTCGATGGCGGACATCGTGGACGTTCAGGACAGCTCGTGTTGGACCGCGCCACGGCCCGTGAGAACGGGGGCGACCAGGTCGACGCCCACCGCCACATGGGCCGGATGGTCGCGATAGGCGACGTACCCGTCCCAGTCGTCGAAGTCGGCGACGATGCCGACGGTCGAGTTGCCGTCCGACCTCCCGATGTCGGCGCCGACCACGTAGTTCTTCAGCGCGGGTATCTGCGGTGGGAGCGCGCGAAGCGCCGACACGATGGCGGCGACGTCGTCGTCCGAGGTGTCGTCGCGGAAGGTGAGGGTCACGACGTGGCGGAGTCCTGGCATGGCGCGGACCGTAGCCTGCGTCCATGGCCGCCGCTGACAGTCCCGCCGAGGTCGCCGCCGCACTCGAGCAGCACGGCTACCTGCCCGATCGCGGACTGGCCACGGCCATCCACCTGTCGCTGGCGCTCCATCGTCCGCTCCTGCTCGAGGGCGATGCCGGCGTCGGCAAGACCGAGGTCGCGAAAGTCTTGTCACGTTGGACCGGGGGCGAGTTGCTCCGCCTCCAGTGCTACGAGGGGCTCGATGCGAGCCAGGCGGTGTACGAATGGGACTACTCCAAGCAGCTCCTCCATCTGCGCGCCGCCGAGGCAGCCGGCGTGGCCAGTGGAGCCGACGTCGCCGCGCTCGAGGACGAGCTCTACGACGAACGGTTCCTGGTGCGCCGGCCGCTGCTCCAGGCAGTCAGCGCGACCGACGGTCCGCCGCCCGTGCTGCTGATCGACGAGGTCGACCGCGCCGACGACGAGTTCGAGGCCTTCCTGCTCGAGGTGCTCTCCGACTTCGCAGTGACGGTCCCCGAGATCGGCACCTTCCGCGCGGAGACGCCCCCGCTGGTGATCATCACGTCGAACCGGACACGCGACGTCCACGACGCGCTCAAGCGCCGCTGTCTCTACCACTGGGTCGAGCACCCGGACTTCGAGCGTGAGGTCGCGATCGTCCGTCTCCGGGTCCCCGGGGTGGGCGAGCGTCTGGCCGCCCAGGTCGCCGCCGCCACCGCGCATCTCCGAGGAGCGGGCCTCTACAAGCCGCCGGGCGTCGCGGAGACGATCGACTGGACCGTCGCACTCCAGGTCCTGGGAGCTGCGGAGCTCGACGTCGAGACGGTCGACGACTCGTTGGGCGCAGTCCTCAAGTACCGGGAAGACCAGTCGCGTGTCCGTGCCGCGGGGCTGGACGCGCTCGTGCACGCCGCAGCGCAGCGGAGTGCCTGACACCCTGCTCGACCCGCCGGTCGCCGCTGTCGCGTTCGTGCGGCTGCTGCGCCAGGCGGGCCTCGACGTGCCGGTCGACGCAACGACCCGATTCGTCGAAGCGCTCGACGTCGTCGACGTGGCCCACCCCGACGACGTCTACTGGTCGGCTCGGGCCACGCTCATCCGTCGCGAGGACGACGTGCACACGTTCGACCTCGTGTTCGCGGGCTACTTCGGCGGCCAGGCGATCGAACTCGAGCGTCCACCGCTTCCCGAGAGCGTGACCCTCGCCGTCGACGATGCCGACGCCGGCGATGCCGGAGACGAGGCGATCGACGACGACGATTCGATCCAGGTTCGTTTCTCGCACGTCGAGACACTGCGCACCGCCGACTTCGCCAGCCTCGACGAGCGTGAGTTGGCGGAGGCGTGGGTCCTGATCGAACGGATCCGGCTCACGGGCGCGCCCCGCCGTTCGCGCCGTCGCTACCCGGCGTCGCGTGGTCGTGTCGATCTCCGGCGCTCGGTCCGTGCCGCGCTGCGCACCGGGGGCGAGCCGATCGAGCGTGCGACCACGGGACCGGGGGAGCGGTTCCGGCGGGTCGTGCTCCTGATCGACGTGTCCGGATCGATGGAGCCCTATGCCCGTGCGTTGCTCCGATTCGCCCACGCCGCCGTCACGGCGCGCTCGCGCATCGACGCGTTTGCGCTCGGCACCCGACTCACCCGGCTGACACGGGAGCTGTCGCGACGCGACCCGGACGATGCACTCGGTCACGCGGCGAACGCGATCGAGGACTTCTCCGGCGGCACCCGGCTCGGCGAAGGACTGCGAGCGTTCAACGACGAATGGGGCGTCCGTGGCATGGCCCGAGGCGCCGTGGTCGTCATCCTCTCCGACGGCTGGGACCGCGGTGACCCCGAGTTCTTCGCCGAGCAGATGCAGCGGCTCGGGCGCGTCGCTCACCGTGTCGTATGGGTGAACCCGCTGAAGGCGACCCCCGGGTACGCACCCGTGGCCCGAGGGATGGCCGCCGCTCTGCCGTATGTCGATGCCTTCGTCGAGGGTCACAGCGTCGACGCGCTGGAACGACTCAGCGCCGTTCTCGCCGGCGAACCTCCCACCTAGGCTTACCGGTCATGCGAGAGATCATCGACGACCTGGACCGCTGGCGTCGCGCCGGGACCCGCTCCGCCGTCGCTCGCGTCGTCGATGTCGAAGGATCAGGACCGCGCCTGCCCGGCGCGGCGATGGCGGTGAGCGAGAGTGGCGAGGTCGTCGGTTCGGTGTCGGGTGGCTGCGTGGAGGGTGCGGTCGTGACCGAAGCGCTCGACATCATCGAGTCCGGCGATCGACGGATCGTCACCTTCGGCTATTCGGACGACGAGGCCTTCGCCGTCGGTCTCACGTGCGGCGGAACGATCCACCTCTTCATCGAGCCACTCGACTGGTGACCCTCTTCGACCGACTCCAGGAGTTGATCCGCAGCGAGACGCCCGTGGCTCTGGCGACCGTCGTCGACGGCGAGAACGTCGGGGCCAAGCTCCTCCTGCTGCCGGACGCCGACCCCGAGGGGTCGCTCGGCGACCCCGACCTCGACCGTGTCGTCGTGCGCGACGCAGGGGGAGAACTGGCCGCCGGAACGAGCGGCGTCCGGCACTACGGCGAGCACGGTGAGGCCCGGGAAGAAGCCGTCTCGGTCTTCGTCGAGACCTTCGCCGCCCCGCCCCGACTCCTCGTGTTCGGCGCGGTCGACTTCACCGGTGCACTGGTGCGACTCGGAAAGGTGCTCGGGTACCGCACGACCGTGTGCGATGCCCGCGAAGTGTTCGCCACCAAGGCCCGGTTCCCGTTCGCCGACGACGTCGTGGTCGACTGGCCGCACCGATTGCTCGAACGCGTCGGCGCGGACCTGGGTCCGCGAGACGCCGTCTGCGTGCTGACGCACGACCCGAAGTTCGACGTGCCCGCGGTGATGGAGGCGCTGAAGACCGAAGCCGGCTACCTCGGCGCGATGGGATCACGGCGCACCACCGAGGACCGCAACCGCCGCCTTCGCGACGAGGGCGTGACCGACGAGCAGATGGCGCGGATCATGGCGCCCATCGGCCTCGACCTCGGCGCGCGGACGCCCGAGGAGACGGCGGTGTCCATCCTCGCCGAGATCATCGCCACCCGGACCGAGCGTCCGGCACCGTCACTACGCGACGGCGAGGGCTCGATCCACTGACAGCTCCCGGTCACTTGGTCCACACCAGCGAGTCACGCTCCGCGCCGCCGCTTCGTCTTGCTGAGGATGTACGGCTGCTTCGAGTGCTCCGGCAGAAACGGCTGATCGTACTGTTTCTGCCAGATCTGGAGCTTGCCCAGATCAAGCGCAAGGTCGAAGTTGGGCTGCTGCTCGAGCAGACGAGCCAACTCGGCAACCGAGTGGATCTGGAGGTCGTCGACGAGGATCAGGCCCCCGCGACGCATCATCATGTTGATGTAGCAGAAGTCGACAAAGACGGTGGGCCAACCGTGGCCGCCGTCGATGAGTGCGACATCGAACCGTTCATCCGCAAAGGCCAGGGTGGGAAGCGCGATCTCGGATCGTTCGACCCGGTATTCCAACGCCGATGTGTCGATCCCGGCATCTGCGCAGTATGCGAGGATGCGGTCGCGGAGATCAGCGGCGGGCGCGATGGCGACCAATCGCCGCGGCGCGAGGTGCAGAAAGGTGAGCGTCGAGTTGCCGGCTCCGGTCTCGATGATCGCAGGGTGCACGCCCACGTTGTCGCTGAGATACTCATGGAGCTGTCGGAGATGGGCACGACTGAATCCGCCCGTATTCCATGTTGCTCCGTTGTCCCACGTGTGCAACAGGGGAAGGTCGTCGAGGTACTCGGCGAAGCTGGAATTCCCTTGACTCATCTGCCACCTTCACGCGGATTCGACGGGATATCGACCATACGAGCCCCGACCACACAGGTCCAGCTCGGTCGGAAGACGGTCGAAACGGAGCCGGTCGGGACTGGTGCGGACTCGGCGAACGCGCCCGTTCGATCACCGTCGTCGATCCCGACCACCCGTACCTCAACGGCCGAGTACGGCCTCCCCCACCGGGGCTGAGCCCAGGGCAGCCTTCGCGCTCAGAGGAGCAGCGGCATCTGGTCGTAGACGCGCTGGTCGGTCTCTGCGTCCGAGAGCATCGACTGGTACGTCGACGGTGCGAAGAACCACGACTCGATCGCGTATCGATCGACGGTCATCCCCGGTCTCGTGCCCGTCTTGTGCAGACAGAGGTGATCGAAGATCATCGCATCGCCCGGCTCGAAGAGCGGACTCACGATGGCGTCGTCGGCAGCCTCGTTGGCCACGTCGCTGCTGACGCTCCACGCGAATCGACTGCCCTCGGTGCCGGTCGGCACGATGCCGTCGAAGCGCTTCCCGACGATGTCGAGTCCAGGTGCGTCTTCACCACAGGGCGTCAGGGCGATCCACACGTTGAGCGAGCGGATGTCCTTGCCCATGAACGCGCCGTCCTGGTGCCACCCTCCGCCCTTGTTGTGGGGCAGTCGACGCAGCGTCACCTTCCTCGCCAGCAGCATCGGCTGTTCGCCCAGGTACTGGGCCGCGAGGTCCTGCATTCCCACGTTCCGCAGCACTTCGATCAGATCGAAGAGCGCCGGCGGGGACTCGATCGCCAGGATGTTCCCGTTGCCACGCTTGCGCTCGCGGTGCTCGATCAGTGGATGGTCGAACGGCACGTACCAACCGTTGGGTTCGGACTGGTCGTCGTCGGTCGCCGCGGCGTCGAAGGCGTCCATTGCAGCGTCGATGTCGGTGATGAGGGTGTGCGCATCCTCGGTGTCGAGGAACTGACGCACGAGGAGTGAGCCGTGATTGTCGATCGCTGACCGCAGGGAGTCGACGTCGAGCTGACTGCGATGGATCTCGGGTACGAGTTGGCCGGGGAAGCAATCCCCGGCCTTGCTCGGCCACTTCGGCGTCGAGGCCGGCCAGTCCTGGGACTGGGCGGCCTCGTAGCGCAGCTGGACCAACTGCTGCTCGATTCGCTGGTCTCGATGCTCGCGGTTGGCCTCGGTCAGCAGCTGCACGGCCTCGGGCGCTCGCCCACGATCCGTCAGCTCGGCAGCCTGATCGAGAAGTCGTTGCGTCCTCGATGCAGCGCGCGACCCTGCTCTTGACGGCAGTCTCCAGCGACGGTGTCTCATGACGCCGAGATGGTACCGGGGGGAACGGGGAAGGCGTCAACGCAACGAGAATCCGGCGACTGCGCCGCCTGATCGATCGGCCGAGATCCGCTGGGCCGTCCGAGCGCAGCACTCGATGGATCTCGCCGACGCTCGCCAGGGATCGGGGCACGTGCTCCATGATGTGACAGCTGCTCACCAGACCGAAGGCTCGTCCGCGGTATTCGAGGTCGTGGTGCCAGTGCACCGGCACGATGCCGACTGTGGTGCCGCTACGAGTACCAGAGGATGTCGTCGTGCCCGTTGCCGTCGAAGTCGCCGACCGTGGTCGTGTAGTGGCCGTTCACCGTTCTCGGCCGGCTGACGTAGCGCCCTCCGGATCGGAAGTTCCACTCGTAGTCGGCCGACGTGCCCGGGCCGTACCAGACGATGTCGTCGATGCCGTTGCCGTCGAAGTCTCCCGTCACGGGGACGTAGACGCCCCTGGCCTGGCGCGGCTCGGTTCGGTAGGTGCCGTCGTGGCGGAAGAACCACACGTAGTCGGCGCGCGTCCCCGGTGCGTACCACAGGATGTCGTCCGTCCCGTTCCCGTCGAAGTCACCGACCTGGGGGTATTGGTAGAAGCCGTTGACCTGGTACGTGCGCGTGGTCTTGGTACTGCCCGACAGCTCCCACATGACGTCGGAAGCTGACCCTGGCGTGTACCAGAGAATCTGTGCCGTGCCGTCGCCGTCGAAGTCGCCGGTGAGCGGCACGGCGAAGGCGTTGCGCTTCAGTGACGCCGACTCGAGAACCCGGTGGCCGCCGGAGGAGTCGTGGAGCCAGAACTCGTCGCCGTAGCTCGTGGTGGGGTGCTGCGGGTCGTGCAGCGGGGCGTACCAGAAGATGTCCTCGATCCCGCCGGCATCGCCGTCGAAGTTGCCGACCAGTGGGAGGTACGAGCCGTCGCGGTCGATCGTCGAGGCCTGGCGCGCGCCCCCGACGGCGTGCTGCCACATGCGGTCGGTCGCATCGGCGGTGCCGACCAGGAACACATCGTCGGCACGGTCGCCGGCGAAACGACCGGCGACGGGCGTGTAGACGCCGCGGATCGATTGGGGCGACGAGGAGTACGCACCCGGCCGGTAGCTCCACCGATAGTCGGCGCCGGCACCGCGAGAGTCGTCCGCACGGACGAGTCGGACGCCGCTGCCGGACGGCGCCAGTTGTGCGGTGTGCGGCGCGCGGATACCGCCCGCGGCCTGTCCGCCGCTGCGGTCCCATGCGTGGTACTGGAGCATGAGCCGACCGCGATCGTCGACGAAGGCATCGCCGCCGGCTGCGCCCCATCGGCCGGTCCCGGCGAGCCCGGGGATCGGGCCACTGGTCGTCTTCTTCGTGCACGGACCCAGCGGGCCGGAGCACGTCGCGTACCCCTGTCCGTAGGCGCTCGTGCGGAACTCGTTGGCGCTGTAGAAGAGGTAGTGACGTCCCTGGTACAGGACCATCGACGGGTTCTCGACCAGGCCTGCACCGGTCGACGGGTTGCTCATCTCCCAGGCGTGGGTGGTCTCGAGCAGCATTCGCCGGCTGGAACCGGCGGCCCAGCCCGACCCGGCGGAGTTCAGCTTCCTCGACCAGATCCGTGTGGGAGCCGAACCCGGGACGCCCTCGCTCTTCCACAGGAGGTATGCCGTTCCGGCCAGATCGACATACACGTCCGGGTCGATCGATCCGTTGGGATCGCTGTCGCAGACGAAGGGGGTCCTCGGGCTCGTCGTGAACGGCCCGAGCGCGGAGGCCGACTCGGCCCGGTAGATGCAGAAACGGTTGCCCGACTGCCGGATCGCCGCGAAGGCGACCCACCTGCGGCCGATGAACGCGACGGTCGGCGCCCAGACCTCGCGACGCATGCAGCCGTTGCCGATCGACGGTGACGACACCGCCTGGCCGACGCCGGGGTTCTCCCACGCATCGTTCTCGTACTGGTCGTAGCAGGGATCGGCGGAGTCCGGCTCCTCGGCACGAGCTGTCCACGTGTCGTAGTCGGTGGTCCACATGGCGGGGAGGTGCGCGCCGCCCTGACCCGTGCTGTACGCGATCGAGAACGGCCCGACCGGGGTGACGGACGGGTCGGGGAATTGATGATCGAACGGCGCGCCTGGTCGGAACCAGTCCTCCGGCGGCGCGCCGCCCGCGGCGGCTCCGGCCGGTACGGCGAACGTTGCCAGCGCCAGTAGTGCGACGATGACCGTACGCACCTTCATCGTCTGCCCCATCTCCCTCGACGCCCTCACACGAGGATCGGCGGATGGGCGGAGCAACTTGAGTGCGTCATCCCTGACGGGCGGCGATCGTCCCCAGGTAGGTGGCGAAGGCCGCGGTCGCCGCTGCGGGGATGGCCGCGCGCCACGGCAGGTAGCCCTTCAGCCCCGCGGCAAACGCGGCGACCGTGTCTGCGGCGTCCACGGGTACGGCCCGCGACGCGAGCTCCTGCTCGTCGAGCCCTGGCGCCGGCATCAGGAACGGCGATGCCATGTAGAGCTCGCGGGCGCCGAACAGGCGAGCGAGATACGGCGCCGCCGGACTCTCGTCGGCGTCGATGCCGAAGATCCTGCCGGTGACGCGGGGAGCAAGGAGGGCGCCGACACCGAGGGCAGCGCGGATGCCGGCGATGGTCTTGCGGGCGGTCAGAGGATCCATGTCGACCGATGCTGTCACGATTCCCAGACGAGTGGCCGGATGAAATGACCGGACGAATGGCCGAACGGATGGTTGACGGTCCGACTCCGATGGTCCACTATGGAGCATACGACCGGATGACTGGAGCGATCATGACTGATGCAACGACGACCGACGACGTGCCCGCACTGCGGACCAACGAGAACTCGTACCTACGCGGCAACTTCGCCCCGCTCACCGAGGAGACCACGGCCTTCGACCTGCCCGTGGTCCAGGGTGCACTCCCGCCCGAGTTGCGCGGGCGCTACCTGCGTATCGGACCCAACCCGCTCGCAGCCGAATCCGAGAACTACCACTGGTTCACCGGCACGGGCATGGTGCACGGCATCCGCCTCGGCGACGGCCGGGCCGAGTGGTATCGCAGCCGGTTCGTACGTGGCGGCAGCATCCTCGAGCAGCAGGGATGGGACGATCCCGGCGGACCGACGGGTGTCATGCAGGGCGCGGTCAACACCAATGTCATCGGCGTCGCCGGCCGCACGTTCGCCTGCGTCGAGGCCGGATCCAACCCGATCGAGCTCAGCGACGAACTCGAGACGATCGGTCGGACCGACTTTCGCGGCCCGGGGACGACGGGCATCCCCGGGCCGTTCTCTGCCCACCCCAAGCGTGACCCCGAGACCGGCGACCTCCACGTCGCTGCGTACTACTGGGGCTGGGACACGGTGCAGTACCAGGTCATCGGCGCCGACGGGGTCGTGAAGCACACGACCGACATCCCGGTGCCCGGCAAGCCGATGATGCACGACATCTCGATCACCGACAAGTACGCCATCCTCTACGACCTCCCGGTCACGTTCGACCTCGACATGGCGATGACCGGCACCGGACTCCCGTACCGATGGGACGAGGACTACGGCGCCCGGGTCGGCGTGCTGCCCAAGGGTGGAACCGCCGACCAGGTCACCTGGTACGACGTCGAGCCCTGCTACGTGTACCACCCGATGAACGCGTACGACCTCCCGGACGGACGGATCGTGCTCGATGTCGTCCGCCATCCGTCGATGTTCCGCACCGACATGAAGGGACCCAACGAGGGAAACCCGACCCTCGACCGCTGGACGATCGATCCGTCGAAGGGCACGGTCACCGAAGATCGCCTCGACGACCACCCGCTGGAGTTGCCGCGTGTCGACGAACGTCTCGTCGGCAAGAAGGCCCGCTTCGGCTATGCGACCACGTTCGACGGAACCTCTGGCAGCCTCGAATTCGGCCCGCTCATGCGTTGGGACTCCCAGACCGGTTCGCGGAGCCTGCACGACTACGGCCCGCACGGGATGTCGATGGAGGCGGTCTTCGTGCCCCGGACGCCCGACGCCGCTGAGGACGACGGTTGGGTGATGTCGGTGACCTACGACGCCGCCGACGACGCGAGCCACCTCGTGTTGTTGAACGGTCAGGATTTCACGGGTGAACCGGCGTGCACCATCGAGCTGCCCAACCGCGTGCCCTACGGCTTCCACGGCAACTGGGTCGCCGACTGAACCACGGGCTTCCCAACCGCGGGCAACCCGGACGGGGCACACTCGCGGTCGTGGTCGCGGCCGTACTCCTCGCTGCCGGGTCGGGTAGTCGATTCGACGGCGATTCGCACAAGCTCCTGGCGCCGCTGCGTGGATCGACGGTGTTCGCGCTCGCCCTCGACTCGGCGCGCTCGTCGGGCCTCGAGACCTACGTCGTCACCGGCGCGGTCGACCTGACCGACGCCCTGCCCGACGACGTCACCGAGGTGCGCAACGAGGCATGGGCCGACGGGCAGGCAGTGTCGGTCCGAGCCGGAATCACGGCGGCGTCGGCCGACGGCCACGACGTCGTGGTCGTCGGACTCGGTGATCAGCCGTTCGTGACCAGCGAGGCGTGGCGGACGGTGGCGGAGGCCGACGCGCCGATCGCCGTCGCCACCTACGACGGACGGCGCGGCAACCCCGTTCGGCTCCACAACTCGGTCTGGGACCTGCTCCCGGCCTTCGGTGACGAGGTCGGCCGTGCGCTCATGCAGAGTCGTCCCGATCTCGTCCGGCCGGTACCGTGCGCGGGAGACGCCACCGACATCGACACCATGGAGGATCTGCACCGATGGACCTGACCAACGAGTTCACCGTTCCCGTCCCCGTGGAACGCGCGTGGGAGGTGCTGAACGACGTGGAGCTCATCGCACCGTGTCTGCCCGGGGCCCAGCTCCAGGAGATCGAGGGCGACGAGTTCCGCGGCATCGTCAAGGTGAAGGTCGGACCGATCACGGCGCAGTACAAGGGGGCAGCCACGTTCCAGGAACAGGACGAGGCCAATCGCAAGATCGTGCTGAAGGCCGAGGGCCGCGACACCCGTGGCCAGGGAAGCGCCAGCGCGATCATCACGGCGACGATGACCGAGTCGGGTTCCGGTGCCGACGTCTCGACCCACGTGGTGGTCGACAGCGACGTGACCATCAAGGGCAAGGTCGCCCAATTCGGTCGCGGCATGATCGCCGAGGTCAGCGCCAAGTTGCTGACCCAGTTCGTCGAGTGTCTCGAAGGCAAGCTCGATGGTGCGCCCGAAGACGTGCCGGCTGCCGACGACGCCGAGCCGGTCGCGGAAGCGTCGCCCGAGGCAGCGGAGACGACGGCGGCACCGACCGTCCGAACGATCGATCAGGAGGCCAGCACGCCGGTCGACCTGCTCGACAGCGTCGGCGCTCCGGTTGCCAAGCGGCTGGCCCCAGTCCTCGCCGTGGTGTTCCTCCTGCTCCTACTCGGCAAGCGTCGGTCCACGAAGCGCAAGCGCTGACCCGGGGATCCGACGAGGCCGTGGCCGATCCGGCGGACATCGAGGCGGTGCGAGAACTGCTCGGGCGCGCACCCCAGGCCGACTTCGAGGTCGTCGTTCGCGACGCCGGTGGCGGGCCGGTCGTGATCCTCAACGCACCGCTGCTCGACGACGGGACACCGATGCCGACCAGGTATTGGTTGGTCGGAGCACAAGAGCGGGTGATGATCGGACGTCTGGAGTCGAGCGGCGTGATCGACGTCGCCGAGGCCGAGATCGGCGACGAGGCGCTCGATGCCGCGCACGCTGCCTACGAAGCCGAGCGGAGCTCGGCCCTGCCGCCGGACCATCGCGGTCCCGTACCCACGGGAGGCGTGGGAGGGACACGTCGCGGCATCAAGTGTTTCCACGCCCACTGGGCCTGGTATCTGGCCGGCGGACCGGATCCGGTGGGGCCGTGGATCGAAGCCCGCCTCGAGGCGGAGTCAACGATGGAGTCCAGCGACTGAAGGGACCCGGTTGGGAGCAGCCCGACGCCAGTTGGCAGGGTTGTGCCGTGCGTGCACCGGTCCTCGCCGCCATCGACTGCGGTACCAACTCGACCCGGCTCCTCGTGTGTCGAGGCGCCGGCCCCGACAAGGAGGCCGTGGCTCGGATCAACACGATCACTCGCCTCGGCCGCGGCGTCGACGCCAGCGGTGTACTCGACGCGGCAGCCATCGAGCGCACCCTCGCCGCGCTGCGCTCGTACCGCAGTGTGCTCGACGACCACGAGGTCTCGAGCGTCCGGATCACTGCCACCTCGGCTGCTCGTGACGCGAGCAACAGCGACGACTTCTTCGATGCCGCCGAGTCGATCATCGGGGTCCGACCCGAGTTGCTGAGCGGTGACGACGAAGCGGCGTTGTCGTTCGTCGGTGCCACCGCCGAGCTCGACCCCGCCGAGGGGCCGTACCTCGTCGTCGACATCGGTGGGGGCTCGACCGAGTTCATCGTCGGGAGTGACGTGGTCGACGGCGCCCGTTCCATCGACATCGGCTGCGTCCGGTTCACCGAGCAGTACATCGAGCATGACCCGCCGCATCCCGAGGAGCTCCACGCGTGCATCTCGGTCACTCAGGCCTGGCTCGACGACATCGGGCGTGAGCTCCCGGGGATGGCCGCGGTGAAGACCGTCGTCGGGCTGGCCGGCACGGTCACGACCGTGGCCGCGGTCGAGCTGGGTCTCGCCGAGTGGGATCGCGACGCCATCCATCACTTCCGTCTCCGACGTGACGCCGTCGAGGACGTGTTCCGGACCCTGGCCACGGAATCGCTCGAGGACCGCACGCACAACCCTGGCCTCGAGGCGGCACGCGCCGATGTGATCGTGGCCGGCACGTGCATCCTCGTTGCCTTGGTCCGCTGGCTCGACACCGACATCCTGGTGTCGGAGTCCGACATCCTCGACGGTCTGATCGCATCGCTCGCGCCGTGACTCGGCGCACTCGGGCCCGGGCGCCCGTCGCCGTAGAGTCGGCAACCGTGCCCCGCAGCGACCGCATCCTCATGGGCCCCGGCCCCTGCAATCCGTACCCCGAGGCCATCGAGGCGTTCGCCCGTCCGATGCTCGGCCACCTCGATCCGGAGTTCCTCGAACTCCTCGACGACGTGTGCGAAGCGCTCCGCGGCCTGTTCGGTACCACCAACGCGCTGACCGTCCCGATCAGCGGCACAGGTTCGGCCGGGATGGAGACCTGCCTCGTCAACGTGCTCGGGCCGGGCGACGTCGCGGTGATCGGCGTCAACGGCGTGTTCGGCCAACGGATGTGCGACGTCGCCGCCCGCACCGGAGCCGACGTCGTCCGCGTCGACTTCGAGTGGGGCATGCCGGTCACCGCCGACCGCCTGCTGTCGGCGCATCCGTCGCCGACGCTGATCGGCATGGTGCACGCCGAGACCTCAACCGGCACGCGCTCGGACGTGGCCGAGATCGGCGCCGGGAAGGGCGACGCCCTCCTGCTCGTCGATTGCGTGACCTCGCTCGGGGGACTCGACTTCCGAGCCGATGACTGGGGAGTCGACCTGGCATACAGCGGTACCCAGAAGTGTCTGGGCGTGCCGCCGGGCCTGTCGCCGATCACCGTCTCGGACCGAGCCCGCGACCGGTTCGTCGAGCGCAGCCAGTCCTGGTACCTCGACCTGCGACTGATCGGCGACTACGTCGGCACGCCGGGTGCCACGCGCACCTACCACCACACTGCACCCATCTCGATGATCTTCAGTCTGCACGGCGGCCTGCGAGCCATCGCCGACGAAGGCGTCGAAGCGGTCATCGAGCGGCACGCCGAATGTGGAGCCGCCGTGCAGGAGGGACTGACCGGCCTCGGCTTCGAACTGTTCGCCCAGGACGGGCATCGGCTCCCGCAGCTGACGACCGTGCGGATCCCCGACGGCGTCGACGAAGCCGCGCTGCGCACTGCACTCCTGGAGACCTACGGCATCGAGGTCGGTGGCGGACTCGGCGAGTACGCCGGCAAGGTGTGGCGAGTCGGATGCATGGGCCACACCGCCCGTCGCCGGAACGTGACGACGTTCGTGGCGGCCGTGGGGGAGCTGTTGCGCCGGTGAGTTGGACCGCGACCAACACGCGGCTCCTCGGCCGCCGGGTCGTACTGCGCGCGATCGAGGCCCGCGACTACGAGCGGTGGCGCGAGGTCAGGCGCCACAACATGGACTGGCTCACCCGGTGGGAGCCGAAGCGCATCCCGGGCCAGGCCGACGTGGTGGAGAGCAGCGACGCATTCTCGGCTCGATGTTCGGCTCGCGCTCGCGAGTGGCAGCTCGGAACCGGGTACGGGTTCGGTGTGTTCACCCACGACGGCGCGCTGATCGGCGAGATCAATCTCTCGTCCGTCCAGCGCGGCCCGTTCCAGAACGCCTACGTCGGCTACTGGATCGACGAACGTCACGCCGGCCAGGGGTACACGCCGGAGGCGGTGGTGTTGGCGGCCAGGTACGCGTTCGAGGACCTCGGGCTGCACCGACTCCAGATCGCGATCATTCCGCGCAATGGCGCCAGCCGGAGGGTGGTCGAGAAGCTCGAACTGCGCGAGGAGGGCGTGGCGCTGCGCTACCTCGAGATCAACGGAATCTGGGAGGACCACGTCCGGTACGCCATCACGACAGAGGAGTGGGACGCCCGACGAGGAGAGCTGTCGGAACGATGGATCGACTGAGACTCGCCGGTGCCGTACTGCTGGTGTCGCTGGCGATCGCCGGTTGCCGTGGCGACGACGACGCTGCCGCGCCTGCAGACACGACCGGACCGACATCGTCGGCAGAGCACTCGCCGACGACCGATCCGCCGAACACCGGGGGGATCGACGTCCCCGACCTCCCCGGCACGTTCTCGGCCGCGATCCCCTCCCTCGGGTTCGGCATCGCCGTTCCGGACGGCTGGCAGGCGACCGTTCTGAGTGACGAGGCGATCGATCGTCTCGAGGCAGCGGCCCTCTCGCAGCCGTCGTTCGTCGACGCGGCCCGCACCGTGGCGGAGTCCGGCGCGGTCTTCTACGCGGCCGGGATCGACGACCAGGGTCGGGTGTCCGAGCTGAAGGTCGACGTGCAGAACGGCGCCGACTCGTCCCCGGCCGGCGTCGCGGCTCTGGCGAACACCGTCGCCGAGTCCGGCAAGGTCCAGGACGTGACCGTGGTCGACGATCTCGACGACGGCCGCATCCGTGTCGACTATCGCTTGGCGGCGCCCGACGACGCCGAGGAGGTCCACGGACCGATCGACACGATCGGAAGCCAACTCTTCGTCCCCGACGGCGAGCGGGTGTGGTCCTTCATCGTGACCAGCGAGGACTCGGCCAGCCAGGACGCACTGCTCGCGATCCTCGAGGCCAGCGTCACGTTCTGAGAGCTGCGGCGCGGGTCAGCGCGCCTTGCTGGAGATCTTCGCCTGCAGCGCAGCGAGGCGCTCCTGGAACGCCGGCTGGTTCAGCGACCACACCTGGGGCTCGAGCTCGCGATCGACGGCATCGGCGTGTTCGGCGATGCCGGCCATGGCCGCGATGGTCGCCTTGGTCTTGATCACCAGGTCGCGGGGTGCTTCGGCAGCCTTGCGCCCCATGCCGATCGCGGTGTCGAGCAGTTCTGCATCGGGCACGCAACGGTGCACGAGGCCCACTCGCTCGGCCTCTCGCCCGTCCATCACGTCGCCGAGCAGGACCGACGCGACGACCGCCTGCGGTCCGGTGATGCGCCGGTACATCCACGTGTGACCGCCGCCCGGGTGCAGCCCCAGTTGGAGGAACCGTGAATCGAACTTGGCTCGCTCGCCGGCGAGACGGAGATCGCAGATCAGTGCGAGATTCGAGCCGGCACCCACCGCCGCGCCGTTGACCGCAGCGATGGTCGGGAGCGGGCAGCTGCCGAACCGCAAGAACCCCTCGTAGATCTTCTTCAGGCCATCTTCCTGCGACGAGCCGAGTTGGGAGAGATCGGCACCGGCGCAGAACGCCGGTGGCTCGCCGGTCACGACCACCGCACCGACCGTCTCGTCGGCTTCGACGGTGTCGAGCGCCTCCACGATCTCGGCATTCATGTCGAGGTTCAGCGCGTTTCGGCGGTCGGGGTCGTTGAGCGTGATGACGGCGACGCCG
The DNA here is from genome assembly GCA_037968675.1 of Acidimicrobiales bacterium. Lineage (GTDB taxonomy): Bacteria > Actinomycetota > Acidimicrobiia > Acidimicrobiales > Salinilacustritrichaceae > Salinilacustrithrix. The sequence goes on along the minus strand of JBBKVY010000142.1, from coordinate 8,291 downwards.
TCGGTGATCTCGGTTCGGATGTAGGTCATCAGGGCGAGTCTGTCATCCAGGGTGCGAAGCGAAGCCCCGGACGTGGTCGCGGACCCGGCGGAGGAGATCGGTCATCGCCAGCAGCTCGTCGGCGGACAAGGCCGCGGTGAAGAGATCGTCGAGATCATCGATGTGGCCGGGCACAGCGGCCATGACCACGGCGAGTCCCTCGGGCGTCAGCGACGCCCACAGTCCACGGCGGTCCTCGGGGCACCGCTCGCGCTCGACATGACCGGCCGCCTCGACCCGGTCGATGAGACGGGTGAGGCCGCTGGTGCTCATCGTCATGTCGCGCGCGAGCGCGGACATCCGGAGCCGCTGACCGGGGGTCCGCGCGAGACGGAGCAGGACCCCGAGCCATGGAACGGGCGGAGCGTCGGTGGCGGCCAAGCGCTTGGTGATCGCGGCGGTCAACTCGTTGTGGGTCTCGACGAGCATCCCGAACGCGTCGACCCGGGGGTCGTCGAGCGAGTCGACCGAGGAAGCGTGAGCCGGGATGCGGGCCATGCGACCAGCGTACGAAGAAAAGGTTGCACACGCAATGATCTGTCGCTAGGTTGTTGTTTGTACAACATTCCTTTCAGCAACAAACTTCCAAGGAGTCACCCCATGAGCACCCCGACCCTCGTTCGCACCGCCGCCGGCACCACGGTTCCCCTCCCGGGCAGCTACACCATCGATCCGAGCCACAGTTCGGCCACGTTCCAGGTCCGCCACCTCGGACTCTCCAAGGTGCGCGGCGGGTTCGAGTCGTTCTCCGGGACGGTCGAGATCACCGAGGATCCGTCGCAGAGCTCGGTGCAGGTGAGCCTCGACGCGGCAAGCTTCACCACCGGCAACGACGATCGTGACGGTCACGTGAAGGGCGCCGACTTCTTCGACGTCGATCAGTACCCGACGCTCGCCTTCCGATCGACCGGCGTCCGTCAGGACGGCGATGACTGGAAGGTCGACGGTGAGCTCACGGTCCGCGACGTCTCCCGTCCGGTCACCCTGGACGTCGAGTTCGAGGGAGCCGGCGAGGACCCGTGGGGCAATGGCCGCATCGCGTTCACGTCGTCGACCGAGATCGATCGTGACGAGTTCGGGATCACCTGGAACCAGGCGCTCGAGACCGGTGGCGTCCTCGTCGGCAAGACGGTGAAGATCGCCATCGACGTCCAAGCGGTCGCTGGATCCTGACGCTCAGAGGAGAAGTGGGAGAGACTCGAGTCGTGGAACCGATACAAGTCAGCGAACTGAATCATGCCGTCCTGTACGTGCGCGACGTGCCCACGGCGCAGGCGTTCTACACCGAGGTGCTCGGGTTCGTCGTGGTGTCGGCTGATCCGGGCGGGCGCGCGACGTTCCTGCGTGCCGGGCGGTCGACCAACCACCACGACCTCGGCCTCATTGCGGTCGGTCCCGGGGCACCACGACCGCCCCGGGGTTCGACCGGTCTCTACCACTTGGCCTGGCGTGTCGACACCATCCAGGAACTCGCCCGGGCACGCGAGGTCCTCGCCGGACGAGGTGCGCTCGTGGGTCAGTCCGACCACGGCGTGAGCAAGTCGCTCTACGCGGCAGACCCCGACGGCAACGAGTTCGAGGTGATGTACCTCACGCCGACGGAGGAGTGGGGGCCTGACGAGGAGTCGGGGAAGGTCGCCCCCCTGGACCTCGATGCCGAGGTACGCACCCGATCGTGAGCCGCCGCCGCGACCGCGACCCGATCTGGCGCTACTCGGCCCGGGGCGCTTCGGTGCGGCGCACCACGGACGAGGACCGCTTGAAGAAGTCCTCGACCTCGCTCTCGTATCGATACTGCTGTTCCGGGCCAACGGTCCGCCGGAGCCGGAGCGCTTCGATGAACGCTCGGACGGTGCCGGCCGAGGTGTGGGTGTAGTCGAAGCCGGCGCTCTTGAGGCGCTCGTTGTCGATTCCACGCCCGTAGCTCAGGAGATCGACGATCTCGGGAGGGATGTCGATGCCGAGGCGGCGCAGGCCCGCGGCCACGATGCCCTGGCCGATGGGTGGGAGCGGCACCGTGCGCTTGCCACAGATGCCGGCGACCTCGCTCCAGGGGAGCTGTCCGTCGCCGGCGACGTTGAACACGCCCGTGAGGTTCTCGTCGAGCACGAAGAGGATGGCGCGGATGACGTCGTGCTCGTGGACGAACTGGAAGCGGGGGTCGAAGCCGAAGATCGACGGCACGACCGGAGCCTCGAGCATCTTCGACAGGGGCGTCACGATCTCGGTCCCCAGGACGTTGGAGAACCGGAGCATCGCCACCGCGACATGTGGATTGTCGACGGTGAAGTCGTGGACGTAGGACTCCACCTCGGTCAGCGACCGTTCCACCCGATGCCGTGGCGGCACTTGACGGGGTGTCTCCTCGGTGAACCACACCGGGTCGCGGGGATGGCACCCGTAGACGTACGACGACGACTTCACCACCACGTTGCGGACCGACGAGTCGGTGGCGGCAGCGAAGAGGTTCATCGTTCCGATCACGTTGATATCGTGCATGCCCTGACCCGACATCGACGTCGAATCGACGACGAGGAAGGTGTGGACGATGGTGTCGACCTGCGTCGCGGACACGATGCGCGACAGGATCGAGTAGTTCTCGTCGCTGCGGACGTACTCGGTGCGCTCGAGTTCGACCTGGGGCTCGCGGGTGTCGAGTCCGACGATGACGTCGACAGTGGGATCCGCCTCGAGGGCTTTGGCGACCCGACCACCCCAGAAGGACCCGAGGCCGGTGACCAGGACACGTCGTCCCATCAGCGGCTCACCCCGTCCACACCGACTTCCGCGACCGGAGCATGTCGTAGAGGGCTTCCTGGATCTGTTGGCGGATGGCTTCGGACTCGTCCATCACCCGTGCCCGCGAGTACCGGGGCTGGTCGGGGGGAACGTCGAAGCTCACCGGGTCGAGCACTCGGAGCTTGAACTTGGCGGGGAACCACAATGCCGAGCCCAGCGGCCCCAGGAGCGCGCCGAAGGTCAACATGTTGGCCGTGACCGGGGCGTAGGGCAGACCCAGCGCCTTGGCGAGCGGGGTGAGGTTGGCGAGGGTCGGCATCGACTCCTCCGCACCCACGACGGCGATGGGCACGACGGGGACGCCTGCGCGCATGGCGATCTGCACGAAGCCGCCTCGCCCGAAACGGCGGAGGCGATAGCGCTCGTTGAACGTCTTGCCCGGACCCTTGGAGCCCTCGGGGAACGCCAGGACCAGCTGGTCGTGTTCGCGGAGGAGACGGTAGGCGTTGTCGGGGTGGGCCAGCACTCCGCCGCTGCGTGACCACAGGGTTCCCGCGAGCGGGAGCTTCTTGAACAGTTCGTCGGCGAGGCCGTACACCGGACGTTCGAGTTCGGTCTCGATGCCGTGCATGATCACGGGGGCATCGCTGGGAATCGCGCCGGCATGGTTCGCCACCAGCAAGGCGCCGCCGTCAGCAGGGATCTTCTCGAGTCCCTCCCACTCGGCCCGGAACCAGTGCTCGTAGAACGGCTGGAACAGGGCCCGGACGGCGGCACGCGTGCGCTCCGAGCGACCCCATTGGTCGACGTCGGAACTGCGAGGATCCTCGAGCGGCGGGGCGGCGGGCATCGGCTGCGGCACCGGAACCAGATGTGCACCCGTGCGGGGCACCTCGGTGGTGGGGCGGGCCATGAGGCCGATGGTACGCGCCCCCCGTGCACGCCGGTGCATCCCGTTCGGCGACTCGATTCTGACGTGGGTTCCGAGGGCGCCGGTAGCGTCGGCCGGGTGACCGCGCCGTCCGACACGCCGCCGACGTCGCCGCGCCGGCCGGGGCTTCGCGAGGCGGGCGCAGCGTTCGCGATCCCCGAGTTCCGACGGTTCTGGGTCGGGGCGCTGGTGTCGAACAGCGGCTCCTGGATGCAGAACGTCTCGGTCCCGTTCGTGTTGTACCAGCTCACCGAATCGGCCACCTGGGTCGGCGTGGCGTCGTTCGCCCAGTTCTTCCCGGCGGTCCTCATGGGTCCGCTGGGTGGGTCGATCGCCGATCGGTTCCCCCGTCGTTCCGTCCTGCTCGTCGCCCAGACCGCGATGGCGGCCATCGCCATCGCTCTGTGGGCCCTGTGGTCGAGCGGTGCCGCCGCTCCATGGAGCATCGCCGCGCTGGTGGCCCTCCTCGGCGCCACGTCGGGCATCGCCATCGGGTCGTGGCAGGCGTTCGTGTCCGAACTCGTGCCGCGCCACCTGCTGCTCAACGCCGTGACCCTCAACTCGGCGCAGTTCAACGGCGCACGAGCGTTCGGGCCCGCGCTCGGCGGCGTCGTGCTGGCCACCCTCGGCCCGTCGGGCGCGTTCGCGCTCAACGCGATCTCCTTCGTGGCCGTGCTCGCCGCGCTCGCGTCGATCCCGGGGCAGCCGGCCGCCATCGCGGCCGCTGGTGAGCGATCGTCGGTGCGCCGGGAGACGAAGGAGACCATCGCCTACATCCGCGGCATGCCTGGGATCGCGGCCTGCGTGTTGGTGGTGGCGTCGATCGGCTTCCTGGGAAGTCCGGTGTTCCCGCTGCTGGCGGTTTTCGCCGAGGAGGTGTTCGCGGTCAGCGACTCGCTCTACGGCCTGCTCGGCGCGGCCCTCGGGATCGGCGGGGTACTGGCGACACCCTTCGTGGCCGGCCGCGGAAGCGGCATGCTCCGTTCCACGCTCGCTGGCCGAGGATTGGCGATCTACGCGGTGTCGCTCGTGGCCTTCGCCCTGTCTCCGGTCTTCCCGCTGGCCGTGCTCTCCCTGGCCTTCGCCGGCGGCGCCTACCTCGCTGTCGCGTCGACCCTCAACACGACCATCCAGGTCCAGGTCGCCGAGGAACGACGGGGCAAGGTGCTGGCGCTCTACGTGATGGGCCTCACCAGCAGCTATCCGATCGGGTCGTTGGTCCAGGGCGCGATCGCCGACGTGATCGGGGTGCGGGCGGTGACCGCGCTGGCCGGTGCCGGACTCGCGCTCGTCTGGCTGCGGATCCGGGCGTCGGGCCGGTTCGGGATGATGGACCGAGTTGGTGACGACGCGCTGCGCTGATCATCCGCCACCTCCACCGGGTTCGTCGGTCGCCGTCCTCTCGAGGCCGGCGCGGCAGGTGGCACGCCCCGGACACCAGGAGCAGTGGGCGCCAGTCCGGAGTTGGGTCGGGGCAGTGCCCCAACGAGTCTCGATCATCGCGGTCACCGTGCGGACGACGCGTTCGGTCGTGGCCTCGAGGACTCCGACGGTGACGGTCTCGGCCACCGGCTGCCCGGCGTCGAGGTACACGGTTGCCAGCCGGCGAGGCGGCAATCCGACGCGGAGCGTGTCGATCAGCGCGTAGAACCGCAGATCGTCGACGTGGTGGGGATGCGGGCTCCCGGTCTTGAGATCGATGATGACCTTGCCGGCGCGCAGTGCCTGCCCCAGGGTGAGGTCGGGCCGACCGGAGAGCACGATCCTGCCGCCGCAGAGTTCGGCCCGGCTGCGCCCGTCGATGACTGGTCGCCACCGCGGCTTCAACGGTGGGAAGCACTCCTCGAACGCGGTCACGAGATCGACCGAGGCGCTCCGGAGCTCGGCCAGGTCGACGGTCGTCAACGTCCGGAGGTACGTCCCCGCCGAGGCGTACTCGTCGTCGAGGAACTGGTCGATCGCCGCGTCGACCGCCCGTCCGGGTTCCACCGGGCCACGCCAGTTGAGGGTGAGCTCGATGGCCTTGTGGCTCACGGTGCCGCGCACTGCCGGGACGCTCCACGCGAACGGTGTGGACGTCTGGGCCCGCCACCGGCCCTGGCAGGCGTTGAAGGCGGCGAGAGGCGTCTTGCCCACCCACAGGTCTTGACCCTCGGGGATGAGCTCGGCGACATCGGCGAGGCGTTCGTCGATCTCGGCGCGGAGGTGCGCGGCGATCTCGGGGCCGAGGTCCGGCGCGTCGTCGTGGTGGCGGCCGAGCAGGTCGATCACCCGTTGCTGTGCCGGTCGGTACTCGAGCATCGGGGGTGCGGCGGTGGCTGTGGTCTCGCTCATGACCTGACGATCGCACGAGGGGGGTGACAGTAATTCGGTGATGGTCGGGCCGGGGAGCGTTCTTGTCACCGGCAGCGCGGATGATGGACCCGATGTCCTCCACGCTCTCCTTCGCTCATGCGGTCCGCACGCTCAGCGAGTCGTCTCGTCTCCAGGGGCTCGACGTGCCCACGTTCCGCAGCCCTCCCCGTTCCCCGACCGCCGTCCGAACCATCCGCCGCACCCGTCGCGGGGTCACGATCTCGGTCGTGGTGGCCGATCGACCGTGGACCAACGTCCTCGCCGACCTCATCGACGGGATCGTTCTCGTGAACCGGCTCGAGGGGCGCCCGGCGATCCGTTGTCGCACGGCGCTGTGGTCCGCGCTCGAACGCAACGAGGTGCTGGCAGCATGACCGGGCCCACGGCCCGTCGCCTATCGTCGCCCGCTGATGGAGTCGTACCGCATCATCGCCAGCCACGCCGACGTGGACGGCGTGCCCGTCGACTTCTCGTACGCCGATGTGTTCGTGGTCCTCCGCGACGGCGCGTCGACCCCTGCCGCCACCGACTGGGAGGCCCAGATCCACACGGACCGAGCCCTGCCGGTCGCCCAGGCCCGGCACGACCTGGCGTTCGAGGTTCCCGACGGCACCTGCCTGCGGGGGGTCGCGATCGTTCGGTTCACCGATGGTCATCGCCATCTCTTTCGTGGTGATGGCGACCTCGACGGCTTCGTGCGTGCCGAGTCGCCGATTCGCTGAACTTGGGTTGCGGCACGGACCGTGACAAAAGGGTTCTGGCGGCGGTGCCGCTCGGGTACGGAACGGTCCTGCCTCTCCCAGGAGTCGTCCATGCCCACCCAGCCCTCCTCGGCCGACCCGTCGGTCGGTCGACCAGACGACGCCGACACCACGGGCGACCATGGTCCTGTCGAGACCGATGACGGCGTTCCCGTGTGGCGTGCGCGCGCCGCGATCGTTTGGCGCTTCCTCCGATGGCCGACCTACGTCGGCGCAGGTCTGTCCGGACTCCTCGTGCTCGCCGGCATCTGGATCTGGACGACGACGGATCTCCCCGAGGCTGCCGCGTCGGGCGAGTCGGCGGTGCTGCTCGATCGCAACGGTGACGAACTGGCGGTGCTCGCGCAAGACGGGCTCCGGCTCGAGGTCCCGCTCGACGAGATCGACCCGAGCGTGGTCGATGCGCTCGTCGCCGCGGAGGACCAGCGGTTCTACGACCACGACGGCGTCGACCCGGTCGGCATCGTGCGCGCACTGTGGAACAACGTGCGTCACGACGATCTGCAGGGCGGCTCGACCATCACCCAGCAGCTGGTCAAGAACGTCTATCTCAACGACGATCGCACCATCAGTCGCAAGGTCCGCGAAGCGGTCCTCTCGGTGAAGCTCGAGCAGACCACGAGCAAGGACGAGATCCTCGAGCGCTACCTCAACGCCGTGTACTTCGGCCGGGGTGCATACGGGATCGAGGCAGCGTCGACGACCTACTTCGACATCCCTGCGTCCGATCTGGCGCCCGCTCAGTCGGCGCTGTTGATCGGCATGCTCCGTTCGCCCGAGGCCTTGGATCCCACCTCGTCGGCCGACGCGGCCAAGGAACGACGCGACGACGTCCTCACCGCGATGGTCCAGACCGGTGCACTCGAGGCCGACGAGGCCGAGGCCGCACAGGCGACGGCGCTCGAGGTGCTGGACGAGGCCTCGCCCACCACGCTGAGCGCGGGCGTCGCCCCCCACTTCGTCGAGAAGGTCCGCGCCGACCTGGTCGACGAGTTCGGGGAGCAGGCGCTCTACGACCGCGGTCTCGTCGTCCACACCACGCTCGACATCGCGGACCAGAAGGCGGCCGAGGCGGCCGTGGCCACGAGCCTCGACGATCCCGAGGATCCCCAGGCCGCGGTGGTCGGCATCGACCGATCGGGAGCGATCCGTGCGTGGGTCGGGGGCCGCGACTACGAAACGCTGAAGGTCGACCTCGTCTCCGACGAGGCAAGTACGGGTCGCCAGCCCGGCTCGACGTTCAAGCCGCTGGTGCTGGCCGCGAACTTCGAGGCGGGGAACGGAGCCGGCCAGCAGTTCAGTGCCCCGCCGGAGATCACGCTCGACATCCCGCCAGAGCCGTGGACCGTGCAGAACGCCGGCGGCGCCGGTTACGGCACGCTCTCGTTGTTCGAGGGAACGGTCAACTCGGTGAACACCGTCTATGCCCAGGCACTCGCCCAGGTGGGTCCCGAGGCTGTCGCCGA
>JBBKVY010000141.1:0-3721 GCA_037968675.1 Acidimicrobiales bacterium | reverse complement strand
CGGAGACGAAACGCGAGCTGCTTCTGTTCGTGGGTGAGGATGCCCGGCACGGTGGTGCTCCTGTGATCGAGAGACTCGGTACTTCACAGGACCAGTGCGCTCACCGGTTGGATCCGCCGATCTTGAAGTCCGCGGCGCATTTCTTCGGGGCGGAGCTCGACCGCCAGTCGAAGAAGTGATCGCGTTCATCGACGAGTACCGGTCCAAGTTTGGGGTCGAGCCGATCTGCGACGTGCTGTGTAAGCACGGCTGCGGGATCGCCCCGAACACGTACTGGGTCGCCAAGAAGAGGCCGCCGTCGGCTCGTGCCCTGCGTGATGTCGAGTTGGTGGTCGAGGTCCGCCGGGTGTTCGAGGAGCAACTCGAATCGTCAGCACGGTGTGCCGGTTGCGGAGGCGCGACCGGACGATCCCCGGCGGTGGGGTGGTGTCGTCGTGCTACCGTCGAAATTCTGAACACAGGGGGAGCAACGACATGGGCGTGGTACTAATTACGGGGTGCAGTAGTGGCATCGGCATGGAGACGGCGCTGGCCTTCGCCCGCAACGGCGATACGACAGTCGCCACGATGCGCAACGTCGCCAGGAGCGACAACCTGCTGAAGCGAGCGGCGGACGACGGCCTCACCATCCATGTCGAGCAACTCGATGTGAACGCGCCCGAGTCGATCGACGCTGCCGTCGCCAGCGTCATCGAGAATCACGGCACGATCGACGTTCTGGTGAACAACGCCGGGGTGGGCAACAGTGGCCCAATCGAGACGATGTCCATCGAGAACGCGATGCGGCTCATGGACACGAACTTCTGGGGTCCAATGCGAGGAATTCGGGCTGCATTGCCAACGATGCGGGCCCAACGCTCCGGTGTGATCGTGAACGTCAGCTCCCTCGCGAGTCGCATCCCTGCCACGATGTACTCCGGCATGTACGCCGCGTCGAAGCAGGCGCTCAACGCGCTGAGCGAGGCCCTCGCATCGGAAGTGGAGCCGTTCGGCATTCGCGTGGTGTCGATCGAGCCCGGGTTCTTCGGCACCGAGATCTCGGCCAACAACATCAGCTCCGACGAGGTGCCGAGCGAGGTCTACGCGGCCGACCAGGAGTGGATCCGTTCGTTCTTCGAGGCCGGAGTCGAAGGCGGTGCGGATGCCTCCGTTGTCGCCGACGCGATCGTTTCAGCGGCTACCGACCCTGAAACGCCGTTGCACCGGCCAGTCGGCGACGACGCCACGATGTACCTCGACCTCCAGAGCCAGGTCGACGGGTACGAGGGCTGGATGGCTGCGGTGACACCGATCGTCGAGTCGGCCGTCGGGCCCCGCCCGCCCGCCGTCTGATCATTCGGCCGGAGTCGTCCGCCCGGCGCTCAGGATGACCACGTCAAGGCCGTCGGTTGCCGGGATGTGTCCGGTCAGGCCGAAGGCGTCGGCGGTTGCGGTGTCGGCGCCGAAGACGTCAGCGAGTTGGGAGCGGCGGGTGGCATCGAGCGTGATGATCGTCTCGGTTGTGTCGACGAAGACGGCGGACTGGCCGGGGATGTTGTTGGAGAGCACCGCCGCCTCGCCGTCGTTCACGCTCCACCAGTTGGCGATGAACGGCACGACCGCTGGTTCGCACGCGGCGTCAGGGACGATGCCCGTGGCGGTGAAGCATCGTCCTAGCCCCCGCAATCGGCGCCATCCTCATGAGCGCCTCCACCATCGTCGTCGCCGCCAACGCCCAACTCCTCCGACGTGTCGACCTCAGCGCCGCATGACCGATGTCGACCACGTGAATCGGCGCCTCGGTGGGCGACCAAGAAGGCCCAGTTCGCCCGAGTGCCGCGGTGGTCGCGCAGCTTCTCTGGACAGTTGGACGTCGGTGGACGTCTATGGACGAGGCCCCGGCGAGCGACACAAGAGCGGTCCGTCCACCGTCGTCCATAGGAGTCCACTGCCGTCCGTGGCCCACATCGCAACCGCACCGTGGTACACGTCGAGGACGGTAACTCCCGCGGTAACTCCCACCGGCGAGATTCGCCGGCTCGAAAACGCTGTGACCAGGACTTTCGCGGCCCTTGCAACGCCGGGGTTCGATTCCCCCCAGCTCCACAACAAATCTCCACGAACATGAGCAGACGTCTGTGGACGGTCCAAATTGGGGCTCAGAAACAGGTACTGAGCTGGGCAAACGCCGGATTCTTCGCCCGATTCGGGGTTCGATTCCGGTTGAATCGAACCCCGGCTGACGCACTGGTCGCTCAGGCCTGTGAGCAGGGGTTTCGCAAGTCTCGAGCCGTCCGGGCCCCCTAGTTTCTAGGGCGTTACTCCCGCGGTTACTCCCACCGGATGACTCTGCGACACATGCCGCTCTCGACCTTCCGGACGGTCTAGCGCAGCTCTTTGTGCGCCCGCACCCGTCCACGCTCGCCGATCCGCTCCAATGGCATAACAAGCAGAAGGCTGGGCACTCCCCATCTATCGGCGAGCAGGTCGTTCGGGGATATCAGTCGGAGATGATGTGTCGGTCTTGGCGAGCTGGTGGATGTGTCTCATACATGCGGGTGATCACAACGACGCCGGAGATGGCGGTGAGCGCGGCGACTGCGTAGATGGCGGCTTGGATGGAGATGAGGTCGGCGAGGAGTCCGGCAAGGAGGGCGCCGACGGCGAAGCCGGCGTCGCGCCAGAGTCGGTAGATGCCGACTGCTCGAGCTCGCCAAGTGGGGTGTGCGACGTCGCCGATGGTGGCGAGGAGTGTGGGGTAGACCATTGCGGTTCCCGCACCGAGCATGGCAGCCCCGATGGCCCATGGCCAGAAGCTGTTCATTGCGGCCATCCAGGCGATGGCTGTGGCTTGGGTGAGCATGCCGCCGACGATGAGCGGTTTGCGGCCGATGCGATCGGAGAGCGCGCCGGTGTAGAGCTGACCGAGCCCCCAGATGCCGGGGTAGATCGCGGCGAGGATGCCGATGCGACCGACGGAGAGTCCGGAGGTGGCGAAGAAGATCGGGAACAGTCCCCAGGCGAGTCCGTCGTTGAGGTTGTTCACGAGCCCTGCTTGTGACGCAGCGGAAAGGGACTTCTCGCGGAAGCTGGTGAGGGTGAAGATCTCGCGATCGGTGAGCTCGTGGTGTGCGGCTTTGTTGGTTGAGGCGTGGTTGGCGGCCTCGTGGTGGACGTGGTGATGAGTCTCTTTGACGAACAGCACCGACAAGCTGAGACCGAGACCCGCGTAGGCGAGGCCGAGGAAGAACGGTTCGGGACGTAGGCCCCATTCGTTGGCAATCCAACCGGTGGCGAGCGCGGTGACAGCGACGGCGCCGTAGCCGGCGGCTTCGTTGAGGCCCATTGCGAAGCCGCGTTTGTCGGGTCCGGCGAGGTCGATCTTCATGATCACGGTGGTCGACCAGGTGAGTCCTTGGTTGATGCCGAGCAGCACGTTGGCGAAGATCACCCAGCCCCACGTCGGCGCCCACATCAACAGCAGGGGCACCGGGATGCCGATGATCCAGCCGGCGACGAGGACCGGTTTGCGGCCGTAACGGTCCGAGAGTGTTCCGGCGAAGAAGTTGGTCGCTGCCTTGACGATGCCGAACGCCGCGATGAAGGTGAGGGTTGCGGTGAATGCGGTGAGCCCGAACACGTCGGTGGCGAGTAACGGCAGGACGGTGCGTTCTTGGCCGATCATGCCGCCGACCAGCGCGTTGACGCCGACCAGCAACGAGAACTGGGCCAGGTTCTCGCG
>JBBKVY010000140.1:0-4714 GCA_037968675.1 Acidimicrobiales bacterium | reverse complement strand
CGCTTCGTGCGGCCCAGGACGTTGGCAGGGTCGGCCGCCTTGTCGGTGGAGATGTTGACGAAGCGTTCGACGTGCACGTCGGCGGCGCAGTCGAGCAGGTTCTGGGTGCCGACCACGTTGGTCTTCTCGCCCTCGCTGGGGTGCATCTCGAGGAGTGGCACGTGCTTGAGTGCGGCTGCGTGGAACACCACCTCGGGCTTCCACTCACTGAAGACCTCGACGAGGCGTTCGCGGTCCCGGATGTCGGCGACCACGAGGGCCCGCGTCTCGAGCTGGCCTCGACCGTCGATGCTGAGCTGGACCGCGTGGAGCAGGCTCTCGTCGCGATCGAGCATGATCAGCTCGTCCGGACCGAACCGGTGGATCTGGCGGCACAGCTCGCTGCCGATGCTGCCGCCGGCGCCGGTGACGAGAACCCGCTTGCCAGTCAGGTAGCCGGCGATCACGCCGATGTCGGTGTCGATGTGTCCGCGGCCGAGCAGGTCTTCCTCGGTGACCGGGCGGAGATCGCCGACACCGGCGGGGTGACCGAGCAGGTCGTCGACGCGCGGAAGGACGAGGACCGTCAGATTGCACTCGCGCGCGGCGTCGGTGGCCTTCCGCAGCACCTCCGGTCCGGCACTCGGAACGGCGACGACCAGTGCGGTGGCGTGGTGACGTTCGGCGACCGAGCACAGTGCCGCCAGCGGGCCGCCGACCCTGACGGTGGAGATCCGCAGCTGCGACTTGCGGGGATCGTCGTCCACGAGTGCCACCGGGACATAGCGACTGTCGGGATTGCGCAGCATGGCGGTGATGATCTGGCTCCCACCCTCGCCGGCGCCATAGACCACAACTCGTTCTGCGGTGGTCATGTCCGGCCGACGTCGGCGGTCGAGTTCGATGCGCCAGGCGTAGCGCGACGAGCTCGTCAGGACCAGTGCGCCCACGCCGTAGGCGAGGCTGACACTGACGGGTACCAGACGGTCGAGCACGAACCGGTTGAGCAGAGAAGCGACCACGGTCGAGATGACCATCGAGCGGGCCAGGCCGGTGACCTCGTCGAAGCTGCCGAATCGGGTCGAGCCGACGTAGAGCCCCTCGAACATGCCGATGGCGAGTTGGAGCGCGACAGCGACGAGGATGAACGCGCCGGTCGGACCCCACATGATCCTCGACAGGTCGAACTCGTATCGCATCGCGCTTGCGGCGAACACGGCCAGCGCGACGAGCACGCCGTCGGCGACCGCGCCCAGGGCGAATCGATGCGCGATTGCCCATTCAACCGCCCGAGCCCGCACGGGAGTCTGTCCCGAACTCGCCCGACTCATCTTGGATCCATCCTCGGTTGCACGTACGTCGTCAACGAGATCGTAACGACCGCGACCCCTGCGGCGGTGCATCCTCGCCCCATCAGTGGTTGGGGCATTGCGTGGGCACCGCCACGCGCGCCGACACGCCGAGGTGATCCGACCCCGGGACCGAGAACTCCCCGACGGCGTCGAAACCGACGTCGGCTGTGCCCAGGACGTGATCGATCAGGACCAGCGGCACCGTCGCCCCGTCGGTGGGAAAGGTTCGGGCGAGTCCCCGGCCGCGGTCGAGATGGGCATCGTGCCAGCCGGCATCGAGCAGCTCGCTGAAGGACCGGTTGAACGGCGTGGTGTTGAAGTCGCCGGCGAGGATGACCGGACCGGTCGCGGTGACTGCGACGTCCGCGAGCGATGCCATCTGTTCACGCATGCTGTCCAGCTCGGCCAGAGGCTGGCGGGTGTGCACGGCTTGCACCACGACCGGGCCGTCGCAGGCCAGCGTCACCGCGATCTGCGCGCTGGGTTCTGTGCCCCGGTCGGAGGAGGCGAGCGGGATCGTGGAGTAGATCCCCGAGCCGCTGGTTCCCCTGGCCGGGGCGAGGGCGTGATGGGGGAAGTCCACTTCCATGCCGGCATCGGCCAGCGCCTCCACCCGCTCGGGAGTGAGCTCGACGAGCACCACCACATCGGGGTTCTCCCGACCGATCGCGCCGGCGACATCCTCGGCCCACGCACGTGCCCCGTCCCCACCGATCGCGGACAGCGGTTGGTGCCGGCTCAGTGGGCCAGGGCCCAGGTTGGCGGTGCTCAGACCGAGCACGTTCCCCTCGACCGCGTGTTCGCTGACTCCGTGGAGCACCTGGGCCCTGGGCACACCGACCCAGCCCAGAGCCAACACCACGACCGTCGCGGCGGCGATGAAGGGTCGCTGGTCTCTCGTCGGTCCTGCCGGTGACCGGAACCGGACCATCGACCCGATGGCGACAGCAGTCAACGTCGCGACCACGATCGCCGGGAAGTTGGCGATCAACGCGAAGGCGGTCGGGCGGGTCCGCTCCATCCGGGTCACGTCGGCGACCAGGAGGGCGACCGCAGGCAGCATGCCGATCCAACCGATGGCCCGACCCAGCGTCCGGGCGTGACGAAACGAGCTCACTGCGATGAGCACCCACTGGTCGTGCGCACGAGCGATCGATCGTATCCGCCGCCTCCACCGGTACCCGGGCACATGATCGGCTCGGCGGCCGCGTGCCACGGTAGATTCTCCCCTTCGTGCCCGCTTCGACCGACACACCTGGCGTACGCGACCACACCGAGACCGAGACGTCGGTCGTGCGGCGCCGGTCGCGCCGACGCCGACGGCGACGGCGCAGATCTCGCCACATCGTCACGATCATCGTGGCGCTCTCGGCCATCGCCGGTGCGTTCGCTGCCGGTGAACCCACCGGCCTGACGATCGTCGACATCACCTACCGGGCGCTGTTCGCCGGCGTGGTCACCATTGCGGCGGCCCGGGCCAAGCGGTGGACGTGGTTCGTGCTGGGCGGGGCCGCCGGTGCGGTCGGCAGCGACGACGCCGTACCGCTCGTGCTCGCTGCGGCGTCGCTCGCCACCTCGTTCGGATCGCTCTGGTACGGACGCCGCCAACGGGAACTCGGCGCGGTGGTCGGCGCGCTCGCCGCCCAGGCGCTGCTCCGGCTCCCGACCGATCTGCCGTTCGCCGTCCCGACCGTCACGGCCCTCCTGTCCGCGCTGCCTCTCGTGGTCTCGGCGCTGCGCAACACCCGCAGTGAGCGCGGACGGTGGCTGGGGCCGACGATCGGATTCGGCCTGGCGCTCCTCGCCGTGATCGGCGCAGCGTTCGTGTTCGCCATGCTGGAGGTCGAGGCGCACGCTCGGGACGGGATCTCGGCGGCGCGGTCAGGGCTCGAGAGGGTCGAACGGGGCGATGACGCCGCCAGCGAGGCCGACTTCATCCGCGCCGGCCGTGAGCTCGAGATGGCCAGCGACACGGCCGGCGCATGGTGGCTCGCTCCGGCTCGCGTCGTCCCGGTCCTCGCGCAGCATGTCGACGCCGTCGACCGGGTGGCCACGGAGGGTCGCGCCATCGCCGCCTTGTCGGCCGAGCAGGCCGCCACCCTCGATGTGACGGGTCTCTCGAGGCCCGGAGGCGGGCTCGACGTCGACCGCATCGCCGAGCTGGCGCCGGCCGCCGCCACCGTCACCGACGCTCTCGAACGTGCCCAAGAGGTCGTGGCCGACACGTCCACGCCGTGGCTGGTCGCGCCCGCGGCCGACCGGCTCGAGGAGTTCGGCACCCAGATCGCCGACGTACTGCCGACCGCCCGAAACGCGGCCGACGCCCTCGCCGTCGCGCCCGAGCTGCTCGGGGCCGACAGCCCCCGCACCTACGTGGTCCTCGTCGGGAACCCGGCCGAAGCGCGGGAGCTGGGCGGCTTCGTGGCCGCCATCGGCCACCTGCGGGCCGACGGTGGCGAGCTCGACTTCACCAGCGACCGAGGGGTGTCGGCATCGAGCCAGGTCGTGCGGCAGTCGGGACTGACGCTCGATCGCGACCTCCCGACCCCACTGCCGGGATCGAGTCCCGAACGATTCGTGCAGAACTGGACGAACACCGTCGATTTCCGGGTCACGGGCGACATCGCAGCGCAGCTCGGACCGGCGATCACCGGCACCGAGGTCCACGGCGTCCTGTACCTCGACCCCTACTCGGTGGCGAAGCTGCTCGAGATCACCGGCCCGGTGCCCATCGAGGGTCGCGAGCCGCTCGAGGCGGGGGACGCGGTCGACTACCTGCTGCGCGGCCAGTATGCGACCACCACGTTCGAGGACGACGGCGAACGCAAGGACCGTCTGCGCGACGCCGCCGAAGCCGCACTGGATCAACTCACCTCTTCGACGCTCCCCGACCCCAGGAACATCGCCGACGTGTTGGCGCCCGCGGTCCAGGCCCGCCGCCTCCTGTTCACCACCACGAATACCCGCGCCCACGACCTTCTCGAACGCGTCGGGCTGCGCCCGCCCGTCGACCTCGGCGCGTCCGATCAGATCCTCCTCGCCCAGGAGAACCTGCGGGCCAACAAGCTCGACGCCTACATCCAACGCGCCCTCGACTACGACCTCACCGTTGACGCCGACGGCAACGCGAGCGGAACCCTCACCGTCCAGCTCACCAACAGCGCGCCGCCCGAAGGCCTCGACCCGTACGTGACGGGTGACGGCTCGCTGCTCCGCACCGAACCACTCCCCGAGGCCCTCAACCGCATCACGCTCGACCTCTACTCGAGACTCGAGGTCGTGGCGGTGTCCATCGACGACGAATCCGCCGGATTCGCCACCTCGCCGTACGACGCCCTGGTCCGGACCGGCACGAGGGTCGACGTCCCGCCGATGTCGACGGT
>JBBKVY010000139.1:0-3442 GCA_037968675.1 Acidimicrobiales bacterium | reverse complement strand
GGCCAGGAGCGCCTCGCCGACGCCCGCAAGCGGGCGCTGGCCGCCGAGGAAGAGGCCCGCCGCAGCGGCGCCCAAGCGGCCCTGGCCGAGTCACTGTCGGTGCTGGAGATCTCGTCGCTGTACCTGGGACTCCCGTGCGACGGGTCCCGGCTGCGGGAGGCGGTCACCATCTACCACCGGATCGGCGACCGTCGGATGGCGGCTCGGTCCATGAACAACCTCGGCAACCTCCTCTTCCATGTCGGCGAGTGGAACGAGGCGATCGAACACCTCGAACAGTCACGGAACGAGAACCTGCAGGTGGGCGATGCCGAGGGTGCCGCCACGACGGCATCGAACCTGGGCGAGATCCTGCTCGTGCAGGACCGCCTCGACCTCGCCGAGCCGTACCTGCTCGACGCAGTGCGGGTCCTGCGAGCGATCGGGTTCGTCGACGGCGCCGCGTACGCCGAGGTGCAATACGCTCGACTCCTCGTCCGTCGCGGGCTACTCGACGATGCCGACGAAGTCCTCGATCGTGTCCGTGCCGAGTTCGAGGAGCTCGGGCAGGTCAGCAGTGTGCTCGAGGCTGCCGTCGTGCAGGCCGAGTCCCGTCTGCAACGGGGTCAGCCGGGCGAAGCCCTGGCGCTTCTCGATGCCGCCGAGGATGACGCGGGGGCCGAGGCCGACCTCCTCCGGGCTCGCGTCTCGCTCGTCCGGGCCGAGTGCCTGGCCGCCGTCGGTCGCTTCGACATCCTTGCGGATGTCATCGACTCCGGCCTCGAAGCAGCCCGCGGGCAGGGTCTGGCCATGGATGAAGCTCTTCTGGTGCTGATCCGTGCCCAGCATGCCCAACAGATTGGCGAGGAGGTCGACCACACGGCTGTGGCCAAGGCCGAGACGGTGCTGGCCCGCCTCCGCCGCGCCGGGGCGGCGGAGGCGACTTCAACGTCGGACTAGCGGGACATCCGCAGGTCGCCAGTGACGTAGATCCATTGATACACCAGCTCCTCGTCGGCGCCCGGAGTCGCCGTGGTGCCGTCGTGGAGCAGGCAGGCGTACTCGAAGAAGGCGTTGCCAGGCACCTGATCCAAGGACGAGTCGATCGCCGGCGGCGAGGTCTTCCAACCCAGGAAATTCTCAAAGTCGGCCAGCCGATCGGCAACCGTGACATCGCTCGACGGGTCGTCGAGGTCGATGTGTTGCAGAGTCAACGGCGTGGTCCCTGCGACGTCCGACGTCGGCGTCGGCGTGCACATCGGCAGCTCGATCTCCTGCGCGGCGGGGTCGGTGTCGAAGCGGATCTTGGTCGCGCCGTCTGCGGGCACAGACCCCCAGTCCACCTCGAAAAGGAAGGCGGACCGCTTCTGAGTGGTCAGGTCCTTGAGGAACGTGAATGCCGAACCCTGCTCGTTCGCCGTCCGGAACAGGACCGGCACACACGAGCTGCCGTCGTGGTTCTGCAGCCGGGTGGCATAGGCCGTGGTATCGCTTGCCGGCAGGATCGGGATCCGGTCGCCGCAGTCGAGTGTGCCGACGCCCGTGAATCCGATCACCGTACGGTGCGACTGACGAGCCGCGCCCCAGTCGGCACCGTCCTCGATCGAGTAGTACCCGACCCCGCCGTTCGTGAACTCGATGGAGTCGAACACGATGCCGTCCGACGCGGTGACGATTTCCCACAAGCAGTTGTCGTTCGGGCCCGAGTCCGGTCCGGAGTCTCCGGCCGGCGACGATGGGCAGGTCTCGAAGTTGACCGGTTTTGGGCTTACGTTCACACTGGCGCCAGTCAGGAGGGTCTCGGTGTAGACGGTCTGGCCCCCGAGCTTGAGGGTGGCCACCGCGATCGCACTGGCCTTGGCCTCGATGTCCACGGTCGCCGTGGAGGCCTTGAGTCCGGCGAGCGGGTGGGGGACGGCGGTGGTGCCCGCCGACGTGAGGAAGCTCCATCCCACCTTCTGGCCCGACTCGATGTTGGCGCACGGCGTTCCCTTGCCGTTCTTGCCACCGTTCCCGTACATGCCCATGCCGTTCCCGAAGGTGCCGGTGGCGGCGGTGGTGGTCACCAACGCCGCACCGGATGACTCCACGAGACACTGCCGGGAGGAGATGGTCTGGACAGCCGGGGTCAGGGGTGCTGCGTTGGCCGTGTAGGTGAACGACGGCGAGGTGGTCAGGTCGAGCACGAGCTCGCCGTCCGGGTCGGTGAGCGAGGGCGCCGCGCCGGTGCCGATGCCGGCCTCCGGCGCTCCTCCCATGCCAGCGACGGCGACCGTTGCAGCCGCGACCGCCGCGCAGACGATGATGGCGATGAGCACCGGTGTTCGTCGAGTGATGGCGCGTTCCATGGTCTTGTTGCCCTCCCTTGCCCGAGTAGTGCTCAGATCGTGACAGGTCCAGGCGCGTATTCGATGAGAAATCACGCTCGTCTCGATCGGGAAACCGCCGAATTGGGGTGATCGTGACTCTCTGGGCATCGGGTCGGCTATCCCCCGGAAACAATCGCTTCGATTCTGTGAGGGTGCGCCCCCGTTCCGTGCCAGGATGCGGCGGTGTTGATCCTCGCGGCGGCCGACCTGCACTATCGGCTGCCGCACTACGACTGGTTGCTGGAGCGAGCGTCGGACTTCGACGTCGTCGCACTCCCCGGCGACCACATCGACCTCGCCGGATCGGTGCCTGTCGAGGCGCAGACCGTCGTGCTCACGTCGTACCTGCAGCGCCTCGCTGCCGTGACGACCCTGCTGACGACCTCGGGCAACCACGACCTCGACGGCCCGGGCATCCACGGTGAGCAGGTGCCGAGCTGGCTCCAGCGGGCAGGGCGCACCGGTCTCCACGTCGACGGCTCGGCGGTCGACATCGACGGCGTGCGGTTCAGCCTTTGCCCGTGGTGGGACGGCCCCGTGACCAAGGCCGAGGTCGACGCCCAACTGGAGCGCGACTCGGTCGATCGACCGGACCGCTGGGTGTGGCTCTACCATTCACCGCCGGGCGGGACCGGGCTCTGTCGCACGGGCAAGCGAGAGTTCCCGGATCCGGATCTGGAGGCGTGGATCGAGCGTTGGAAGCCCGATCTCGTGTTCACCGGTCACATCCACCAGGCACCGTGGGTCGACGGTGGCGAAGGCATCGCCGTCGCGCTCGATCACGAGCACACCAGACTCGAGGACGTAGAGCGGACCAGGCTCTGCGCCCTGTTGGATCAGCACCTCGCCGGTGTCGAGCGTCCGGATCGGGAGATCCTCGGTGATTTCCAACAAGCCGACCACCCCCGAGACGATAGTCGTCACGCGAGCCCGTCCCTCCCGCCTCAGCCGCCCTTGCCCGGCACGATGCGGTAGGCGTCGTAGACCGAGTCGATGGTCTTGATCGTCGACAGCGCCGAGTCGAGGTGCGCCGGGTCGGCCAGTTCGAAGTCGAACCGCATCGTGGAGACTCGGTCGCGCCCGGTCGAGCTCGA
>JBBKVY010000138.1:0-7037 GCA_037968675.1 Acidimicrobiales bacterium | reverse complement strand
TGGTGGTCGGGACCGGCGTCGATCCGGTGACCTACCGCTTTTCAGGCGGTCGCTCTGCCAACTGAGCTACCCGACCAGGCTGTTTGTCTCCGAGGCGAGCTCGGTGTGTCTGTTTGGCGGTCCCGACGGGATTTGAACCCGCGACCTCCGGCGTGACAGGCCGGCGTGCACTCCAAGCTGCACCACGGGACCAGAAAAATGACTGACTGCATTGCGCACCCCCAACGGGATTCGAACCCGTGTTACCTGCGTGAAAGGCAGGCGTCCTAGGCCGCTGGACGATGGGGGCTCGTTCCCCGTTGTTGGGTCAGGCGACACTAGCAACCGCCACGCGGGCAGAGAAACCGTGATCTGCCCGCCGCGACCTCAGTCTTCCGGGAGGAGCCACACCGCGCCATCGGGGGTGTCGCGGACCTCGACGCCAGTCTCGGTGAGCCGGTCGCGCAGCGTGTCCGCCAGGGCGTACTGCTTCGCATCGCGTGCTGCGTTCCGCGCGTCGAGCACCGCGTCGACGAATGGTCCGACGACCGACTCCGGATCACGCGCGCCGACCTCCGCCAGCTCGCCCAGCCGGATCACCATCCGGCGCAACGCCGCCCGGGCGCGGTCGCGCTCGTCGGACTGGAGCGTGTCGGCCGCCCAGTCGACCAACGCCTGCTCGAGTTCGAGCGCTGCGGCGACCGCGCCATCGACGTCTCGGTCCGTGATCGCCTCGTCGAACGTCGAGACCAACCGTGCCGTGTCCGCTCCCAGTCCGATCTCACCACCTGCGCTGGAGGCCGCAGCCGCGGCGGTGTCCCCCCGAACCCCGTTCTGGTCGGTGGATGTGCCGTCCAGACGGCGCGTTTGCTGACCAGAACGGCTGGTGGTGCGGGGGTGGAGGTCGGCGAGGGGAACGGTGACGCCGGTCGGGAGGACCGACGACGTGCCATCGGCACGAAGGGTCACCGTCCCGTTGCCCTCGACGGTCGCGGTGCCGGCGTCGATGTCGATCACCAGCGCCGTGTGCTCATCGACGCCCAGGACCCACGTGTCGTCGGGGAGCTCGGGCTCGATGGCCGACAGCCGTCGCTCGCCCAGATAGCAGAACCGGGTGTCGTGGTGGCCGCCCTCGGCGTTGTCGTAGTGCGGGATGAGCGCGACGCGCAGGCCGATCTCCGACAGCAGGTCCAGGCCCTCGACCCACCACGGATCGAACCCCGCCTTGTAGATCTCGTAGACGGGAACGGTCGAGACGCCGAGCGTCAGCGCGGCGGCCGATGCGAACGTCACGGCACCGCCGGAACGCAGCTTGTCGGCCAGCAACCCGGGAAGCGGCGTGTTGCGCCACTGGTCGAGGGCGTAGGTCGGGCTACCGGGGCCGGTGAACACGTACGACGCGTCGGCGATGGCGGCGAGGGCCCGTTCGCGACCGACCGTGTCTCCGGAGGAGTCGTTCGGGTCGGAGCGGCGCCACGACGCGACGTCGATGGGGGTGCCCACCGATGCCCGGAAGTACTCCTGGGCCTTGGTCGAGATGTCCTCGGCGTTCTCCTGGAACCCGTAGGGCGTGTCCAGGAGGACAGCATCGCCGGGCCCGGTGGCGCCGACGGCCTCCATGAGCCAGCGATGGGTCCTGATCATCGTCGGCGCCGTCTCGCCGGATCCCATGATGGTCAACAGTCGAGCCATCAGGTGTCCTCCACGAGTGTTCGGAGCAACGCGGCGACGCGTACGGGATGCTGGGCGTGGAGATCGTGGTCGCCGTCGATCGCTTCGACCCGTCCGTCGGCCAGGAGCTCGAGAGCCCCTTCCGACGAACCCCGTGTCGTCGGGATGAACAGCACCGGCTCCTGGATCTGCGGGAGGCGCTCGAAGGGTCGGTGTTCCCACAGCCCTCGCAGGACGAGCAGATGTCGGTCGAGTGTGAGCCAGGGAGCGACCGTTCCGTCGTCTCGGACCTCGAAACAGGCCAGCGTCCCGACGATGCCCGACTCGGGCCAGTCGTCGTGGCCGAGCCGGATCATGCGCTCGATGTCGGCGAGCGGTGAGCCGACGAGGGGCGGGGGACGGAGCGCCGCAGCGCAGGCATCCCAGTCGGCGAAGCGCGACTGCAACTCGATCGTGCCGCCGTCGACGCAGCCGACCGCCGAGGCCACGCCGGGGAAGCGGGCGGCGAACTCGATCACGACGTTGGCGCCCCACGACTGCCCGACGACGACCGGGCGGTCGAGGCCGAGGGCGGTCACCAGCGCGTGCAGGTCGTCGGTCACCGTCGCCATGTCGTAGCCGTCGTCGGGCTTGCTCGCCTGCCCGTGACCCCGCTGGTCGGCGGCCAGCACTCGATGGCCGGCCGCGGCCAGTGACGACGCCACCCCGTCCCACAGCCGTGCGTTCGAGGCGAGCCCGTGCAGGAGGACGAATGGTGTACCGGCGCCGTCCCACTCGCCGACCGCGAGTTCGACGTCGGGCGCCACCGCCACTCGGCGCGATCGGTCGGGAGCGGACATCGGAGCGAGCCTACGAGGCGCACCGTCCACCGAGTCCCGGTGGGTTCGGGGTGCGATGGTGTGGGGTGGGGGTCGCCGGACGGATGCCGTCGGTAAGGTCCGGCTCGTGCCGCGCTCCACCGCCTTCCGGCTCGTCGGCGCCGCAGGATCGGGCTACGTGGCCGGCATGCTCCCGTCGGCGCAGGTGGCGGCGAGGGCCGCCGGCGCCGGTGACATCCGCTCCCTCGGCACCGGCAACCCGGGAGCCGCCAACGCCATCGGCCAGCTCGGCCGAGGATGGGGCTATGCCGTGCTGGCAGCCGACATCGGCAAGAGCGCGGTCGCCGCCGCCGTCGGACGCATGATGGCCGGCGACACCGGGTCCCACGTCGCCGCGACCGCTGCCGTCGCCGGGCACTGTTACCCGGCCACCGAGGGGTTCAAGGGCGGCAAGGGGGTGGCAACCAGTGTGGGTCAGTGCTTCGCCACCTTCCCTGCCTACTTCTTCCCCGACCTCGCGTTGGCGGCGGTCACGGGATCGATGCCGTGGTGGACGCAACGTGCGCACATGGCCACCGTCATCTCGACCGTTGCGTGGACGGGGGCGGCCACGCTCTGGTGGCGCCGGGGGTGGTCGAACCTCTGGGGCCCTGCGCCCACGGCAGCGCTCCCCCTCGCGGCAGTGGCCACGAGCGCGATGATGCTCCAACGGTTCCAGGCCGAGAAGAGCGCCGTCCGTGCGTTCCTGGACGAGAGTGAGGCCCCGTGACCGACGCAGCTCGCAGGATCGGCATCGTCACCGACTCGAACAGCCAGTTCCCCGAGGCCCTGAACGAGCGCTACGGGATCGAGATCGTGCCGCTCACGGTCACCGTCGACGGTGTGTCCTACGCCGAGGGTGTCGATCTCTCGGCCGACGACTTCTTCGCCCGCTACGCCGACGGCGCGTCGCCCCAGGTCACGACTGCGGCCCCGTCGCCCGGGCTCTTCGTCGAGACGTACCAACGCCTCGCCGACCAGGGCGTCGAGCAGATCCTGTCGATCCACATCGGCTCCGAGGTGTCGGCCACGCTCGACGCGGCACGACTCGCGGTCGACCAGTCGCCGGTCCCGGTCCGCCTCGTCGACACCGGAACCGCCAGCTTCGGGGTCGCGTGCTGCACGTGGGAGGCGGCAGAAGCGCTGGCGTCTGGTGCGACGGTCGAAGAAGCCGCAACCGTGGCCGAAGCGACCGCGTCCACCGTCGGCAACGTGTTCGTCGTCGGGGCACTCGACATCGTGCGGGCCGGCGGTCGGCTCGCCGCAGGCGTGGACGAAGGCGACGGTGTCGCCGTGTTGTCGCTGGTCGACGGGGCGATCCAACGGGTGGGCGAGGTCCGCCACGTCGACGACGCCACCGATGCAATGGTCGACCGCGTCACCAACCACGGCGAGAACCTGCGGGTCGCCGTCGGGATCGCCGACGCCGGTGCCGAACCCCTGTCGTCGGCCCTCATCCAGCGCCTGTCGGTGACGCCGGAGGTGCACGAGGTCGTGCTCTACCGCGTCGGTCCCAGCGTCGGAGTCCACACCGGCCCGGGCACCGCCGGCTGCTTCTTCTGGCCCGCCGGGTGAACCGAACTCCCGAGCCCCGAACCCCCTAGAGGTCCTCGGCCAGCGCGTCGACGATCACCGACACCAGCATCGCCAGGTAGTGGTAGATCGCCCACGCCTGCGCATCGGGGTCGTCGGGATCGATCTCGGCCGGGTCGTCGTCCTCGCTCACGTCGAGGCGCGTGCCCAGCACCAGGCGGAGATCGTTGATCGCCCGCATCCATGCCGACAGCTCGTCGCCGCTGACCGTCCCACCGTCGGCCTGGGCGAGCAGCGCCTCGATGACGTCCAGCGACGCGAACCGCTTCTCGAGCAACTCGTCCCGCACCAGCGCCTGATAGCCGGCGTCGAGTTCCGGGTCGTCGGCGTAGGCCGTGGGGAACAGCCGGTTGAGCGAGGGGTCGTTGTCGGCGAGGCCGGTGGTCAACAGCCCGCGCAGTTGGGGGAGCAACGTCCGTAGCAGCTCGGCCTCGTGCTCGGGGAGCACGATCCGGAACCGGTCGGCCCCCAGTCGCTTCACACGGCGGGTGAACAGTCCCATCTACTGCGACGCCCCGCTCACTGCTTCTCCATGGTCGCCCACAGGCCGTGCTCGTGGAGACGGAACACGTCGAGCTCGGCCTTCTCGCGAGGGCCGTTCGACACCGCGGCCCGACCCTTCTCGTGCACGTCGAGCATGAGCTCGTCCGCCTTGGCCTGGCTGTAGCCGAACAGCTTCCGGAACACGAAGCTCACGTAGGACATCAGGTTGATCGGGTCGTTCCACACCAGGACCACCCACGGTCGGTCCTCCTCGACGATCTCGTCGACGTCGAGATCGGGGTCCATGACCTCCGGCAGGCTCATGTCGACACCGGTTCGGGTCGTCTCGGACGCTTCGACGATGCCTCGACGACGGTCGTGGTGAGCAGCACCCGGATCGTCGCGACCCAGACCAGTATCGAGCCGAGCACGTGCACGGCCACGAGACCGACCGGAACGCCAGTGAAGTACTGGGTGTAGCCGACCGCACCCTGCGCGACCGCCAGCCCGATGAGGAGTTGGAGCGCAC
Organism: Acidimicrobiales bacterium; assembly: GCA_037968675.1. GTDB lineage: Bacteria > Actinomycetota > Acidimicrobiia > Acidimicrobiales > Salinilacustritrichaceae > Salinilacustrithrix. Next base: position 1,925 of record JBBKVY010000138.1, on the reverse strand, counting down.
GGTCGACGATCGGTGACGCGCCGCCCCGTCGAGCCAACAGGTAGGTCCACACCGTGCCGGCCAGCAGGATCCAGACCGCCACGGAGTGGAGACGGGCGACGTCGGGCACGAAGAAGTCGAGGCGGGCGACCTCCTCGTCGCCGCCGTGGGGACCGGCGCCGGTGACGAACGTGCCCGTCAGGAGCACGATCGTCGATGCCGTGAGCAGGACCTTGGAGAGCAGACGGATCTCGTCGGTCGCCACGGGACGCCGGTGACCGGTGTCGACCTCGCCGGCCCGGTGGTGGAGCACCGTCGCGCATCCCACCAACACCGCCGACAGGAGGAAATGGCCCATCACGAACGGCGGCGACAGCTCGAAGATGACGGTCAGGCCGCCGAGCACGATCTGGGCGATCACGCCGGCGACCAGCGACCACGACCACCAGGTGAGGTCGCGGCGGCGCGGGTCGCGCCGGAGCGAACCGAGGACGGCCAGGGCCACCGACACCGACACGACGCCGGTGAAGAGGCGGTTGACGAACTCGATCAGGCCGTGCGGCCCCGACTCCTCGTGGGGCACGAGGCTGCCCGGTTCGCAGTTCGGCCACGTCGAACAGCCCAGACCCGAGCCGGTGAGCCGGACGGCCGCGCCGCTCACCACGATGACGCCGAGCGCCAGCAATGCGACGAGCGTGATCCGGCGGTAGGCCCGAGGTGAGAGACGGAAGCGCCGCACCCCTCCAGCGTGGCCGGTTCACGACGCCGGATGCCAACGGATCCCCTCGGCCGAACGGGCCGAGAGCGGGTGACTCCAGCAGCTTGGCTCCCTGCATGGAGCGACGCGTAGTGTTCGGTCGTCATGCTCGCGGCCGCCAACCCCTCCCGATCCCACCAGGTGCGGTCGACCGTCGGGGCCTATGTCACCCTGACCAAGCCGCGCATCATCGAACTGCTGCTCGTGACCACGGTGCCGACGCAGATCGTCGCCCAACGCGGCATGCCGCCGCTGTGGCTCATCGTCGCCACCGTCGCCGGCGGGACCCTGGCTGCGGGCGGCGCCAACGCCATGAACATGTACGTCGACCGCGACATCGACAAGCTCATGACGCGGACCCAGAACCGGCCGCTGGCCACGGGCGCGATCGAGCCCCGCAACGCGCTGATCTTCGCCATCGCGCTCGAGGTCGTGGCATTCCTCTTCCTGTGGGGCACGGTCAACCTGCTGTCGGCCGGTCTCGCCGTCTCCGCCTGCCTCTTCTATGTCTTCGTCTACACGTTGTGGTTGAAGCGGACGTCGACCCACAACATCGTCATCGGTGGCGCTGCGGGCGCAGTTCCCGTTCTGATCGGCTGGTCGAGCGTCACCAACTCGCTCGACTGGGCACCGGTGGTGCTCTTCGCCGTCATCTTCGTCTGGACGCCGCCGCACTACTGGCCACTCGCCATGCGCTACAAGGACGACTACGCCGCCGCCGACGTGCCCATGCTCCCCGTCGTCGCCGACGATCGCACCACGTGTGGCCGGATCATCGCCTACACCCTGGTGCTGTGGGCCCTGACGATCGTTTTCGCCCCGGTCGCCGACATGGGCCTCACCTACCTGGTGGCCGCCGTGGCCCTCGGTGCCGTGTTCACCTTCCAGACCGTCCGCCTCTTCGTCGACCCGTCGCCGGCCCGCGCCATGCGGGTCTTCGGCTGGTCCATCACCTACGTGACGCTGCTGTTCGGGGCCATGGCCGTCGACCAGTTGCTGCCGACTTGACCGTTGGCCCGAACCCGATTCCGTGCCCGACCGACCGATTCTGACCCGTCCACAGACGGTGAGTAATGTCCGCACGACCAGCTCACGACGGAGCGCCGACCGCACCTGCGGCGCCCCGGCCGCAGGAGATCGAATTCGATGACCGTCACTGACACCGATGCGCCGTCCGCAGTGACGACCG
>JBBKVY010000137.1:0-5433 GCA_037968675.1 Acidimicrobiales bacterium | reverse complement strand
AAGCGGCCCTCCCGTTCAGCCATCCACGGCCGCTTCGAGTTGTGCGACGGAAGGACATCCGGCTGGTCCATCCTCAGTCTGGAAGATCCGACACGCGAGCCCGAAGGGCTCGTTGCCGTTGGCAAATGGATCGCGACCGTCGATGAGAATGGTGGGCGATCCTCGGAAACGGGTCGCCTCGGCCTCGGCCTTGGTCGTGACCAATCGGCGCTCGATGATGAGATCACGCGTCGCGTTGATCGTGTGGAGCCGCTCGTCAGCGATCTTCCAGTTGGGGCAATCGTCGAAGTAGAGCAACTCGATCTTCATACTGCTCCTGATGGACCGGGTGGAACACGTCGGAAACCCCCGGGCCACCCGCAACCATTCCTTCGCTGCGTCGCGCAGTTCTCGAGCGGAGGGACGCGAGGTCGCCCGGGGCCGGTTCCGCCGGCCGACTCAGATTGTCGCGGATCGCACAATGCGAAGCGGTCGTCGGAATGGACGTCACACCGGTCCCGTTGTTGGAAGTGTCCGAGCGTCAATCGCCGACCAGTCTCCGGAGAACAGAACATGAGCACCATCCCAACCCTCGCACCGCCCTCGGACTCCGCCTACGACATCGAGTTCTTCTGGGATCCGGTCTGTCCGTTTGCCTGGATCACGTCGCGTTGGGTGACCAAGGTCGCCGAGCAGAGCGACTTCTCGGTCGACTGGCGGTTCATCTCGCTACGGCTCCTGAACAAGGACAAGGACTACGCAACCGAGTTCCCGCCCGAGTACGAACACGGCCACACAGCCGGACTTCGCATGCTCCGAGTGGCCGCGGCCGTGCGCGACGATCTCGGACGCGGCCCACTTGGAGCGCTCGTCACGGCCTACGGCGACAGCTACTGGGACAAGCCGGAGGGCTCGGACATGGCCGCCCGTCTCAGCAGCACCGATCACGTTGTCGCCGTACTCGAGGCCGCTGGTCTGCCCCCGTACTTCGCCGATGCTCTCGACGACACCCGATGGGATGCCCTTCTCGGCGACGAGACGGAGCTCGCCCTGTCTCGAACCGGCCGTGACGTCGGAACACCGATCATCACGTTCCAGCCGCCCGAGGGTCTGTCGTTCTTCGGCCCGGTGATCTCGCGTGTGCCCTCCGACGCCGACGCAGTCCCGCTATGGAACGCAGTGACGACACTCGCCTCGTTCCCCGGGTTCGCCGAGATGAAGCGCTCACTTCGAGAAGTGCCGCAACTCAACCTCCTCGGAGGCACGAGCGACGTTCCGCGGTCGGAGGACTGGACCGGCGGTCATCGCGTCGGGCACCTCGCCGCTGACCAACCTGAGAGTGACAAGCTCACGGCATGACCAACCTCCTCGACCTCCGCCGAAGCGACGGCGCCATCATCCTGATGACCTACCGGGGCGACTGGTGACCGTTCTGCACGGCCCAACTCGTGCGGTTGGCAACACGCTATGCAGACATCCATGCCGCTGGCGCCGAAGTCGTTGCAGTCAGCGTCGATGACGACACCCGACAAGCAGGCATGGCCCGCCGCTGGGGCCTGACCCACACCCGTCTGGTGTCGGACCCGGACGGGGAGACCTACCTGAAGCCGCTCGGCCTGTTCGACCCCGAAGAGCGAGACGGCATCGCCCTACCGGGCATACTCATCGTCGACCCCGAAGGGGCGGAGGTCTATCGCTACCAGGGCCGCGATTTCGCCGATCGAACCAAAGACGACGATCTGTTCAGCGCCCTCGGAGCGCTCGATCTTCCACCGATCGATCCGGGGCCGTGGGTGCCCGAGGTCGAGGTGCCATCGGACCTACGGGGGTTCTTCCGTCCCGACGACTTCCGCGCCTACTTCAACGGCAACATGTTCGGAGCGGTCGCGATTGCCGGGCGCATCACCGATCCCGAATCGCGACGTCTCGTTCACGAACACTGGGTCATGGCCAGGTCGAGCCTCGAGGCATGGGAGCAGTGGCGACCCACCATTACGTGACGACATCGCCGGGTCAGATCTGGTCGGCCCGGCGGAGGTAGGTGAGGGCGATCCATCCGGGGAGGATCGGGAGCCAGAAGGTGACGAGCCGGTAGAGGAACACGGCGGGGATGACGACACTGGCTTCTTCGACGGTGCTGAGCGCGCCGATGAGGGCGGCTTCGGCGGCGCCGAGCCCGCCGGGTGTCGGGGCGGCGTTGGCGACGGCGCTGCCGGTGAGGAACAACAGCCCGACGATCGGGAGCGGCGCGCTCGAGCCGAACGCTTCGAGGCTGGCAGCCATCGCCGCGAGGTAGGCCAGGGTGATGGCGGCTGAGCCCCCCAGGAGCAGAACGAGGCGGCCGGGCTGGCGGCCGATGGTCTTGAGCGAGGTCCAGCCGGCACGGAGCTGTGGGACGACATGGGTTGTGAGGAGTCGGCGCGTGAGGGGGATGGCGAACGAGACGGCCAGGATCACGGCGACAACGGCTGCGGCGGTGACGATTGTTGCGGGGGAGATGATGGACACGTCGGTGTTCTCGTCGCCGCTGGCGAGGAGCAGGAACCCGACGATGAGGGTGAGGTGCATGACGAGTCCGGCGACCGCGTTGAGACCGACTGCGGTGATGCCGACGGCGGTGGGCACGCCGTTGCGTTGGAGGTATCGGATGTTGGCGGCGAAGCCACCGACCTTGGCTGGGGTGACGCGGTTCGCGAACGAGGATGCGAGTTGCGCGAGTAGTGATCGCCCGAAGGGGATGCGGCAGGGGATGGCCGCGAGCAGGGATGCGGTCGCAGCGACGTACGTGAGCAGCGACAGTGCGACTGCGGCGGCGGCCCACGGCTTGGATGCATCGCTCGCTTGGCTCCAGATGTTGTCGATGTCGGCGAGTTGTGGGACGAGGAACCATCCGCTCAGACCGATGGTGGCGAGCACGAACAGCGTCTTGGTGCTGATGCGCTGCAGTTGGACGGGTTCTTCTTCTGGGATGCCGCACTGGTCGATGAGCAGCGTGCGGATCGGGTCGAGTCCCTTGGCCCCGCCGATCGCGTGGCGGGTGGCGGAGCTCAACGCGAGTGGCTGGAGCCATGGCATCGCACGTTCGAGTTCGCTGACCGCCGAGGCGCGGTGGGCGGCGGCGACGGCTCGGTCCGCTCCGACGACAGCCGCGGTCGAGGCGAGGAGTTCGGCGACGTCGGTGCCGATCATCTGGTCGGATGCGGCGAGTTCGGCGAACCCGAAGTCGATCAGCCACGGCAGTCCGTCGGTGGCGATGAAGATGTTGGCGAGGCGGAGGTCTCGGTGTGCGATGCGGCGACGGTGGAGGCCGTGGACCATCGACCAGATCGCGTCGAGTGTGTCGTCATGGAGGTCGTCATGTTGATCGGCGGAGGTGCCGTCGATTGCCTCGTAGGCGAGGACCATCCCGTCGATGCCTGCGTCTGCGACGCCGATGATCCGTGGCGTGCGCGTGCCGAGCGCAGCGGCCTGCAACGCGACGAGGGCTTCATGCTCGACGGCCCGCTGAAGGCTGACGAAGGGTCGATGGTCGCCCGTCTTGCGCAGCCTGACCCACCGGTAGGCACGGAAGAGCAGGTCTGCGCTTCGCTCGTCGCGTCCGAGAGCCTTCACGAACAGTCTCGTGTTGTCGCGGAGGTGCGCGATCCAGGGGGCCGAGCCGCGGGCGTCCACGTCGAGAGGCACGACGTCGATCACGTCGATACCGAGCGATGCGAGACCTTCGACGATGTCGTGGCCGTTCGGGGCGAGACGGTGACGACCGAGGACGAGCAGGATCGCCGCACCGATCAACATTCCGGCGCCGAGGTCAGTGACCAGGCCGAGGGCCGGCACGCCGGCGGACCAGATCGACACTGCCGCGTACAGGCCGAGGACGAACGCAAGCCGTCGGGTGATCGTGCGACGAAGGAAGGATTCGGACGTCGCGAACATCGCGACCGCGCCGGCAAACAGGGGGTCGCCCGGGCGGAGCGACTCGCCCGGTCGCAAGAATCCCACGGCGCTCTCGACATCGAACGCCGCACGGACGCTCGCGTCGACCGTGTCGTAGATGAACTCGCCGACCGTGATGCTGAGCGCCGCTGCACCGACGAACGCTGCGGTGAGCATCGTGAAGCGACGGAACCGTCTCGTGGCGAGCGCCCATCCGAGCGCCCCGGCCACCGCGGCAATGACCATTGCTCCGAGCACCGCTGCGGGAGCGTCGTGAACCCAGACGGGCAGGCTGGCCAATGTCGAGTTGCCGTCGTCGCTGAGACCGAGGAAGGTCGAGTCGAACACGTTGGCCACGCCGACACCGCCGATGAGCAACGCAGCGCCGACCACCGCACGGACCACATCCACAGGTGATCGGCCGTGCGCCGCATGCGTTCGGGCCTCGTCCAGATCGACTGACTCGTTCGTTGCCATCAGGCTGGGCAGTCGCAATCGGGGTGTACGAAGCGGTTCAGGAACACGAACCACAAGATCGCGGCGAACGCCGTGCCGGCCGCGGCACCGGCGACCACATCGAGGAGGTTGTGTTCCCCGAAGTACATCCGTGAGACCGCGACGATTCCGGCCCAGATCAGCGGCACGGGCCGCCAGCGGCGGGGAAGGAACGCGGCGACGAGGAATGCCGTCGCGAACGCGGTGGTCGCATGTCCCGACGGAAAGCTGAACCCGTCGAATCCGGTACCGCGTACCTCGATCTGGGGTCCGACGGAGAGGAAGGGCCGTTCGCGTTCGACGAGTTTCTTGATGAGGCCCTTCTCGATTCCGAGTTTGAGCGGGACGACCATCACGAAGGGCACGAGGTGTTGCCAGCGGCGGGTGAATGCCACGATCACGATGCCGACGATGATGGGAGCGAACAACACCCCGGCCTGCTGGAGGAGCCACATCGGGGGTTCGAGCCAGTCGGGCCAGTCGTTGAAGAAGGTGAGGATGTCGACCTCCCATGCCGGCACCTCGCCATTCCATGCGACGGACGCCGATGCAGAGAGCACCACGGTCGCGGCCAGGACGATCGCGGTCAGCCGTCGCGCAGAGAGTCGGTGGCAGATGATCTCGAGCGGCCGTCGCTCGGTCATGGCTGGGGTCTCGGTTCGGTCTTCATCGATCGGCTCAGGTTCGCAGAGTGGGAGCGGCGACGGACGGAGTTGTGTCGGCTGGTTCGCCTTGGCAGCCACGGCCGTGGTGATGGTGGGAGTAGAGGGACTCGATGATGGTGAGGTAGAGCCAGCCGATGAGGAGCCCGCCGATGACGTCGGAGAACCAGTGGACGCCGAGGTACATGCGGCTGCCAGAGATGCCGACGATCAGGATTCCCGAGGCGGCGGTGGTGAGCCACCAGATCCAGCGCCGGTTGGTGGTGAGCGCGACGAGTGGTGGCAGGAGCCCCCAGAGTGTGACGGCTGCGAGGACGTGCCCGCTGGGGAAGGAGTACCCGGTTCCGTCGACGAGGCGTTCGAG
>JBBKVY010000136.1:0-11396 GCA_037968675.1 Acidimicrobiales bacterium | reverse complement strand
CAGGGCGATGTCGTTGAGGGGTGCTTGGTGGAGCTCGACGCCGACGTCGGGCGGGTTGGTATCGGGGTAGATGTGGGCGGGGTCCGATGAGGTCCACCCCCGGGCCCGGTCACCGTAGGTGTCATCAACGACGTACAGCTTGGCTGCTGTTGCTCTGCGGAGGGCTTGGAACACGCCATCAGGTCCGTCGACGGCATTGCCCGTTCCGAGGGCTTCGGTGAAGTCCTTCAGATGTTGGCGGAGGTCCTCGGCGGCCACCGTGGCGACTTGAGTGACCGTGTCACCGGCGATCTGGTCGCTGCTCCACCCGGCTCGGGCACCGTCGATGTTCCGCACGAGGTCGACGGTTCGCGACGACAGGTGGTGGCGGAGGAAGCCGACGGCTCGTTCGTCACCAGCGACGATGATCATTCGTGCATTAATCGATGCCGCCAGTCGGTCGACTTCGGCGGCAACGTCTTTGGCGTTGCGCTCCCACAGGTTTTCTGCGCGTTGCTGGAACCTTCTCTGCGACCATCCGCCTGGGGCGCCTCGATGGATGTGTTCGTCATCGCCAGTGACGGTGGTGCCGGTGTCTTGGTACTGGGGGCTGATGGCGATCATGTCTGCACCGGTGCGGTCGGCGACGACGACAAGGTGAGGGATTCTTGATTGTTCCCAATCGAGTACAGGCAGAATCGCGGGAATGAGTTCGGTAGTGCCGAACGGCCCGACGATTGGTTCGGTGATGAACCCGGCCGCCTGGAGCTCCCCATCGGCGGCGATCGCGACGTTGGTGTCACCTCCGTGTTCAGCTTCGGTGGCGGTGACATCGATCGCAGCGAGGTCGGCTTCGCTGGCGCCGTCGGCGGCGAGGGACCGCCGGAGACTGGACCAGTGGATATGGAGCGGAGTCGCGGGGTCGGCGAGGTTGCTTCGGGCTGGGAGGTAGGTGGTGACGGTGGCTCGGAGGGGTTCCAGGAGGCCTTTCAGCGCCCTGTGACCGAGTGGTTCGGTGCCGATTCTCATTGGTTTGCTCATTGCTGTCTGCTTTCGGTGGGAGATCCTGTGGGGCTCGGAAAGTCGCGCGTCGGTGCTGAGCGGGGTCGATGCCTCCATCCTGGTCTCTAGTGTTTCGCATCTTCTACCGTCTCCTAGCTTCACTGGCCCGCCTCGCTGTCCGTTCCGGCCGCTCGAAAGACCTCGAGATCATCGTGCTTCGCCACCGGCTCCAGGTATTCCGCCGCCGGAACTTGCCGAGTGGGAGCCAGCGGACAAGTTCCGACTGGCCTCCGACCTTCGCCGCCACAACCGATGCGAGCTTTGGCACCATCTGGCGTGTCGCAGATCACGATCTCGTTGTCGACGCGCACGATGCAGCGAATCGAGGTGGATGACATCTTCGAGGAAGCGCTCGAGGTGATCGCCGACTGCGCCACCTCCTGACGAATGAGCACGGCCAAGCCCACACAGGAAATCTGGCCTCCAGACGTGGGCTGCCCACAACGATCAAATCGAGTCGAAGTACGCGTCGATGTGTCACCAATCGCCGGTTGAGTGAGACACATCTCACGTAGCAACCGTCCCGTAACGACGGCCCAAATCGCCCCCGAACCTCAGCGATCGCCCGGGGTCGACTTACGTGCGTGCGGGCAGCCCGCGGGCCGTCACTCCCTGCGGAATCGGACGTCTGTGGACTTCCATGGACGTCGACCCTCGAGCGTCTGATTTGGGGGTTCGTCCACAGTCGTCCGTCGAAGTCCACCGCCGTCCGTTTGGCCTACACCGCGAGAGAGCTTCGGTACACGTCGAGTGCGGTAACTCCCGCGGTAACTCCCATCGGCCGGAATCGGCGGCTCGAAAACGCTGTGACCTGGACTTTCGCGGCCACCTCGAGGCCCGGGTTCGATTCCCCCCAGCTCCACCAAACATATGTTCGAGCCGCCTCAACCTGTGCAAGTTGCGCCGAAATAGCGTCTGACCTGGTCATACGCGCCAACGGCCGCACGCTTCAGTGTGCAGTTTGGGGTTCGATTCCCGGGAATTCACTATGGCTCTGAACCCCACCCGACTGTCTTGCCGCAACGCTGTGACCAGCGGTTTCGCGCTTCTGGGAGGGCGAGTTTCTGGGGCGTAACTCCCGCGGTAACTCCCACCAGCCGACCCACGGACCGAACGCTGGTCTCGGCCGCGACCTGGGCGCATAGCGCGACGAGCTGCCATGCACGCCCGACGTTCTCCTCGGACCCCTCGTGAGAGGACTTCTCGCCCGCCTGCAACGTCGCGGTGCGAGCATCTCAACTGCCGCTCGTTCGCCGGCGCTTCTCCCAGGCTTCGGTTTGGTCGCGGATGACTGCGACGATCGCGGTGAGCTGCGAAATGTCTCCCTGGCGGATCAGGGTGACGGTGAAGGCGATCGAGATTCGCGTGCCGTCTCGCCGGTTGGCGGGGACCTCGAGGACGCGTTCTCCATAGCTGGTCGTCCCCGTGCGCATCACCTTGTTCCACCCGGTCCAGTGGCGCTCACGGAATCGCTCGGGGATGATCAGATCGATGGTCTGTCCCGCTACCTCGTCAGCGGACCAACCGAAGAGGTGTGCGGCTGCCGAGTTCCAGTAGATGATCAGGCCGGCGGTATCGCAGACGACGACGGCGTCGGCGAGTTGCCGCACCACGTCGGCGAGCAGGATGTCGTCGGCGACTGGTTGGTCGTCGAACAGGTGAGACCAGCAGGCGGGGTCGCCACCGTGGTCGGCTTGTGCGTCGTCAGCGGGCGACCGAGCCGGGCCGGGATCGTTCGGCGACTTCATGGGTTGACTTCCCAGTTGTTGCCGGTGAGCTTTCGGGAGAGCACTCCTGCGATTCGCTCGGCGTGGGTCTTGGCTTTGTCGGCGAGTGGACCGCTCCAGTGGCTGTCGATGCTGTCAGACCAGAGCAGGTACCAGCGCTCGAAGAGACCGGGAGTGAAGGGGCACATCTCGTGCACCGAGCGGTGTGGGCCGAGGATGTAGCCGGCGTAGCCGGGCTCGCCGAGCAGGACTTGGCACCAGTAGTCGATCAGTTTCGGAATGTGTTCGGTCCAGTCAACTTCCGCGACCTCACCGAAGACTGGGGCGAGCAGTTCGTCGAAGACGACTTCGCGGTAGAAGTGCACGACGACGTCGTGGATCTTCCCGCGGGTATCGAGGTCGCCGCCGGAGAGGCGCTGATTGGTGGTCGGAGCGGACGCCATGTCAGCGCCGACGGAGCCGGTCTTTCGCTCCGTCGATGGCTTCGGCGAGGCGGGCGAGTGCCCCGAGCCCGCGCGAGACGTACCCGTCGGGGAGCACCATGACGGGTACGAGTTGTTGCGGAAGGGACTGCCATTCGGTGCGCCACTGGGCGGCGAGGTGGTCGTCTCGATCGATCCCGACGACTCGGTCGATCACGGCGTTGTCGCTCAGGTTCATGTCCTCGGTCCAACAGGCAGCGAAGAGGCGTCGCCGAACCGTCGAGCGTTGATCGGGGGGCGTTGCGGCGTAGGCCGAGGTCGCATGGTGGGTGTTCGGCAGACGTGATGGCAGCCGGAGTTGCACGCTGTCGCCGGGCGTCAGCAGGCGGTGGATCTGTTCGAGCTCACGTTGGAGGTCGTCAGCCATCTGCCCGCGGACGGGAGCACCGGCGGCGGGGATGGTCGGGTCGTGTTCAACAGCATGCCAGCCGATCACGCCGATGCCGAGCAGTTGGATCCGCATGGCGCGGGCGCTGGCGATGGCACTGAAGGGACAGTTGAAGTCACCGAAGATCGCGATCGTCGGGGGCTCGTCGAGTGGGTGAGGAGGGGCTGTCGTCATGAGACGGTGAGCGTGGCTTCCATGCCCGCTTGGCGATGGCCGGGGACGTCGCAGTAGAGCGTGTACTTCCCTGGTGCCAGATCGATCGTGGCCTCGTCGCTGTCTCCGTGGGCCTTGACGGTCAGCTTGAAGTCGTCGACGTCCGCGATGACCAGGGTGTGGGTGATACTTCCGTCGTTCTCGTAGCTGACGTCGACCGGTCCCCCGTCCGACTCGTAGTGACCGGTGGGGAACGAGATGTCCCTGGCGACGATGAGCAGTTGACCGCTCGCAGATGCCCGAGTCGGCGCGCTGTCCGTGTCGGAGCCGCCGCAGCCAGCCAGAACGAGTGCCACCGCCATCCACGCTCCCAGGACCCCGCTTGTTCTCCGCATACTCACCCTCGCTTTGTATTTCTAGTATTTGCTAGAACTTTAGCATCTTGGTTGGGCTACGCGCGAAGAAGGAGCATCGATGGGCGTGAATTCCTGGAGCCTCGTCCGCTTCGCCCACGTGCTCGCGGCGATGGGCTGGGTCGGAGGCCAGCTGTTCTTGAGCCTCATCGTGCTCCCCGTACTGCGACAGCACCTCGCGCCCGAGCTACGCGGCCCGCTGATCCATCGCACGGCGAGTCGCTTCGCTGTCGTCGCCAACGTCGCGTTGCTCCCCGTCCTCGTGACGACGGGCATCGCTTTGGCCTGGCATCGCGGTGTCACGTTTGGAAGCTTCGACGACCCCGGATATGGGCGGCTATTGGGGATCAAGCTTGTTCTGGTGGTGCTCTCCCTCGGCTTGGCAGGACTCCACGGCGTGATTGCGTCGCGCCAGCCAGCGCGGGCTCGCCCACTCGCAATCGCCGGATTGGCCACTGCGGTCGCCATCGTCGTGTTCGCGACCGCGTTGGTTCCTTGACTCTGCAGACTACCGATGACACTCTGAGTCTTATATCTAGTCTTTACTAGATATATCCGGAAGTCAGTCGACGCTGACCAGCGAGGTGCACAGTATGACGGAGATCGATCGAAGTGAGGGTGCGGTAGAGCGCGCAGCGGGACGCGGGATGGTCATTGGGACGATCATCGGGCTCGTTCTGGTCACCGGCGTGTTCACGGGCATGATGTTGTTCGCGGGCGCGGAGTTCGTCCCGGCGGTTGGCGTCGGGCTCTTTGCCGGCTTCTGGGGTGGGCCTGGATTAGGCGGGATGATGGGAGCGATCCTCGGCGCGGTTCGGGCCAAGGAAGCGATCGATGCGTTCGAGTCTTCGTCGTCAAACGGTCTCGGGCAAGGCTCGGTGGCCGGTCCCGCTGACCACGACCAGGTCCGACACGAGACAGCTGCCTGACCCGGACTTCGTGCCGGTCCGATACGTCGCTCCTCATCTCCAGAGCTAGCTGCGGGGATCGGCGATGATCGTCAGATGGTTTTCTAGGATTGCCTGTCGAGCAATCGCTTTCGTCAGGTGCGACGCCTCCGAGACGCATCGGCACTCGGCTGCGACGCCCTCGGCGTGGGCGAGGATCGCGTCGACGTCGCGAAGGAGCTCCTGTTGCCCCCGCCGTACGGCCGCGGCGACAGCAGGCACCAGCTGTCGGGCGAGCCCCTCCTCGTCGCGAATGTGACGGACGAGCGCGTTGCGCAGCGAACACAGCTCGGTGTGAACGGCGTCGAGATCTCTTCCGAGAGTCACTGACTGCAGCGCCCTGGCAAGTTTCAGGAGATCGACGTGTGAGATGTCGCTGCTCATCGACCTTCTCCTCGCATGGCCTCTTTCTCTAGTCTAGAGTAGATAAACAATTGAAGCGAGAGGCAAGGGGGCGTGTTATGCCCGCAGAGACACACCGGCACGCCGAGTCAGTCACAACTTCCGACGTGCTCGGGCTGCTGTCGGCCGTTGCCGGCGCCGACGATGTCGACATCGACGCGACACTGCGCGACATCGGTTTCGCGGACGAATTCGACACGTTGTCGTTCTGGGACGCCGTCGTGGAGGAACACGCCGAGCGGTGCATGGACGACGCGGATGTGACCGAGCTCCTCGAAGCGGCGACCGTGCGCGACCTCACCGAGATCATCGTGCATCTCCTCGGCACCGGGTCCAGAATGGCGTGACGATGACCACCGACGGAGCCAAGCGGATGCCCACACTGCAGGAGCAAGCTCGCGCCCTGGGGAATCCGACCCGGCATTCGATCTTCGAGTACATCACCACCGCCGATCGGGCCGTCGATGTCGCCGAGCTGACCGCTCATCTCGGACTGAACCACAACGCGATCCGCCAACACCTCGCAAAGCTGGTCGACGCCAGCCTGGTCGTCGAGACCACCGCCGCCCCGTCCGGTCCGGGTCGACCCCGCCTCGTGTATTGCGTCGATCCGGCCGCCGAGAGCCGGTGGGGGGTCAGCGGCCCCTACGAGCGGCTCAGCGTTCTGTTGACCGAGATCATTCGGACCGGTGACACCCCCGTCGAGGTGGGTCGGCGCGCCGGTACGGCGCGGAGCACCGGCGGCGGAGTCCCAGCGGACGACGCCGTGGCGGCGATCGCCCACGCAATGGCACGCGAAGGCTTCGACCCTGAGGTCCGTCGGCGACGCGACGGCACCGACATCGTGCTGCGGACGTGTCCGTTCGAGTCCGGAGCCCTGGACGATCCCGACACTGTCTGCCAACTCCATCTCGGAATGGCCGAGGGAATGGCCGAAGGCGTCGGCGGGATCGAAGTCGAAGGCCTCGTCACCAAAGACCCCCGGCGAGCACAGTGCCGGCTCAAGCTCCGGGCTCCCGCGCCGCGAGCGACACCGTGAACGACAGGACTCGATGATGTCGACGTTCCTGCTTGCGACCGAACCGGTGTCCTCTCTGGACCAGTACCTGTCCACCGACGTCGGGGGTCAAGGCATTCAGAAGGCGCAGCGAATCGGCAGCGACGCCACCATCGCCGAGGTGACTCGGGCCGGTCTCCGCGGCCGGGGTGGGGGCGGCTTCCCGACAGGCATGAAGTGGTCAGGCGTCGCCTCCCAGACCGGTCAACGCCGCTTCCTCGTGTGCAACGGGGCCGAGGGCGAACCGGGCACGTTCAAGGACCGGGCCTTGATCCCGCCAACCCGTACCAGTTGGTCGAGGGCTTGGTCATCGCCGGCTTCGCGGTCGGGATCGAGGAAGCCTTCATCTGCCTCAAGGCCAGCTTCGGTAGGGAGATCGAACTCGTCACCCGAGCGGTGGAGGAGTTCCAGTCTGCGGGGATCTGCGGTGACTGCAAGGTCACCATCGTCGCCGGGCCCGACGAGTACCTCTTCGGCGAGGAGAAGGCCATGCTCGAAGTCATCGAGGGCAATGAACCGCTCCCCCGGTGGCTGCCCCCGTATCTCCATGGCCTGTTCGTCACGGCGCCCCAGCTCGGCTGGCAGGCCCATTCCCCCGAAGCCGGCCACGACACCGACGCCGGGTCGAATCCCACGTTGGTGAACAACGTCGAGACCCTGTCCGCCATCCCCCACATCCTCGCCAATGGAGCCGACTGGTTCCGGTCGATGGGGACGGCTGATTCGCCGGGCACCATCGTGACCACCGTGGTCGGAGACGTGATCGCTCCCGATGTCGGCGAGGTCGAGATGGGTACCCCCTTGCGGGACGTGATCGACGCCGTCGGAAGCGGTCTCCCCGACGGGCGAACGGTCAAGGCGGTGTTCTCCGGCGTGGCCAACGCCGTCGTAACGGCGGAGCACCTCGACATTCCGGTCAGCTATGAGGGCTTCACCTCCGTTGGCAGCGGGATGGGCTCGGCCGGATTCATCGTTTACGACGACACCACGTGCATGGTCGACGCCGCCTACCGCTTCTCGCGATTCCTGTCGATCGAGTCCTGCGGGCAATGCCCGCCGTGCAAGCTCGGGTCCGGCGCCATCACCCAACACCTCGAGCGCCTCGAGACCGGAATTGGCCAGGACGCTGACATCGACGCCATTGTCGGCTGGCTCGGCCACGTCGCCGACGGGAGTCGCTGCTACCTCGCCACCGAGGAACGCATCATCGTCGACAGCATCCTGCGGGCGTTCCCCGAAGAGTTCGACGAACACATCGCACTCGGACGCTGCCCCCGGCCGCGACGACTTCCCATCCCGAAGTTGGTCGACCTCGCGGACGGTCACGCCACCTACGACGAGAGCATCTGGCGCAAGCGCCCCGACTGGACCTACGACCCGCCCTGAGCAGACCGCTGCTCGGTCAGGGGTTCCACACGGGTGCGGAACAGTCGGATAGCCCTGACGACCGTGTCCATGGCCCAGACTGCCAGCGCCACCATTGTGGCGGGCCGAGCATCGAACAGCAGGCTGAGCGCGGCGGCATTGCCGGCCGACAGCGATGGCCAAGATCTGGTGACCGCGAAGCCAGCGGTGAGCTGTCGATGGCCTCCGCCGCGTAGTACCGGGCCGAAGTAGGCCAAGGATGCGACCAGGATCTGCCCGAATCCGCCGACGACAATGACGCGAAGCGCGGTTGGCCGGTCGACGGACGCTCCAAACTCATGGAGGGCCAACATCAAGGTGCCACTTGCCCACCACGCGATGCCGGTCCCCAGCTGGACCAGTCGTGGACCCGCCCAACGGATCTGGCGGGCCCGCACAGGTGGGAGATGAGCGACGATGAGGCAGAGCCCGATCGCGTACGCGAAGTAGCCGACGCCGCTGAGCGCGGGCATTGCCTCGAGATGGCCAGCCACGGTGACGACGACGGCAACGCCAAGCCAGACCAGCACGGCCCGGAGGCGCGCCGGAGTGGCGCGGCGCGACATCTTCATGCGGGCCTGCGTAGCCACGAAGTACGGGAGGGTGGCGGCGATGACGATGCCAACGAAGCCGAACACGTTGACCGCGACATGAGCGTCCCGAAGACGCACCAACCAGGTACCGGCCTGGTCTGCGGCCAGGGCGATGCCCGCGATGACCCCGACGAGTGCCCACACGAAGCCGATCAGGTAGCCGTCGATTGCAGGATGAAAGCGGTCGGTGGCGGCCGCGCTCCGGATCCGGGCCAGGCTCACGACCAGCATCACGGTCAGGATCACGATCGCGACGCCGCCCGATCCCACCAGTGCGCTGTTGTGGATCTCTCGGCCAGCGGCAACGGCAACCACTCCCGCGATGATCAGCGATCGATGGATCGTTGCGAGACGATCGTCGGGCGCGGGAGCGGTCGACCAGGTGACCGCAAGCATCTGGGTCGCACCAGCGATCGCCGAGAACAGCCCTCCGACCAGGAAGAGGTGGAGCGGCAGCCAGGCTCCTGTGCGGTGGGGAACCACTGCAGCGATCGGCGCCGCCACCGTGAAACCGAGCGCGATGACGAGCATCGGCACGGTCTGACGCTGGACGTCGGCCACGCGAGTTCCACGCGATCCCATCAGATCGGATCTCTGTTCGTTCGTAGACCGATGCGATACAGGCGATGACGGCGGTCAGACGTACCACCGGTGTTGTGAGTGCCCGAAGTGGATCGATGACCGGCCCTGACAACGGTCAACCTGCGGGCGATTCGGTGGAGTCGTCGTCAGGGAAGAGTTGGCCGATGGCGACCGCAACGATGGCACCAGAGATCATGAACGTGACGGGCAGGCCGACCAACAGCACGAACACGATGATCGCTGGGCCGGTCATCGGTTACTCGCGCCCTCCCCGTCCTCTCGACTCCCTGACGTCCTCAGGTCACACACTTGTCGTTCAGGCCTGTGGACGTGTGAGGGAGCGGAGAACCAGTGCGTCCTCGGCTGGGGTATCGGGCCCGAACGCCGCCGTGTACTGGCCGCGAGCGCCGCACTCGCATTCCAGTGCGAGGAGGATCGATTCATCGTCAGGGTTGCTGTCACCTTCGAAACGAACGGTTTCGATGATCGAGATCGCCGCTGCGTCGTGACTGGACCGGCACACTTCGCAGCGGAGGCGCCCGCCGCTGGTGGCGGAGAAGTCATTGACGTACCCCGTCGATCGAAGGCGTTCCATTGCCTCGACGAGCGTTTCCATCGGGATCCTGCTTCCGTAGGTCTTGGGGTGTCGTGATGAACCATGTAACGCAGGTCATGGTATGGACGGCCGCCAGACCCCTTTGCCGAGTACCCGCTGGGCCATCGCCCATGCCATACCCGTGGCGCGCTTCTTCGCGATGTCCGCGTTCGGCCCTGTCCAGCCGCCGTCGACCGCATCGAGGAAGATCTGCAGCCAGCGGTCGAATGCGTCGGCCGAGAACGGTTCGCCAGTAGTCGGCGACTCTCAGGATGTGGGCGCGCCAATCCATCGCATCTGTTCCGAATGTGAAGTACGTCGCCAGCAGGTCGTCCTGCACGATGTCGGAGTACTGCCTGGTGACGAGTTCGAGGATCTCCGCGGGAGCGTCGAGATCGCCTCCGCGGTGTTCCCACGGCGCGTCCCGGTAGATCGCTGCAGGCGGAGCTGATTCGAGCAGTGGAACCAGGTCTGCACCAGGCTCGCGGTAGAACTGCACGAAGAACGTTGCGTCCGTCGACGGATCGACTTCGTGAGCGACGAATGGGGGGGATCGCCACGTGGTCGCCGGGGTCGAGGCGTTCGGACCGGGGAGACTCGCCCTCCGATTCGGTGTACTGGACGCTCCCCTGCTGGACGTGGAGCGAGCCCCACACAGTGGTCCGGTGGGTCTTGGCGAGCGCGTCGGGGAGGGACTCGTGGTCGAACAACGGGGTTCGGCGGGCCTCGACAAGATGAGAAGGGAGTTCCACTGCTTGTCTCCTAGCCGCGTCGGGGCGAGTTGACGTTGACCGACTCGGCGACCGCGGCGCACTCGCCGAGGAGTTGTTCGCGGTGGACGCGGGCGACGTTGTCGGCGAGCGCCCGGGCTCGGTCGACGTTGGGTCCTGTCCAGCCAAGGTCCAACGTCTCGTGGAACAGCATCAGCCACCGTTCGAAGTGGGCGGGCGTGAACGCACGTTGGTCGTGGATGTGGGCGTGGGCGCGGAACGGGTTCCCCGCGTAGCCCTGTTGGCCGAGCAGCGCTCGGCTCCAGAAGGCGGTGAGCTTGGGAAGGTGTTCTGACCAGTCGACTCGGGCGACGTCGTTGAACATCGGCCCGAGTAGGTCGTCCATGGCCACGTCTGCATAGAAGCGGCGGACCATCTCGGCGATCTCTTCGCCAGAGTCGAGGTCGCGGGTCGGTGCGGGTCGTGGGGCGTCGCGCATGGTGTTCCTCCGGAACGCCGGTTGCCTTAATTCTAGTCTATGCTAGATTTACGCGCAACGGGAGCGGACGACCATGACCGACGTAATCAACGACCAATATTTGCATTTAGACAGGGCGGGCTCCTCCTCTGAACATCGACCAACCTTCGATGCGTTTCTCTAGCCTTCTCTAGACGTATCTTACTTCGCAGGGCAGATGACAAGCGACGAACATCCTCGTCATCGAACGCGGCTTCGGCCACCGGCCCAGTGGGTTAATCGAGGACGGTCAACCGCGGTCGGAAGCCCAGCAGCCGCGTCCATCAGGGTCGACCAGGACACCCCCGAGCACTTCTGCTCCGGCGCGACTCCTGACGTCGATCGGACGTGCACGGACGTCCATGGACAACGCCTCGAAAGCGCT
>JBBKVY010000135.1:0-41915 GCA_037968675.1 Acidimicrobiales bacterium | reverse complement strand
CCCGCTGACGCCGTGGTGATCCCGATCCGTCGGGAGGACACCCCGTCCGCCGCCGATGGCTCGGACCGCGCGACCGAGACACTGCTCCGACTGCTCCCCGAGGCCGAGACGCCCGTCGTCGGACCCGAGTCCGACGGTGAAGTGGCCAACGGCGAGGTCGCCGCGCCACGCCTCGCCCGCCACGTCTTCACGCTCTCCGACGGCCACCAGGTCGGTGTCGCCGTGTCCGGCGTCGGCGTACCGCTGGTCCTCATCCATGGATTCACGGCCGAGGGATTCCTCTACGCCCAGACCCTGTCGCGCCTGGTGTCGATGGGGTTCAAGGTCATCGCCATCGACACTGCCAACCACGGGAGCACCCAGGGCCTCCCGTCGGGTGGCGCCAACTTCGCGGACTACGCCGACCTGCTCGGCCGGGTTCTCGACGAACTCGGCATCCGCCGGGCGTTCTTCGCCGGGCACTCGATGGGCGGGCGCGTCGTCACCCAGCTCTGCGCCAACCAGCCCGAACGTGCGCTCGGCGTGATCCTCATCGACGCCATCGTCGGCGACTCGTGGGACCGACTGGTCAACGCCGGCCGCGTCTTCCCGCCGGCCATGGCCGGCGTCGTCATCCTCCTCGCCCTCGACGTGATGAGCACCCCCCCGGTGCTCAAGAATCCGGAGCAGGCACTGAAGCTGGGCAAGCTCTTCCTGCCCACGCTCGTCGGCCACGTGACCAAGCCATGGCGGTTGCTCGGACCAGCGGTCTCGATCCTGCGCAGCCGAGGCAGCCGTTGGATGCTCCAGCGCCTCGCCCAGGAACAGGTTCCCGTCGTCGCCATCCACGGCACCCGCGACTTCGCCGTCCCGTTCCAGACCGCCAAGGACGCTGCCCGTCGCGCCAACGGCGAGTTGGTGGTCGTCGAGGGCGCCAACCACGCCTGGCCGCTCCGCGATCCCGAGACGCTCCCCGCCATCGTCGGCGACCTGCTCGACGGCCCCTTCGGCGTTGCCTACCGCGACGCCGTGCGCGCCCACGGCCTCGATCCCGACACTGCGACACTCCAGGAAGTCGACGACGCGTTCTTCGTGCCGCACGCGCCGATCCGCAAGATGACGCCGCCGCTCGAGTTCGCCAAGGTCGGGACCCGACGCCGCGAGCCGGCGTACAACTACACGATCAAACCCGCGCGAGACAGCTGATTCGCACCCTCCCGGCGCAGCAGGGGTATGCTTGCCTCTGGCTTCGCGTCGAACCCCGCCCTGCGTGGGTTCTGCGGCGCCGCCGCTTCCCCCTCTCGTACTAAGACGGCTGGGGCAGCCGGGTCCGATACCCACTCAATCATCCCGAGGTTCTTCACGTATGTCCGAAAAGATCGATGCCAACAAGGCGAACGTCATCGCCGAGCATCGCACCCACGACACCGACACAGGGTCGTCCGAGGTCCAGATCGCACTCCTCACCGAGCGCATCGCCCACCTCAACGAACATCTGGCGGCCCACAAGAAGGACCACCACACCCGACGTGGCCTGCTCAAGCTGGTCGGTCGTCGCCGTCGCATCCTCGACTACGTCCGCAAGAACGACGTCGAGCGCTACCGCACGATCATCGCCACACACGGCCTGCGCCGCTAATAGTCTCGAGGAACGGACGGCCTGACGGCCGTCCGTTGCTCATCCAAGAGAAGAGTTAGACCAAACCAACCATCGGCAGCAGCCTCAAGGTCAGCTGCCAGTCGCCCACCTCCGAATCGCTCCCGCCGTTCAGGCCACGGAGACCGAGTTCGGGAGTCGCCGACTGGGAACTGGCCCTGCTGCCTCGTACCGGACATCCAGTCACACGAAAAGCCCAGAGGGGGCGTGACTGGCGCCGGCCATACACAGGAGCAATCCCAAACATGACAACCGAACCCACGCGGGTTTCTGCCGCGATCCCTGGAGCCGACAAGGAACTGGTCTTCGAGACCGGCAAGTTGGCCCAGCAGAGCCAGGGCGCAGTCCTGGCATCCATCGGGGGCACCAAGACCCTCGTCACCGCCAACGGCGCCAGCAAGGCCCGTGAAGGCATGGACTTCTTCCCGCTCACGATCGACGTCGAAGAGCGCATGTACGCCGCGGGACGCATCCCCGGCTCGTTCTTCCGTCGTGAAGGTCGGCCCACCGACCTCGCGATCTTGACGTGCCGTCTCACCGACCGCCCGCTGCGGCCGAGCTTCCCCAACGGTTACCGCAACGAGACCCAGGTCGTCTCGACGATCATGGGTTCCGACAACAAGAACCCCTACGACGTCCTCACCATCAACGGTGCGTCCGCTGCGCTCATGCTCAGCGGCCTGCCGTTCGACGGCCCCATCGGCGCCGTCCGCATGGCCTTCGACACCGACGGCGAGTGGGTCCCGCACCCCGAGCACGACGAGATCGACGAATCGACCTTCGACCTCGTGGTCGCCGGCCGTGAGGCCGAGGACTGCTCCATCGCCATCATGATGGTCGAGGCCAACGGCACCGAGAAGGCGTGGGAGCACTACGAGAACGGCGCCCCCTTCGTCACCGAGGAAGCCATCGCCCAGGGCCTCGAGGACTCCAAGGCCTCGATCAAGGCCTCCATCGACCTCCAGCGCGAGCTCGTCAAGGCGTACGGCGCCCGCGAGCCCATCGAGTGGACCGCCGCCATCGACTACGAGGACGACGTCCTCGCCAAGGTCGCCGAGGTCGCCACCGACCGTCTCCGCGACGTCGGCGCCATCGCCATCAAGGCAGAGCGCGAGCAGGCCGAGCGCGAGCTCAAGGACGCCGTGCGCGCCGAACTGGCCGACGAGTTCCCCGGCCGCGAGAAGGAGATCGGCGGCGCCATCAAGTCGGTCTTCAAGAAGGTCATCCGCGAGCGCGTCGTCAACGAGGGCATCCGCATCGACGGTCGTGGCCCGGCGGATCTCCGTCCGGTCACCGCCGAGGTCGGCATCCTCGACACCGCCCACGGCTCCGGCCTCTTCCAGCGTGGCGAGACCCAGGTCCTCAACGTCCTGACGCTCGGCATGCCGAAGATGGACCAGCTCCTCGACAACCTCGGGCCGGTCGAGAAGAAGCGCTACATGCACCACTACAACATGCCGCCGCATGCCAATGGTGAGACCGGCCGCGTGGGCAGCCCCAAGCGTCGCGAGGTCGGCCACGGCCTCCTCGCCGAGCGTGCGCTGCTCCCCGTCATCCCCAACATGGAGGACTGGCCCTACACGTTCCGCCTCGTCTCCGAGGTCCTGGCCTCGAACGGCTCGACGTCGATGGCGTCGGTCTGCTCGTCGTCGCTGTCGCTCATGGACGGCGGTGTGCCCATCAAGGCACCGGTCGCCGGTATCGCCATGGGCCTCATCTACGAGGACGGCAAGTACACGACCCTCACCGACATCCTCGGTGCGGAAGACGCCTTCGGCGACATGGACTTCAAGGTCGCCGGCACGAGTGACTTCGTGACGGCGCTCCAGCTCGACACCAAGATCGAAGGCCTCCCGGCCGACGTCCTGGCCTCGGCGCTGCAGCAGGCCAAGGAAGCCCGCGTGGCGATCCTCGACGTCATGAACGAGTGCATCGCTGAGCCCCGCGACGACGTCCAGGGCACGGCACCGAAAATCGTCAGCTTCGAGATCCCGATCGACAAGATCGGCGAGGTCATCGGCCCCAAGGGCAAGATGATCAACACGATCCAGGGCGAGACCGGCGCCGACATCGGCGTCGACGATGACGGCGCCGTCGGCACCGTCACCATCGGTGGCACCGACAAGGATGCCGTCGAGGAGGCTCGTCGCCAGATCGAGCTGATCGTCAACCCGCCGGCCGCCGACGTCGGCGAGGTCTACATGGGCCGGGTGGTGAACATCACCAAGTTCGGTGCGTTCGTCAACATCCTGCCGGGCCGCGATGGTCTCCTCCCCATCTCGAAGATCGGTGGCAAGCGCCGCATCGACAAGGTCGAGGACGAACTGGAGCTCGGCCAAGAGGTCGAGGTCCGGGTCGACGACATCGACCCCAACGGCAAGGTCAGCCTCTCCATGGCGTCCGAGCCCGCGGATGACGGTGACGGTGGCTCGGGTTCCGGCAGTGGTGGCGGCGGAGGCCGTGACCGCGGCAGTCGAAGCGACCGCGACGGTGGCGGACGCGACGGTGGTCGTGACCGCAAGCCCCGCGCCGAGAAGTCGTCCCGTGACTCGGGCGACAAGCCGTCCGATGACGGCGGGTCCAGCGACACCGAGTTCGTCTCGTTCGAGGACGCCTTCGACGAGGAGCTCAAGGAGGAGTTCGGGGACCTCGGTCCCGAGAACAAGCCCACCGGTGGCGGTGGCGGCACCCGCGGACGCGGTCGGCGCCGCTGACTCCACAGATCACCACGCTCGCTTCCGGTATCCGGGTCGTCACCGACCCGATGCCGGAGGCGCGCTCGGTGACCACCGGCGTGTGGGTGGGCGTCGGAGGACGTGACGAGGCGCCCGGTATCGCGGGCGTCAGCCACTTCCTCGAGCACCTGTTTTTCAAGGGAACCGAGCGCCGGTCGGCCCGTCAGATCGCCGAGTCGGTCGACGCCGTCGGTGGCGACCTGAACGCCTTCACCTCTCGCGAGCACACGGCATTCCACACCCGGCTCCCGGCGGGGGAGTGGGAACTCGGCGTCGAGTTGTTGGGCGACGTGCTCTCGGCTCCGGCCCTGCGTGAGGCCGACATCGATGCCGAGCGCGAGGTGATCCTCGAGGAGCTCTGGGCGGCGATGGACACGCCGGAAGACCTGGTCCACATGCTGGCGGCCGACGGCATGTTCCCGTCGCATCCGCTCGGGCGCGAGGTGCTCGGCGATGCCGACACCGTGCGTGCCATGCGGCGCGACGACATCGCCGCGTTCTTCGACCAGCACTATCGGCCCGCCAACCTGGTCGTCGCCGCGGCCGGGCTCATCGAGCACGACGAGTTCTGCGATGCCGTGGCCGAGCACCTCGACCTCGTCCCTGGTGGCGAGACTCCCGACCGTACGATGCCGACCGACGATGTGGTCCCGCTCCACACCCACGAGCGACCGGGTGAACAGGTGCATCTCGTGCTCGGGTGGCGAGGTCTGCCGTCGGGGCACGACGATCGGTATGCGATGGCGGTCGCCAACCAAATCCTCGGCGGTGGCTCGTCGTCCCGGCTGTTCCAGACGATCCGTGAGGACCGTGGGCTCGCCTACACCGTGTATTCCTGGACCGAGGCCCACTCGGATGCCGGGATGCTCGGCACCTATGTCGGAACCTCGCCCGGTCGATCGGCCGAGACGCTCGAGACGCTCGAAGCCGAGTTGAGAACGATCGCGGCCGACGGGGTCACGGCCGACGAGTTCCGCGTCGCGGTGGGCTACCTGACCGGGGCCACCGAGCTCGGACTCGAGGACTCCGGCAGCCGGATGGGTCGCGTCGGCCGGATGCTGCTGTCGACCGGAACCGTCGTCGACCTCGACGAGCAGTTGGCGTGTCTACGGGCGGTCACCATCGACGATGTCGATGCACTGCTCGCCCGACTGTTGACCGCACCCAGGACCGTCGCTGCCGTGGGCCCGGTCGACGCCGGAGCACTCGCCGCCGCCGTCTGAGTCGATCCGTGCGTGGGCGGGTGGGTCAGCGTGCGTGTCGGGCGTTGGTCCGCGGGCGCTTCTGATGTTGTCGCGACTGCCGAGGACTCAGACGGCGCGCACGACAACTCGGCCGGCCTCCACGCGTCGCCGGGCGGATGCGACACCGCCCTCGTTCGTTGTGCATGTGCGAGCTCCGACCCGGGTCGACTGTTCCGAACGCCTTCGACGGTATAGAAGGTCGCGCCCACTGACGAGGCTCGCTCGGCGCGATTCGTGCCGTCGTCTCCTACTCTTCCGAACGTGACCATTCGAGTTGGAGTCTTTGGCGCTGGCGGGCGCATGGGCAGCACGGTTTGTGCTGCCGTCACTTCGGATCGTGCCACCGAACTGGTGGCCGCCGTCGACCCGTACCACGAAGGCATCGACCTCCATCTGGTCGCCCGGGGGGCGGCGGTTCCCGACCTGACGGTCGCGGGAGGAGTCGAAGAATTCGAGCGCGCTGGCGTCGATGTCGTGGTCGACTTCACCCGTCTCGAGGCCGCTCGGGAGAACCTGGCCTGGGCCGCCGAGCAGGGCGTCCACGCCGTGGTCGGTACCACGGGGTTCGATGACGAGGACCGCGAGCGCTTCCGCACGACGTTCACCGACTCGAACTGTCTGATCGCACCCAACTTCGCGATCGGCGCGGTGCTCATGATGCGCTTCGCCGAGATGGCCGCACCGTTCTTCGAGACCGCCGAGGTCATCGAGTACCACCACGATGCCAAGATCGATGCGCCCTCGGGCACGGCGATACGCACGGTCGAGCGGCTCGCAGCGGCGTCGAACGACTGGGCACCCGATCCGACGGAGTCCGAGGTCGTCGCGCACGCTCGCGGCGGCAAGGGTCCCGGCAACATCTCGGTCCACTCGATCCGGATGCGGGGCATGGTCGCGCATCAGGAAGTCATCCTCGGCACCACCGGCCAGACGCTCACCGTCCGCCACGACTCGTACGACCGGGCCTCGTTCATGCCCGGTGTCCTCGTCGGGGTGAAGAGGATCGCTGATCTCCCAGGCCTGACCATCGGTCTCGACGAGGCCTTGGGGTTGTAGCTCAGCCAGCGGACTTGTCGACCGGAGTCGGCACCGCAGCGACGGTCGGGCGCTCGGCGTGGACGTGGTTCATCTCGGCCCAGTCGAGACCGAACTGCATGCGCTCCGCGGTTCCGGGGTGCGAGGCGTTCAGTCGGTCCCACGGTCCGGGCTCGAGGTCGGACTTGTTCAGCGCGACGAACCGTGGCCACATCGCCACGAAACTCGTCGGATCGCCCAGGATCTCGAGGGCTTCGAGGTCGGCCTCGCGCTCGTTGCGCCGAGAGACCCACGCCGAGACGATGCCGAGTGCGAGAGAGGGGAGTCCGAATGCGAGCAGGAAAACCGGTGCGGCGCCCGGCTCGCCGAGGTCGTCGACGCCGGCCCAACCGAGCACGGTCTCGCTGCCGCCCACATACTGCACGAAGGCGAGCGAGACCAGCATCTGCAGCCCGGCGAGGGGGAAGGTCTTGGGGATGTGGTTGAGTCGGTAGTGGCCGATCTCGTGCGCCACCACCTGGGCGATCTGTTCGATTGGGAAGTCGAGCATGGTGTCGAAGACCACCACCCGCTTGGTCGGGCCGAACCCGGCGACGAATGCGTTGCCTCGACGAGACCGCTTCGACCCGTCCATCGTGTAGACGCCCTCGATGGTGGTCTTTGCCAGCTCGGCGATCTCCTCGATCCGGGTCCGCAGCGGACCCTCGGGCATCGGGGTGAACTTGTTGAACCGTGGCATGATCACCACCGGGTAGACGAAGTTGAAGACCAGCGAGATCGCGAAGAAGATCAGACCACCGACGAGCCACCAGGTCTCGATGCCGCGGACTGCTGCATAGACGGGCACCAGCAGCGCGCCGACCAGCACGACACCGAGCACGGCCTCCTTGACCTGGTCGGCAGCCCAGATCGCCGGTGTCTGGTTCGAGAGCCCGTGTCGCTTGTCGTGGACCATCGTCGTCCACCAGTCGAAGGGGAGCTGGATCGCCTGGGTGACGAGACCGAACACGCCGGCGACGACCAGTATCCGGAGGGGCCACGGCGCTCCGGACGCCGAGTCGTCGAGGGTCGGTCCGAGGTCGAGCCCGAAGATCAGCACGACGTCGACGATGGTGCCCACGATCCGTCCGGTCAGCCGCACCCGTTTGACGGGGCGTGCGTAGGCCCGGAGGTCGGCGAGCTGCTCCTCGTCGAAGAAGTCCTCGGTCCGCGCCGGCGTGCGGCCCCCGAGGGGAGGATGGGTCGAGGATCGCCGGATGGTTCCCGTGGTGAGGTCGGTCATCGGTCGGTCTCCCGGTGTGCTCGGAACGCGTCGGCCTGGTCGCGGGGCTTGACGACGATCTGGTCGATGTTGACGTGACTTGGGAGCGCCGCGGCCCACCGGATGCACTCGGCGACGTCGTCGGCGGTCAGCGGAGTGAGTCCGGCATAGACCGCGTCGGCTCGATCCTGGTCGCCGTCGAGGCGCACCAGGCTGAAGTCGGTCTCGACCATGCCCGGGAGCACCTCGGTGACGCGCACCGGCTGCCCGAGCAGCTCCTGCCGCAAAGACTCGGTCACTCCCCGGGCGGCGAACTTGGCGGCGTTGTAGCCAGAGCCACCAGGGTAGCCCTGCAGCGCCGCGATGGACGTCAGGTTGACGACGTGTCCGTCGCCCGAATCGACCAGCCGGGGGAGCAGGGTCCGGGTCATCCGCATCAGCCCCAGCACGTTGGTCTCGAACATGGTCTGCCACTTCTCGTCGACGGCTTCGGCCAGGGGCTCGACCCCGACCGCGCCGCCGGCGTTGTTGACGAGGAGCCGGCATTCCCCGACGGTGTCGCAGAAGGTGGCCACCGAATCGGCGTCGGTCACGTCGAGAACGTGCGCTCGTCCACCGATCTCGGCGGCCAACGCCTCGATCCGATCGGTGCGCCGAGCACCGACCACGACATCCCACCCGTCCCGGGCGAGCAGGCGGGCCGTCGCTGCGCCGATGCCCGCACTCGCGCCGGTGACGACGACAACTCGCGTTTCACTCATCGGGCTCGCCGCCTTCCAGCAGGTCCTCGTCGAGGTGGACCAGCTGGTCGATCTCGCCGCCCCGGCCGCCGAACTCGTTCCGCAAGCTGAGGGCCACGAGCACCGCGCTCCCGGCGATGAACCACCACCGGTACTGGGCGACGAAGTCCTGGAATCCGTCGATCGGTGACGAGAACGCGTCGCCGAGAACGCGGATCACGTAGAGCCGCCCCACCGTGCCGACGATGTTGAGGGCGAAGAACCAGGCGATGCGCATGCCCGCGGCGCCGGCGAACAAGCAGATGAAGTTGTTGGGCGCGATCACGACGAGCGGCCATGCCGCCTTGCCGAACGCGGACTGGAACCGTCGGAGCATCGGGCCGTAGGTCGGCGCCCTCTGGTCCATCCACTCGAGCGCCCGGTCGCCGTACCAGTAGCCGAGGAGGAAGAAGAGCGGATCCGACACGAGCAGTCGCAGCGTGCCGACGAGGTAGTACTCGACGGCGCCGAGTTGGTCAGAGACCAGGATCAGGTAGCGGTTGATGCTGCTCAGCGCGATCAGCAGGAGGGGATGGCTGTCCTGCAACGTCGGCCACATCACGTTGGCGACGTTGGAGCAGATGACCAGGAACACGACGGGCGCGACCAGCAACTTGAGCGTGTGGGGGCTCGGGGGCGTCCGGGCCCTCGCTCCTCCCGTCTCGGCAGCGTCGGTCACCCGGCAGAGTCTGTCAGGCAGTCCGTCGGTGGGAGCAGGCGCGACATGGCGCGACGCGCCCGGGCGGCACCGTCGATGCCGGCTGCAGAACCGAGGGTGGGGGTCCGTAGGCTCCGGAGCGGTGTATCGCTTCGCCCTCCGCCCCCTGTGGATCGTGTCGCACGTGCTCGTTGCGTCGATCGTCGTGGCGTGCGTGAGCCTCGGCTTCTGGCAGCTCCGCCGGCACGACGAACGAGCCGACCAGAACGCCCGGGTCACAGCTCGGAGTGAAGCGCCGGTCGAGGACCTCGATGCCCTCGTCAACGCCGCCGACGACGTCGAATCGACCCGGTACCGCCCGGTGGAGGTCGCCGGCGAGTACCGCACCGGCGAGGACCTGCTGATCGACAATCGCTCGAACGACGGGCTGCCGGGTGCATGGGTGGTGACGCCGCTGCGCACCGCCGACGGGTCCACCGTGGCGATCAGTCGGGGCTTCCTCGGCTTCGACTCGGGCGAGCTGACGCCACCGCCTCCACCACCGGGAACCGTCACCGTGATCGGCAGCGCGCTTCCGTGGGACGGTGGCTGCGGCGTTCGAACCGATGATGCCGGAGTGCCGGTCGGCGCGGCATGCCTCGATCTCGAGGCCATGACGTCGATCGTCGAGGCGCCGCTCGAACCGGTTGCGGTCCAGCAGGCGACGTCGTCGGCCGGCGACCAGGGACTGGTCCCGGTCCCGTTGCCCGAACTCGATGCCGGGCCCCACCGTGGGTATGCGGCGCAGTGGTTCATCTTCGCCACCATCGGGCTGCTCGGCTATCCCCTGGTGCTGCGCAAGGTGGGCCGCGACCGCTCGACTGAGACTGACCCCGAGGCCGAGGTCAAGGCCGGGCGGGCCGCGGGGCAGCACGCCGACGCCCCGGTGTCGTCGACCACGTGAGTGCCGACCTCCACGACCGGGTCCTCGATGCCACGTTCGCAGAGGTCGCAGAGAACGGATTTGGTCGGCTGACGGTCGAGGCAGTCGCCGTGCGAGCTGGTTCGTCACGCGCCACCATCTACCGGCACTTCCCCGGCGGCCGGGACGAGCTGGTCGTGACCACCGTCCGCCGCGAGGTCGGACGGTTCTTCCTCGCGCTCTCGGCCCTCGTGCCCACCGACGGCGACGTCGTCGATCGGGTCGTCGCGCTCGTGGCCGGGGCCCGATCGCTCCTCGACGAACACGACGTGCTCCAGCGACTGCTCGAGGACGAAGCGGACGCGCTCCTTCCCTCGCTGTCCACCGTGCAGCCGATGATCCAGGACGCACTCGTCGGCCTCCTGCGGGCCGAGTTCGAGGCGTCCGATCTGGCTCCGGGCATCGACGCCGACGTCGCCGCTGACCACGGCGCCCGGATGGTCCTGTCCTACATCGGCACCGCGGGCAGCTGGGATCTCGACGATCCTGCGCAGGTCGAAGCCGTCGTACGGACTCGGATCCTCGCTGGCCTGCTCTGACGACGTGTGTGACCCATGACACCTGGACGCTGAGACAGAATCGGGCTTAGTGTCTCAGGCCCATGGGGGCATTGCTGACGATCGACGTGAATCGGGCATATCGTGATCGAGACCCGCTCGACACCGATGATCGCATACGTCGGGCCGCGCTCGACTGCATCGCCCGCTTCGGGCTGTCCAAGACCACGATCGACGACATCGCCCGCGGATCCGGCGTCTCGCGGGCGACGATCTACCGGACGTTTCCCGGCGGTCGAGAGGTGCTGCTCCGATCGGTGATCGTCACCGAGATCGATCGATTCTTCGTCGAGTTGACCGAGACGGTGGGTGCGCTCGACGACCTCGAGGACCTCGTCGCCGCTGGTCTCGCCGCCAGCCTGATGTTCCTCCGCGACCACGAGGCGTTGCACACCATCGTGCAGATGGAGCCGGGTCTCCTGCTCCCGCAGTTCGCGTTCCACCGCCTCGATCTGGTGCTGTCGCACGCCGCAGCCTTCGCCGCACCCCACCTCGAGCCCCACGTCGGCTCGGCCCACGATGCCCGGTCCGGCGCCGAACACCTGGTCCGCATCGTCCTCTCCTACGCCATGCACCCGAGCCCATCGGTCGACCCGTCGGACGACGCGTCGATCCGGCGGCTCGTTCGCAACCACATCATCCCCGGCCTCCGATCCCACGAGACCGCTCGACCCGACAATGCCCGACCCGAGAAAGAGGAACAGTCATGACCGACGTCGCCAGTTCTGAGAACGAGTCCATCGTGGGTCGCGAAGACCTGCACGACATCGAGGCCATCCTCTCCGTCGTCGGCAGCGACGAGGGCGAGACCATCCGTGCCGTCCAGGACAACGCCGACGCGCTGTTCACCTGGAACTACGAGAAGGGTGAGCGTCCCGCGCTCAACCGCCTCTACGAGAAGTCGAAGACATCGATGTGGAACGGCGAGACCGACCTCGACTGGTCGATCGACGTCGACCAGGAGAAGGTCGTGGCCGACAACCAGGTCGCCGGCGGCATGACCGGCCTCGGCCCGGAGATGGACCTGACGGGCACGCCGTTCGAGACATGGGGCGACAAGGAGTGGCTCCAGGTCGGCGTCGAGTCGCAGAACTGGATGCTCAGCCAGTTCATGCACGGCGAGCAGGGCGCGCTCATCTGCACGGCCAAGATCGTCGAGACCGTCCCGTGGATCGACGCCAAGTACTACGCCGCCACGCAGGTCATGGACGAGGCCCGCCATGTCGAGGTCTTCGCCAAGTACCTCGACGACAAGCTCTCGGGCCATTACCCGCTCAACGCGCACCTCGGCCTGCTCCTCGACGACATCATCGAGGACTCCCGTTGGGACATGACCTACCTGGGGATGCAGATCATGGTCGAGGGTCTCGCCCTCGCGGCGTTCGGGTTCATCCATCAGATGACGACCGAGCCGCTGCTCAAGAAGCTGCTCCGCTACGTCATGTCGGACGAGGCCCGTCATGTCGCCTTCGGCGTGCTGTCGCTCAAGGAGTACTACGAAGAGCTGTCCGACGCCGAGATGCTCGAGCGCCAGCAGTTCGCCTTCGAGGCCGCGGTGCGGATGCGCGACCGCTTCCTCCAGCAGGAGGTGTGGGCACGCATGGGCCTCGACGTCAAGGAGGTGCTGCCGCTGGTGATGGCCGCCCCCGAACGGGTGATGTTCCAGTCGATGCTCTTCGCCAAGATCGTCCCCAACTGCAAGAAGCTGGGTCTGCTCGACCGTAACGACGGTTGGCTGCGCCAGAAGTTCACCGAGCTCGGCGTCATCCAGTTCGAGGACTGGGCCGACACCGAGGAGGAGCTCGAGGTCTTCCAGCTCGCCGAGGGTGAGATAACGAGCCAGGCCGCCACCCGCTGACCGTCAGCCACGCACGAAGGCGCCGCCGTTCCGGCGACATGTGCGCCGGTTCGACCGGCACGGATGTCGCCGGATCCTGGGCTTCGGGGTCTGGCGACGTCGGACACGGTCACACCGGAACGGAGGTCGCCGGATCTCACGAGGGTGGTCGGGTCTGTTCGAGTGCGGCCCGAATCTCGGCCAGGACCCGTTCGGTGTGTTCCAGCCAACGGCGGTACGTCAGACGCATGACGTCCCAGCCGGCGAGGTAGAGCGCATTCTGGCGACCGGTGTCGTCGTCGTGCACGACGCGTCGATCGCGGTGGTCTGCGCCCTCGAGTTCGAGCACGAGCCGTTGGTCGAGCCACGTGAGGTCCGGCTCGACCGGTCCGAAGTCGGGCACGAACAGGTGATGGTGGAGCGTCCAATCCGTGATCCCGTGGTGGAGGAGCCACCGACAGACGAGACGCTCGAAGTCGGAGTGTGGGAGTTCGTCGGTCACGAGGTGGGAGCGCAGGCGGTTGATCCCGTGTCGACCCTGGCGAGCGTGCTCGGCAACCACCCATGGCAGGAGGCTGCGCGAGATCCGGTGCTCTCGCCGAGCAGCATCGATGAGGAGTTCGAGATCGAGGTCCGGGAATCGAGCGCAGTCGAGGATGGTCCGGCCGACGTCGGTCACGGGCAGACCGCGCACCTTCCCCGGGATCACGCGGTCGAGGTCGCGCGCCTGGTGGACGTGGAGGCCTCGCGTCCTGGGCCGCCGCCCGCGAGGAACCGAGATCTCGTGGACACGAGGCGCGTCGTCGATCAGTCCGTGGACCCACCCTGCCGATCGGTGGGACAGCACGGCGCCGTCGCCGGCGCTCAGGACTTTGGCCAGTAGTCGAACATCGGCGGTGATCGGAGCGCCCGGGACCACGGAGATGCCACGTTCGACACGTCGGATTCGGCCGGACTCGGTTGCGTCGTTGATCGTCGAGGTGGGGATCCCCGCGGCGACCAGCTGACGGTGGGCGGCGAGGCCGAGTTGGTTCTCGGCGATGGCGGCGACGACAGGTCCGAGTCGCATCGGGCTTCCTCCGGAGATTCAGTGCTCGGGGGAAGGGACGTGAACCTACCGACGACGTCTGACAGCGGATCCGGCGACGTGGGTTCCGGCAGGACCGGCTTGGAGGTCGCCAGATCCGCTGCGCCTTGGAGGCGCCGACAGACAAGACTCGGCCCATGGCCGCAGCGACGATCCGCCGGGCGCACCTCGACGACCTCGATGCCCTCATCGCCCTGCGGGTCCAGGTCGCGGCCGAAGGGATCTGGATCGGCGCCGAGTTGCCCCTCGACGAGGCGGGTGATCGTGCAAAGTTCACGGCCACCATCGAGGACGGCGTGACCGCGGTCATGTTCGTGGCCGAACTCGACCGGCAGGTCGTGGCGTCGCTGGCCGTCATCAACCCCATCGGGATCGCCCACCTCGGGATGAACGTCGCCGACGGGCACCGGGGCCAGGGCATCGGCGTCGCGCTCATGGAAGCCGCGGTCGAGTGGGCACGCGCCGCAGGTGCCCACAAGATGGATCTCGATCACTGGCCGTGGAATCATCGGGCGCGGGCGCTGTACGAACGCTTCGGCTTCGTGGAGGAGGGCTACCACCGACGCCACTACCGGCGGAAGGACGGCTCGCTGTGGGACGCGGTCACCATGGGGCTCGTCCTCGACCACGAGTCCCCGGGCCACGAGGTGTCCGCATCGGAGCCACCTCGCTGACACATCGGGCCGCGGGCGTCCGCGTTCGCTGTCACCCCCCGTGAGTACCGTCGGATCCGATGTCCGACGCCGCACCCCCCGCACCCACCGACCGTCCGGTCGGGCGGGTGATCGGCACCGACGACGCCACCCCGCTCGAATACTGGGTGGCCATCGCCGACGACCAGTTCCTCCAGCTCGACGATGTGGTGGCGACCGATCGCGTGTTGCCCGGCGGTCAGAAGGTCGAGATGTACGGCATGGTCGAACAGGTCCGGGCTCGTCACGAGGGGGCCCAGTTCGACAGCGACGTCTTCTTGATCGAGGACGGCGTCCTCCCCGCGCAGGTCTCGCGTGCGGCGAAGGTGATGACGACGAGGGTCGAGCCCGAGGTCTTCGTGCCGCCGCTCCCCGGTGCCGCGGTGCGCAAGGCGACCGGCGACGAGCGGGCGCGAGCGCTGCAGTTCGACGAGATGGCGGCCAAGGTGCCGGCGGGGCTCTCCCGCGACGACGAACCGTTCTTCCTCGATGCCGAGTTCCTCGACGGGACGCGGGGCGCGCACGTCAACATCTCCGGGGTCTCCGGCGTGGCAACGAAGACGACGTACGCGACCTTCCTCCTCTACTCGCTGTTCCACTCCGGTGTGCTCGGCGCGGCACGGGCCAACACCAAGGCGCTGATCTTCAACGTCAAGGGCGAGGACTTGTTGTTCCTCGATCACCACAACGCCAACCTCGACGACGGCCAGCGGGCCCGTTACGGCAAGCTCGGCCTGCCCGTCGGTCCCTTCACCAGCGTCGGGATCGTTGCCCCACCACGACCCGGCGACCCCAGCGCCCAGCCGAATGTCGGCGCTCGGTCCACCGGCGTGAAGCCGTTCTTCTGGACGCTGGAGGAGTTCTGCACCGACCGGTTGCTCCCGTTTCTCTTCGCCGACGCCGAGGACGACCGTCAGCAGTACACGATGGTGGTCCACAACGTCGCCCGCCGGTTGGAGGAGGCGGTGCCGGCGGGGACGGGGGCCGTGTCGATCGACGGGCAGACGGTTCGTTCGTTCCGTGACCTCGTCGAGTTGATCGACGACCGGCTGAACGACGACGCGACGGTGACCGAGTGGGCAGGCCGGGCCATCGGCGGCGGGACGGTCGGCGCGTTCGTCCGCCGGCTCTTCGGAGCGGTAGACCACCTGGGCGACCTGATCCGGGCCGACGTCGAGCGGACCACCTCGCACCCGGTCGATCTCGACGCCAACCAGGTGACCGTGGTCGACATCCACAACCTCAACGACCGCGCCAAGCGGTTCGTCGTCGGCGTCGTGCTCCGCCAGGCGTTCGCGGCGAAGGAACGGTCCGGTACCGCCGAGCCGCTGCAGTTCGTGGTCCTCGACGAGCTCAACAAGTACGCGCCGCGCGAGGGATCGTCGCCCATCAAAGAGCTGCTTCTCGACGTAGCCGAGCGCGGTCGGTCCCTCGGCATCATCCTCATCGGTGCCCAGCAGACGGCGAGCGAGGTCGAGCGGCGGGTCGTCGCCAACTCGGCCATCCGGGTCGTCGGACGTCTCGACTCGGCGGAGGCGTCGCGAGGGGAGTACGGCTGGCTGCCGGCGGTGCAACGACAGCGGTCCACGATCATCAAACCGGGGACGATGATCGTCAGCCAACCCCAACTCCCCGTCCCGGTGGTCATCGAGTTCCCGTTCCCGGCGTGGGCGACCCGCGTCGCCGAGACGGGTGCCCGATCCGGCCACGAGTCCGACGTCCCGCTCGATCCCTTCGACGGGTTGTAGGGATGCGCCTCCTCCACACCTCCGACTGGCACGTCGGCAAACTCATTCGCGGCGCGAGTCGGGCGGACGAGCACCGAGCCGTGCTGGCCGAGATCGCCACCATCGCACGCGACGAAGCCGCCGACGCGGTGCTCGTGGCCGGCGACCTGTTCGAGACTGCGGCGCCCGGACCCGTGTCCGAACAGATCGTGTACCGAGCACTTCTCGACCTCGCGGCCGTCGCGCCCGTCGTCGTCATCGGCGGCAACCACGACAATCCCCGGCGTCTGGCCGCGGTCGCACCGCTGCTGACCCTCGGCCGAGTGCACCTCCTGGCCCAGGCGGCGAGGCCCGACGACGGCGGCGTGGTCGACCTCGACGTCGACGGGACGACCCTGCGGCTCGCCCTCCTGCCGTTCGTCTCCAAGCGGGGCATCGTCCGCGCCGACGAGCTCATGCGGGACGCAGCGTTCGAGTTGAACCAGACCTACGACGAGCGGATGCGAGCGATCATCGCCGACCTGACGGCAGGATTCGCCGCGGACACGGTCAACGTCGTGTGCGGCCACCTCTTTGCTGCCGGTGGGACGATGGGCGGCGGCGAGCGCTCGGCCCACACGATCATGGACTACAGCGTCGGATCGCTGGCCTTCCCGGTCGAGGCCCAGTACGTCGCGCTCGGCCACCTCCACCGGGCGCAGGACATCCCGGGTTCGACCCGCATCCGTTACTCGGGCTCCCCGCTGCAACTCGACTTCGGCGAGACGTCCGACACCAACTCGGTGTCGATCGTCGACATCGAGCCGGGGGCGCCAGCCGTGGTGCGCGAGGTCGCGCTCTTGGAAGGTCGGCGCCTCCGCACGCTGACGGGCACCGCGGCCGAGTTGGAGGCAGCGAGCGGTTCCACCGGCGACGACCACCTACGGATCATCGTCACCGACACCCGACGCGCCGGACTCGCCGACGAGATCCGATCGTGGTTCGACAGCGGGCGTCCCCGCGTCATCGACGTGCAGGTCCGCACCCCCGACGACGACACGACCTCCACGTCGCGTCGTCCGGACAACGCGACGCCGTCGGAGCTGTTCGCGCTCTACCTGGCCGAACACGGCGTCGACGATGCCCGCCTCGTTCCTGCGTTCGAGGCGCTCCTCGACGATGCGACCAGCGTCGGTGACCGGTCGTGAGGCCGCTCCGCATCGAGGTCGAGGGGTTCGCGGCGTTCCGTGACCGGGCGGTCGTCGACCTCACCGGCACCGACCTGTTCGCGCTCGTCGGCCCCACCGGCGCCGGCAAGTCGACCGTGATCGACGCGATGGTCTTCGCCCTCTACGGCTCGGTGCCCCGGTACGGGAGCAAGGGTCTCGTCTATCCGGTGATCACCCAGGGCGCGCTCGAGGCACGCGTCCGTCTCGACTTCTCGGTCGGCGACGACGTGTACACCGCCACCCGTGTCGTGCGCCGGACCAAGACGGGTGCATCGACCAAGGAAGCGCGCCTCGAACACCGCGACGGCGCGGACGTGACGACGGTGCTCGCCGACGATGCCGACGGTCTCACGGAAGCAGTCGGTGCACTGCTCGGCCTCGATCTCGAGCAGTTCACCAAGTGCGTGGTCCTGCCCCAGGGGGCGTTCGCCACCCTCCTGCACGACACGAAGGCCACGCGCCAGGACCTCTTGGTCAAGTTGCTCGATCTCGGGCTCTACGAGCGTCTCGCCTCGGCCGCCCGGGCCGAGACCAAGCGTGCGGCCCAACGGATCGAATTCCTCGACGAACAGCTCGCCCGGTTCGCCCACGCGACCCCCGAAGCCGTCGCCGAGGCACGCGGTCAGGTCGATGCGCTCGACAGCCTCGTCGCCGACCTCGACGACGCGGCGCCCGTGCTGGCGGTCATGACCGAACAGGCCGCTGCGGCGGCTGCGCTCATCAGCGACGCGTCCCGAGCGATCGAGACGTTGTCCGGGATCGGCGTGCCCGCCGACGTCGACGAGGTGGCTGGTACTGCGGCCGAAGCAGCGGCCGCCGTTGTCGCCAGCGAGGCAGCCGAGCGCGCCGCGGCCTCGCTGGTCGCTGACGCTGCAGCTGTGGCTCGCGACCTCCCGGATGCCGCGGGGCTCGGCGCGGTGTCCCACGACCGTGCCCGCCTCGACGAGATCTCGGCCAGCGTCGAGAAGGGAACGCTGCTGGTGGCCGATGTGGACACTGCGATCGTGGCCGTGCGGTCACGGGTCGAGGCGGCAACCGAGAAGCTCCATGATGCCGAGTCGGCGCGCGACCGGGCGAGGGTCGCCGACGTCGCCGCCGACCTCGCGCGACACCTGCACGAGGGCGACGACTGCCCGGTGTGCGGTCACGAGATCGAGATGGTGCCCGCACCGGCCGATGTGGCACTCGCCGCCGCCGAGTCCGCCGTCGAGACTGAGGCACGCTCGGTGGAGGAGGCGCTCGCGCAGCTCGCGGCCGACGAGAAGAAGGAAGCCAGCTACCGGGCGAGGCTCGAGGAGCGGGTCGCCGAACGCGACCAGGTGGTAGCGCGCCTCGTCGCCGCGCCGTCGACCGACGAGATCGAGGCGGCACTCGTGCGCAGTGCCGAGGTCGACGCGGCTCTCCGACGCGCCCGCGAGGACGACGAGACCGCTCGCGCCGAGGCCACACGTCGACGTTCACTGGCCGATGCCGCAGCGCAACACGTGACACGCGCCCGGACCGCGTTCGTGTCCGCGCGCGACGCCGTCGCGGCGATGGGCCCTCCCACTGCCACCGACGACCTGGCGGCCGACTGGGGCGCCCTCGCACAGTGGGCGGAGCGCGAACGGGCTCGGTTCCTCGCGACGCGAGCGGACGCTGAGCGTGACCGGGCCGACGTCGTGGCCCGACGGAACGGGCGCGAGTGTGCGCTCGCCGACCACGCTGGACGAGCCGGTGTCGATCCAGAGCCGGCCTCGACGCTTCGTGACCGGTCCGTGGCGGCGCTGGCGACCGAACGCGCACGCCACGCGCAACTCGGGCACGACGTCGCCGCGGCGGCCGAGCTGCGCGACGAACGCTCTGGCCTCGATGAGCGTCGCCAGGTGCACGACCTGTTGGCCGAGCAACTGGGTGCCCGTGGCTTCGAGGCCTGGTTGCTCGATGAAGCGCTCGACGCGTTGCTCGACGGTGCGTCGACCTGGCTCGAGCAGTTGTCATCGGGGCGCTATGCCATGGCGGTCGATGACCGGAAGCAGTTCGCGGTGATCGACCATGCCAACGCCGACGAGCGGCGTATCGCCCGGACGCTCTCCGGTGGCGAGACCTTCCTCGCGTCGCTGGCACTCGCGCTGGCGCTCGCCGAACGCGTCAGCGAGCTGTCTGCGACGGGCGGAAACACCCTCGATGCCATCTTCCTCGACGAGGGCTTCGGCACCCTCGACCCGGACACCCTCGACGTCGTCGCCACGGCGATCGAGGAGCTCGGGGCCACCGGTCGGATGGTCGGGATCATCTCCCATGTTGCCGACCTCGCCGACCGGGTGCCCGTCCGTTTCGAGGTCACGAAGTCGCCGGGCACCAGCACGATCGAACGGGTGGATACATGAAGTACGTCGTCGAGCAATGGGCACCCGACCACGGCGCGTCGGCCCAGGGATCCGATCTCGCCGAGTCGCAGTCGACCGTCGACGTCAGCCTCGAGCTGCCGGCAGAGGAGTGGCGTCCGGTCCTACCTGCCGACGGCACGATCGCTCCGACGGACCTGGCGTTCGTCGATGGCGTCCGGCGGGTCGAGGCCCAGGTGTGGGTCGCCGACGACGACGGGCCGTCGAGGATGGGGCTCTGTGCCAGCTACGCCGCCGGTGTCGTGCGGTGCAACGGCGCGGCGACCGTGGTCGACGCCCAGGTTCGGCGGAGCCTCTTCTGCGACGGCGCGTCGCTGGTGCCCATCGAGACCCGGCACGGCCGTTTCGGCGTGCGCCAGGTCGCCAGCGATGCTCCGGACACATTGTCGCTGGCGCTCCAGTCGGCGATGGGAGAGCTCGAACACCATGTCTCGACCGGCGTCCCCGACGACTGTCTCCTCGTCGTCGACGGACCGCTCCGCGAGCGACGGCTGATGGAGCACGCCGTCGGATTCGTGAAGCGTCAGCACGTCGGCTATCTGCCGGCGGTCGTGTCCGACCTCGTCGGTGCACTGTCGGCCGGGCAGCGGACGCCCGTCTTCCTCATCGGCGATCCCTTCCCCCGGTGGTCGTGGTACCTGTGCCTTCCCGGAGACCGCTCGCACACGTGGGCGTCGGTCGTCCGATGCGAGGTCGGTCCCGACCGGTCCGTCGACGACGTTCGGGCGCTGGCCGATGCGTGCGCGCTGACGCTCCCTCGGTTCGCGTCCGAGCCCCACAAGGACAGCCGGGCGCCGCAGAACCTGTACCCGATCGCCGGACTCGAACGCGAGCTGCGTCGCCGATTGGGCGATTCCCGCCTCCTCTATCGGGCCCTTCGCGCCGCGGCCTGACGCAAGCCCAGTCCCACTAGGCCACCGGGACCGACGTGGGCCGGGGAGTCGTCCCGGTTGCGTGTCTCCACTGGTACCCGCCGCCGTTGCTGCGCCGCCAGAAGATGTCGTCGGTTCCGTTCTCGTCGATGTCACCGACCGCCGGCTCGTATCGACCACTGATCCCGGTCGCATGCGACGTCCAACGATGGCCGGGCAGGAAACGCCAGTAGTAGTCGGCTGTTGCGCCCGGCGCGTACCAGAGGATGTCGTCGAAGCCGTCGCCCGTGAAGTCGCCGACGACGGGTCGGTAGTCGCCGTTGACCCGCAACGGGGTGCTCGTGCCGTCCGACCAGTAGATGCGGTCGCTCGCCGTGCCGGGTCGGTAGTGGAAGACGTCGTCGACGCCGTCGCCGTCGAAGTCGCCGACCTGGAGCTCGACCGCGCTGGCGTGGGGGATCGACGCGGTCGAGAACCCGTGAGCGTTCTCCAGCCACCGGTAGCTGGCCCCCGGACTCGTCCAGTAGATCTGATCACGCCCGTCGGCTCCCCGCCGGAGCTGTGGGTCGTACCTCCCGTTGACCGCCGTCGAGGTGCGATCGCCGTCGCCCCAGTGGACGACGTCGGGTGCGGAGCCGGGTTGGTAGTCGAACCAGTCGGTGCGGCCGTCGCCGTCGAAGTCGCCGGGGAACGCCTCGGCACGGTCGGTCTCGAGCGGGGGCGGGCACGAACCCGACGCCGTTCCCTCGACGATCCCCATCACGCGCGTCGTGTAGGAGAGATAGCTGGCATAGGACCCCTGGAGCCAGACGAGACTGCGTGCGGCGACGCCAGGATCGGGGATCACCGGCCGGATGTTGCTCTCCGACGAGTTGCCGGTGATGGGCTGGAAGGTCCACGTCGCTCCACCGTCGCTGGTGAATCCGTCGAAGAGCTCGAACGCGGCCACGGTGCGTCCGGGAGCCGGCGGAAGCCGGTTACCGGTGATCGGGTCGACGTTGGTCGACACCACGACATGCGTCGGATCGGCGGGGTCGATGGCGACACCGCCGGTGTAGTACTGCTCGGACGGATACAGCGAGTCGCCGGCCCACGCGAGCTCGTTGACGACCCATGACCCACCGTTGTATGTCGCGTAGAGGTACCGGTTGCGGCGGTGGTCTGCGGTCCCTGTGGCCAGGTCCCGCACACTCAGCACGATGGTCGCCGGCGCGGAGACGGTGGGCGTGGTGACGTCGATGGTCCACGCTCGCTCGTCGGCGGTCTGCTGATAGACGCGGGTCAGTTCTTCCGGCGCGACGCCGAAGTCCACGGTTCCGACCACCGTTCCGTTCGAGCGGCGGATGAATCCGTCCTCGACGTAGCCGTGGAACACGCCGGTGCCCTGGGTGTACTCACGTGGATGGCCTTCGGTCGTGGCCAGGTCGATACGCGACTCGCCGTCGTCGTCGAAGACCACGTAGGGCCGGTTGCGGTACTTGCGGATGAGTGTCGCAGGATCCGACCACGTCCGGCCCTGGTCGTCGGAGAAACTGAAGATCGAGTCGAAGCCGTTGCCCCGGAAGAAGTTGTAGAGGCGACCGCTGATGCCCTCGGAGGAGAGCCGCACCAGGTTCGAGTAGGTGACCCGCTGCGAGGCGGTGACCGACACCGTCTCGTACCAGTTCCACATCGCGCCGGGGCGTTCGACGTTGTGGATCTCGACGTCTTGATGGTGTCGGCTCCACGCTGCGGCGATCTTGCCGTCGGGCAGATCGGTCAGTCCGGGCGAGTTGTGGTCGTCGCTCTCGACCGGGCCGCCGATGTGGTCGACGCGGGTGGCGCCCGTTTCGAGCGCGGTGGTCGAGACATCGATCAGCCCGGCCGTCGACACCGAGCCGACGAGCAACTCGCAGTCGGTGTGCATCGCACGCGGACCCTCGAACCACGACCAGGCGCCCGACGGATTCAGCTCCTCGACGGTGCCACCGGCGAAGCCGTCGCCGCCGACCTGCGCTGCTGCGCCACGCTCGGACCCGATCGCCGCGGTCAGGATCGATGCGGCCAGGACCATCACGACGAGTGCTCGGACCGGGACGGCGCTTCCACGGCGCACTGCTGACCAACTCAACGGACGGACCACCCTGCTGCGACGTCGACGACCGGAAGAAGCTACCGACTGGCCCGATCCAGGCGCGCTCGTCGCCGGCAGCACCGCGCCGGGTCGACCTACCATCGATCCATGCACGACATCGTGATCCGAGGGGGACTGGTGGTCGACGGGACGGGTGCGTCGGCACGCCGGGCCGACGTGGCCATCGACAGCGACCGGATCGTCGCGGTGGGCACCGACGTCGGCGCCGGCTCGACCGAGATCGACGCGAGCGGCCTGCTCGTCACCCCGGGATGGGTCGACATCCACACCCACTACGACGCGCAGGCGACGTGGGATCCGTACTTGACGCCCAGCGGTTTCCATGGTGTGACGACCGTGGTCATGGGCAACTGTGGGGTCGGGTTCGCGCCAGTCGCCGAAGACCGACGCGACTGGCTCATCGGGCTGATGGAGGGGGTCGAGGACATCCCGGGCGCCGCCATGAGCGATGGGATCGAGTGGGAGTGGGAGAGCTTCGAGGGCTACCTGGACGCTCTCGATCGTCGGCCCTTCGTCTGCGACGTCGGGACCCAGGTCCCGCACGGTGCATTGCGTACCTACGTGATGGGCGAGCGCGGCGCCAACAACGAGCCGGCCACTGCGGCCGACATCGACGCGATGGCGGCGCTCGTCGAATCTGGCCTCCGGGCGGGAGCGTTGGGGTTCTCGACCAGCCGTACCCCGATTCACAAGTCGGTGGAAGGCGAGTTGGTGCCGGGCACCACCGCGAGCGACGACGAGATACTGGGGATCGGTCGCGCCATCGCGTCGGTGGGCCACGGGGTCTTCGAATACAGCCCCGATCACGTCAAGGTGGGCGACGAGTTCGGGTGGATGCGGGAACTGGCGTCGATCACCGGTCTCCCGGTGAGCTTCAACCTGAATCAGCCCGACACCGACCCGGACTACTGGAAGACCAGCCTGCGCCTGCTGGAGGAGGCTGCCGCCGACGGACTCCCGATCTACTCGCAGGTGGCCGGGCGGGCCATCGGCATCCTCTTCGCCTTCGACCTCACGCTCCACCCGTTCCTGTTCAAGCCGTCGTGGGGCGAGCTGGCCATGCTCGAACCGGCCGAGCGACGGGCAAAGGCACTCACGCCCGAATATCGAGCACGACTCATCGACGAAGAGCCCATCGAGCTCGGCGGCGACTTCGCCCGTTTCGTGACCACGAGCTGGGAGAAGATGTTCCCCTTCCGGGGCGACGAGAGCTACGAGCCGGGCTACGAGGACTCGGTCGCCGGTATCGCCGAGGCCACCGGTCGCCGGCCCGAGGACGTCGCCTACGACGTGCTGGCGTCCGACACCGGCGACGGACCGGGGTCGGGGATGTTGTACTTCCCGCTGTTCAACTACGCGTACGGCGACCTCGAGCTCACCCGCGAACTCCAGCTCCATCCCCAGACCCGCATGGGGCTGTCCGACGGCGGTGCGCACTGCGGTGCGGTGTGCGACGGCGGCATGCCGACGTTCATGCTCAGCTACTGGACACGCGACCGCGCCAAGGGCGAGGGAACGCTTCCCCTGGAGTTCATCGTGCGCCGCCAGACCCGCGAGACGGCCGAGCTGTACGGCCTGCTCGATCGGGGCCTTCTCGCTCCCGGTATGCGTGCCGACGTCAACGTCATCGACTACGACGCGCTCGGCGTCGAGGCGCCTCGTATCGTGCACGACCTCCCGTCCGGGGCCCGCCGCCTGCTCCAGAAGGCACACGGCTACCGGCACACGATCTGTGCCGGTGAGATCACTGTGACCGACGACGAGTTCACGGGCGCGCTCCCGGGACGATTGTTGCGCGGTCCGACCGCCTGAGGACGGGCCGGCGAACGCCGTTGGACTGAACTGTGTTGGACGGGGGCCTCGCCGACGGGCACGATTGGTTCACCCGGCCGAGGTCAGCCAGCGACCCAGGTTCGGCACCGCACGCGCCACCGGAGGACATCGCTGATGGGAACACTGCCAACCACGAGATTCGGCCGGGTGCTCACCGCGATGATCACCCCCTTCGACGGCGATGGTCGCATCGACCTCGACGGTGCGCAGCAATTGGCTCGTTGGCTCGTCGATCACGGGAGCGACGGACTCGTCATCAACGGCACGACCGGCGAGTCGCCCACGCTGTCCTCGGCGGAGTCGATCGACCTGTTCCGTGCCGTCCGACAAGCGGTCGACGCACCGGTGGTCGCCGGCACCGGATCGAACGACACCGCACACGCCATCCGCCAGTCCGAGGCCGCTGCGGGAATCGGCGTCGACGGTCTCCTCGTCGTGGCGCCGTACTACAACAAGCCGTCGCAGGCCGGCCTCGACCAGCACTTTCGCATGATCGCTGCGGTCACCGATCTTCCCGTCGTCCTCTATGACATCCCCGGACGTACCGGGCGCAAGGTCGACACCTCGACGATCGTGCGCCTCGCACGCGAGGTGCCGTCGATCGTGGCGTTGAAGGACGCCGGGGGAAGCCCGGCCGAGACGTCGGCGCTGGTGGCCGACGCACCCGACGACTTCGAGGTGTACTCCGGCGACGACAACCTCACCCTTCCGCTGCTCGCCATCGGCGCGTGTGGCTCGATCAGCGTCGCCTCGCACTGGGCCGGCGAGCACATCCACGCCATGTTCGATGCATTCGATGCCGGCGACGTCGCCGAGGCGTGCCGCATCAACCAGCGCCTCCTCCCGTCATATGCGTTCGAGACGACGATCGAGGCCCCGAACCCGGTGCCGACCAAGGCCATGCTCCGCTCGCTCGGTCTCCCCGCAGGCGAGTGCCGTCCGCCGATGGGGCCCACGCCCCAGGGCCTCGAAGTCGAAGCCAAGGAACTCTGGAACACCCTCCAAGACTGAATCCTGCGGCCGTTGTGGCGACCCCTGCGCGGAAACGGCCGCAAGATCCAGTTGTGGTGCTGATGCGGTCATAGGGTTGGCCCATGGCAGCCCCGGTCAAGATCACCTTCCTCGGCGGACTGGGGGAGATCGGTCGCAACTGTGCGTGCATCGAGGTCGACGGCCGGATCATGCTCATCGACTGCGGGCTCATGTTCCCGGACCTCGAGATGCTGGGCGTCGACCTGGTCCTGCCCGACTTCAGCTACCTGTACGAGAACGCCGATCGGGTCGAGGGGTGCATCGCCACCCACGGGCACGAGGACCACACCGGCGGGCTCTCGTTCCTGCTCCGCGACATCAGCTTCCCGATCTACGGCTCGAAACTGACGCTGGGGCTCGCTCGCAACCGGATCGAGGAAGCCGGCCTGCTCGACCGCACCGAATTCATCCCGGTCGGGGACGGTGAGCGGCGAAAGATCGGTCCATTCGACTGCGAGTTCATCCCGGTCACGCACTCAGTGCCGCACGGTTTCGCCACGGCGTTCCACACGCCCCAGGGCGTCATCCTCCACTCGGGTGATTTCAAGATCGACCTCACGCCGGT
Source organism: Acidimicrobiales bacterium (assembly GCA_037968675.1). Lineage (GTDB taxonomy): Bacteria > Actinomycetota > Acidimicrobiia > Acidimicrobiales > Salinilacustritrichaceae > Salinilacustrithrix. The sequence goes on along the minus strand of JBBKVY010000135.1, from coordinate 15,675 downwards.
CGACGGTCGCCTGACCGACCTGTCCCGGATGGGTTCGCTGGGCCACGATCCCGGCGTCCGCCTCCTCCTCGCCGACTCGACCAACGCCGAGGAGCACGGTCATTCCGCGAGCGAGACCAGCGTGGGTCAGGTGCTCTACGACCTGTTCCACGCTCACGAGGGACGCCGCATCATCACGGCCTGCTTCGCCAGCCACGTCCACCGCGTCCAGCAGATCGCCGACGCAGCCATCGCCTTCGACCGCAAGATCGCCACGCTCGGCATGTCGATGAAGAAGAACGTCAAGCTCGCCCGTGACATGGGCTTGTTGAACATCCCCGAGCGGAATCTCATCGACATCGAGAAGATCGACGACCACGAGCCTGCCGATGTCTGCATCATCTCCACCGGGAGTCAGGGCGAGCCGATGTCGGCCCTGGCGCTCATGGCCGCGACCGAGAGCCGCTGGCTCACGCTCACGCCCGATGACACCGTCATCCTCAGCTCTCACCCGATCCCCGGCAACGAGATGAACGTCTCGAAGGTGATCGACGGGCTGGTCCGCCAGGGCGTGGAGGTCGTCTACTCCGGCATCGCCGACGTGCACGCCACCGGCCACGCCAAGTCGGAAGAGCTCAAGACGTATCACTCGATCGTCAAGCCGGAGTGGTTCATTCCCGTCCACGGCGAGTACCGCCATCTGGTCGCCCACGCCAAGCTCGCCCGCAAGATGGGGATCGCCCCCGATCATGTCTGGGTCTGCGAGGACGGTCACCAACTCGAGCTCACCGACGATGGACTCAAGGCGGTGGGCAAGGTCCCGGCCGGGTACCTCTATGTCGACGGCACGATCGGCGACGTCGGCCACGGTGTCCTCCGCGACCGCCGGCTCCTGGCCGAGGAGGGGGTCGTGGTCGTGATCGTCACCGTCGACATCGAGTCGGGCGCGCTCATCACCAAGCCCGAGATCGTCACGCGTGGGTGGGTGTACGAGGAGGAGGCCGAGGGGCTGCTCGCCGACTGCGCGAACGTCGTCGAGAAGGCCATCGGTGAAGTGAAGGACACCAGCGACATCGAGGCCGTACAGCGGGCCGCCCGCAAGGCCGCTGGCCGCTTCGTCAACAAGGAGACCAAGCGTCGTCCCATGATCGTCCCGGTCGTCATCGAAGCCTGAGTCGATGACGCAATTCGTTCTGGTGAGTAAACGCGCCATCCAGGTGGCGCGTGCACGCACCAGAACGGTGGGGTGAGGGACCACCGTTGCTGCTGTGGCTGGTGTTAGCGTTGTGGGCACTGTGGCTGCCACGCGCTCTTCCTCGAAATCGACGGCGAAACCGACCGGGAAGTCGACGGTGAAGTCCCGGAAGAAGGTGCCTGCGAAGGGTGCGCGGAGCCGGAAGAAGGCACCGCCACCCACCACGACCCAGCGGGTCACCCAGACGTTCGGGACCGCGCTCGACGGTCGCTACGCCGACGTCGCCGGACTGGCGCTTATCGGCGCCGCCGTCGTCGCCGGAGCCGGCCTTTATGCCGACGTCGCCGGACCCGTCGGGCGGCTCTTCGCCGATCTCGCCAGTGGTTTCGCCGGCCTGGCCGGCGTGTTCGTCCCGCCGGTGCTGGTGCTCATCGGGATCGCCCTGGTCCGCGACAACGACCCAGCGACCGGCGAGGGGCAATTCGGGCGTGCACACCTCGCCGTCGGTGGAACGCTCCTCGCCCTCGCGGCCGCCGGACTGCTCCACGTCACGCGTGGTGCCCCGACCTACGCCGATGGACTCGACGAGTGGGGCAGCGCCGGTGGCCTGCTGGGGATGGCCGTCGGTACGCCGCTGGTCAAGCTCGCGGCCACGCCGGGGGCGATCGTCGTCCTCGCGACACTGCTGGTCATCGCGTTCTTCGTGATCACGCGCATTCCTGTCCGGGTCGCCGCCGAGGGAGCGGTGTCGACGTTCCGGCCTCTCCACGAGACCGTCAAGGGCGCGTTCGGGTCACTGTTCCACCTCGGCGATCCCGGAGACGGCCGCGCCGACTCCGACGACGACGTCATCAACCTCACCGTCGGGGGCCGGACCGAGCTCTACGACGGCGCCGACGACCTGGACGAGCCGCTCCCGTCCGAGCCCCCGCCAGAGGACACCGGTCCGCCCGAGTTCCTCGCGCCGAAGGCCGAGCACGCGGTCGACCCCGAACAACTCGACATGAAGCTCGCTCCCGCTGCCGGCGACTGGACCCTCCCACCGTCGAAGCTCCTCGTCCGCTCGGGAAGCCAGGAGGTCGATCGCAAGGCGGTCGAAGACGACGGCCGCCGGCTCGAGGCCTCGCTGTCCCAGCATGGCGTCGAGACCCGGCTCGTGGGCATGGTGGTGGGTCCGACCGTGACCCGCTACGAGCTCGAGCTCGGCCCCGGCGTGAAGGTCAACAAGGTCACCAGCCTGGCCAAGGACATCGCGTATTCGATGGCGACTCCCGATGTCCGCATCCTCGCTCCCATCCCGGGCAAGCAGGCCATCGGCATCGAGGTGCCCAATGCTCGCCGACAACTGGTCGCGGTCGGCGACATCCTCGCCAGTCAGGAAGCCGCCGACGCAGTCCATCCGCTCGAGGTCGCCGTCGGTCGTGACATCGCCGGCAAGTCGAACCTGATGAACCTCGCAGCGATGCCGCACATCCTCATCGCCGGCGCCACGGGTGCGGGCAAGTCGAGCTGCCTCAACTCCATCCTGACGTCGATCCTCATGCGGTCGACGCCCGAACAGGTGCGCATGATCCTCATCGACCCCAAGCGGGTCGAGATGGGCCAGTACGACGGGCTCCCGCACCTGCTCACCCAGGTCGTGACCAATCCCAAGAAGGCGGCCAACGCACTGTCGTGGGCGGTCAAGGAGATGGAGCGCCGCTACGACCTGCTCTCCGAGGTCGGCGTGCGCGACATCACCGGCTACAACGAGGCCCACGACCGCGGCGACCTCAACGAGAACGAGGACACGTACCAGCAGTCGCTGATCACGTCCGAGAGCGCCCCGGACCAGCCAGCCCCCGAGCGGTACTCGCGTCTGCCCTTCGTCATCGTCGTCGTCGACGAGTTGGCCGACCTCATGATGGTCGCCGCACGCGACGTCGAGGAGTCGATCTGTCGGATCGCCCAGATGGCCCGCGCTGTGGGCATCCACCTGATCATCGCCACGCAGCGCCCGTCGGTGAACGTCATCACCGGCGTCATCAAGGCCAACGTGCCCGCTCGTCTCGCGTTCGCCGTGTCGAGCGCCACCGACTCTCGCGTCATCCTCGATCAGACCGGGGCGGAGCGACTCGTCGGCAAAGGCGACATGTTGTTCCTCGGTCCCACCAGCTCGAGCCCCGCCCGCATCCAGGGCTCCTGGGTGACCGAGGACGAGGTCCGGGCGGTCGTCGCCCACTGGAAGCGCCAGTCACCCCAGGTCGCCTACGTCGAGGAGGTCCAGGGCGGCGACGGTGGCGCCGCTGCCGCTTCGGTCCTTCCCGGCGGTGGCACCGGCGACGAGGACGACGACGATCTCGCCCTGCAGGCAATGGAGCTCATCGTCCGGTCGCAGCTCGGATCGACGTCGATGCTCCAGCGCAAGCTCAAGGTCGGCTTCGCACGCGCCGGCCGTCTCATGGACATCCTCGAACAGCGCGGTGTCGTCGGACCTTCGATCGGGTCGAAGGCGCGAGACGTGCTCATGACGGAAGAGGAACTCGACGAACTCCTGTCGAGGACCTGAGGGTCCGCGATCGATGGGATTCCTCGACCGGTTCCTCCGCGCTGGTTCCGACGATGACGACGTGGTCGTGCGGAGCGACGCCGGCATGGAGTTCCGAGCCGAGATCATGCGCGAGGCCCGTGATCAGGAGGAACGGCGGGCGGCGACCGAGCCGCCAGGCCGCGTGAACTCGACGTGGCTGTGGACCGGCGACCGGTGGCAGAAGTGGTCGACGGTGTGGAAGACCTACGACGAGATCGACCAGACCGACGTTCCCACGCCGCTGCTCGACCTCCTCGGTGCGCAGGGGATCACCCCGACGGCTGGCGACCGGTTCCGCTGGATCGACAACGAGTGGACGCTGCTCGACCCCGGTGCGTCCGACGTCCTCCCGGATGCGGAGGAGCCTGACGGTCCGGGCTGACGGCCAGCGGAACTCGTCGCGTCCCGGTCGGATGCGACAATCTGACGCTCGTGCCCCTCGCCCTCCTGGCCGTCGTCATCGGCCTCGTGCTCCTGACGAAGGCCGCCGACCAGTTCGTCGCCGGCGCTGCTCGCCTGTCGGCCACGCTGCACGTTCCGCCGGTGATCATCGGCGCGGTCGTCGTCGGATTCGGTACCAGCGCGCCGGAGATGGTCGTCTCGGCCATCGCGTCGACCCAGGGAAAGCTCGACATCGCCGCAGGCAACATCATCGGGTCCAATGTGGCGAACCTGACGTTGGTCCTGGGGATCTCCGCCCTGCTCTGCACGATGACGGTCGACTCGTCGGTGTTGCGGAAGGAAGCGCCGCTCTCGGTCGCCTCGGTCGTCCTGTTCGCGATCTTCATCCAGGACGGCCTCGAACGCTGGGAGGGCCTGGTGCTCCTGGCCGCTCTGGTCGGCGCGCTGGCCTTCCTGTTCCTCGGTTCACGGGACGGGAGCGACGAGCTCGTCAGTGAGGTCGACGAGTTCCTCGAGGACGAGGAGGCCCTGTCGACCGGGCGCGAGTCGGTCCGGACGCTGCTCGGGCTGATCGGTGTGGTCGCGGGCGCACAGCTCGCCGTCTGGGGCGCCTCCGACATCGCCGCCCGTCTCGACCTGGCCGAGGGATTCATCGGGCTCACGCTCATCGCGCTCGGTACGTCGCTGCCCGAGCTGGTGACCGCCATCGCCGCTGCCAGGAAGAACGAAGACGAGCTCATCGTCGGGAACCTCCTCGGCTCCAACATGTTCAACAGCCTGGCCGTGGGGGCAACGGCAGGACTGGTCGGCCCGGGCCCGCTCGACAGCGACGTCCTGGCCGGCTCGGGCACGGTCATCATGCTCGTCGTCGCCTTCGGCGCCTGGTTGTTCATGTTCACCGGGAAGCGGATCAGCCGGACCGAGGCGATCTCGTTGCTGGCGGCCTACGCCGTCACCGTGCCCCTCCTCGCGAGCTGAGCGTGCTCGTTCCGATGATCCTCCTCGCCGCGGCGTGCGTGTCGCTCGGCGTGCTCTCGACGGCACAGCGCAAGCGGATCGCGGCGCTCGAGTCCGAACTGCGTGCAGTGCACGGCGAGGCCACGGTCGAGGTCATCACCATCGAGATCCAGAACCACGTCGAGCTCGCGACGAGCCGGTCTCCGTTCGTTCGTCCGCTCGCGATGGTGACGCCCGGGTTGCTCCGTTCGATCGTGCACCGTGCGACGCTCAAGATGATGCGCTCGCAGTTGGCGGAGAACGGGGTCGTGGCCGACGTCCGGTCACGACGGGTGCCGGTGCAGCCGCGGACGGCGCCGGTCGACGACGACGATCCACCACCCGGGGACCCGGACCTCTGACAGGATGCGCGTCATGGCCGACGTGACCGACATTGCATCCGACCTCCAGTTCCCCGAGGGCCCGATCGCCATGGACGATGGCTCGATCCTCCTCGTCGAGATCAAGCGGGGGACCCTCACCTGGCTCGAATCCGATGGAACGGTCCGTACCCGGTTCGACCTCGGCGGTGGACCGAACGGCGCGGCGATCGGTCCTGACGGCTCGGTCTACGTCTGCAACAACGGAGGCTGCTTCGAGTGGCAGGACGTCATGGGGTTCACGTTCCCCGGCCCGGTGCCGGCCACCTGGACCGGCGGCTCGATCCAGCGCGTCGACCTCGACTCGGGCACGGTGGAGACCATCTACGCTGAATCGACGACGCCCGACGGTGAGGCGATCCCGCTGCGGGCCCCCAACGACATCGTGTTCGATACCGACGGAGGCTTCTGGTTCACCGACCACGGCGTCCGACACGAACGGACCTCCGATCGGACCGGACTCCACTATGCGTCCGTCGACGGATCGTCGTGCGTCGAGAAGGTCCACCCGGTCGACGCGCCCAACGGCATCGGACTCTCTCCTGACGGCGCGACGCTCTACGCGGCCGAGACGCACACCGGGCGGGTCTGGCAGTGGCCGTTGTCCGCGTCGGGAACGATCGATGGATCACAAGCGAACCCGCTGGGCCCTGGCGGCGGGCATCTCCTCGCAGGTCTCGAGGGCTACCAGCTGTTCGATTCACTCGGCGTCGACGGCGACGGCTGGGTGTGCGTGGCCACCCTCGCCAACGGCGGGATCACCTCGGTCTCGCCCGATGGGGCGACGGTCGAGCACCTGGCGTTCGACGATCCGCTCGTGACCAACATCTGCTTCGGTGGCCCCGACCTCCGCACGGCGTTCATCACCCTGTCCGGCACGGGTCGACTGGTGAGCGTCGCCTGGCCCCGACCGGGGATGCAGCTGGCGTTCCACCGATAGTCACCCGGCTGCCGACCGAGCCCCGAAGGGGTCCACCGGGAGTGTCCTCGGTACCCTCGCGGCGTGGAAACACGCCGATTCTGGGTGGAGACGCTCGGATGTCCCAAGAACGCGGTCGACTCCGACAAGGTCACCGGGTCGCTGCTCGCCGACGGCTACGTGCCGGCGGAGAGTGCCGACGCGGCTGACCTGGTCGTGGTCAACACCTGCGCGTTCGTCGACGAGGCGCGGCAGGAGTCGATCGACACCATCCTCACGCTGAGCGATGCCCGCAAGTCCGACGCCGAACTGGTGGTCACCGGCTGCATGGCCGAGCGCTACGGCGCGGAGCTGGCGGCGGCGTTGCCCGAGGTCGATCGCGTGGTCGGCTTCGGCGGTCCGGTGGTCTCGGACCAGACCGGCTGGGTCCCGGTGACCATCGGCGGTCCGCCCGGGTCGGAAGCGGCACTGGCACCGCCCGCGCTCGACCTCCTGAACATGCCCCGTCCTGCCGCCACCGCACCGTGGGCGTACATCAAGGTGGCAGAGGGCTGCGACCGAAAGTGCGGGTTCTGCGCCATCCCGTCCTTCCGCGGGCCGCAGCGGTCGCGCGATCCGCTCGACATCGTCGCCGAGGCGGCCACGCTCGTCGAGGGCGGTGTCCACGAGATCGTCCTCGTCGCCCAGGACCTGGCGAGCTACGGGCGCGACCAGGGCGTGGGCGAACGGGGGCTGGTCCCTCTGATCGACGAGATCTCGTCGATGGTCGAGCGCGTCCGACTGCTCTACCTGTACCCGTCCGAGCTCAACGACACCCTCATCGACGCCATCTGTCGCACCGGCGTGCCGTACTTCGACCTCTCGCTCCAGCACGTGTCGCGCCCACTGGTCCGACGCATGCGGCGGTGGGGCGACGGCGACAAGTACGTCGAACGCATCCACACCATCAGAGCGCGCGAGCCAGACGCAGCGTTCCGCTCCAACTTCATCGTCGGCTACCCGGGCGAGACCGAGGCCGACCACGACTCGCTCCTCGCGTTCGTCGAGGAGGCGCAACTCGACTGGTGCGGCTTCTTCTCCTATTCCGAGGAGGAGGGGACCTACTCTGCCGACCTCGACGGCTCGGTGCCCGCTGCCCTCGTGCGCGATCGACTGGCCGAACTGCGGGGGATGCAGGACGACATCACGGCCGCCCGCCGCGACGCGCTGGTCGGCTCGACCGTCTCGGTCCTGGTCGACGAGCCGGGCGTGGGCCGCTCGCACCGCGAAGCACCCGAGATCGACGGGATCGTCACCCTGCCCGAAACGCTGGGAATCGGTACCTTTCACGACGTGGTCGTCACCAGCGCCGAGGGCCCCGAGGTCCACGCGGTCCTGCCCGTCGACGCGTCGACCGCGCTGGTTCCATGACATCCGCCTCGGAGACTCCGCTCGATCGCAGCCGCTACGGGGCCTCGGCACTGGCCACGCCGGCCAACGCGATCACGATCACGCGCATGATCCTCGCACTGCCGCTGCTCGCCTTCGTCGCCGTCGACGGTGCCTCCCACTGGGCGCTCGCAGCCTGGATCGTGCTCGCCGGCAGCGACGGTCTCGACGGCCACCTCGCTCGCAAGCACGGAACGACGAGGTCCGGAGCGTTCCTCGACCCGCTCGCCGACAAGGTGCTGGTGCTCGGCGCCGCTTGGGCCCTCGTCGCCCATGGCACGTTCTGGTGGCTGCCAGTTGTGATCATCACGGCCAGGGAGCTCGGAATCTCGATCCTTCGATCCGTCTACGGACGGCGCGGCATCGCCATCCCTGCGCGCTATGCAGCGAAGGTCAAAACCGTCGTGCAGGAGGTCGCCATCGGCTTCGCGCTGTTGCCGATCGCGGCCGACGACGCGACGTGGGTCGCGAGCACGGTCCTGTGGATCGCGGTGGCCCTGACGGTGTGGACCGGCCTCGCCTACATCACCGACGGCCGCACCGCGCTCAGCCGGACGGGCGACCGCCGCTGAGCGGGATCGGCGTCACGCGTCGACGGCGCCGGGCACGCCGGCCTCGATGACGAAGGACCGGTGGGTACGGACGGGCGCACCCGGGGTGGAGACCCGATCGACGACCCGGTAGTCGGCTCGGCATTCTGTCCGGTCGACGGTGCAGCGTGTGTAGCCCCGGAGGTTGTTGAAGTACCGCAGGTGTGGGTTCTCTGCTTGGAGCGCCGGCAGGAATCCCGGGCCGTCGGCGCCGTCACCGCCGGAGGTGATCGACGTACAGACGAACTCGGTGCCGATCACCGGACGCGTTTCGTCTTCGAAGTCGGCTCGCAGGTCGGACATCCAACTGATGTGGATGTCACCCGTGAGCACGACGAAGTTCTCCACCGACTGTGACTCGACGAACCCGAGGAGCCGATTGCGCGAGGCCCGGTAGCCGTCCCAACCGTCGTTGTACCCGCCGGAGGGTGGGCCGGGCACGATGTCGAGGCTGGCGAGGAAGATCTGTTGCGGCACGATGTTCCAGGTCGACGTGGACGCCGCCAGACCCTGCTCCAACCACGACGCCTGTTCGTCGCCGAGGATCGTCGCATCGGGATCGTTCTCCTCCCCGCAGCTCACGCCGATGGTGTCACCGCAGGGTTGGTCGGTGCGGTACTGACGGGTGTCGAGCACGCTGAAGTCGGCGGTGCGGCCGAATTGCAACCGGCGGTGGAGTGGCAACGACGCGCCCGACGGGCGACGCGACGTTCGCAGGGGCATGTTCTCCCAGTACGCCTGGTAGGCGGCGGCCCGTCTCGCTGCGAAGGACTCTGGCGTGCCGTTCCCCTGGGCCGGATCGTCGTTGGAGGGATTGACCCCTGCGTAGTTGTTGTCGACCTCGTGGTCGTCCCACGTCACGATCCACGGCGCGGCCGCATGTGCTGCCTGCAGGTCGCCGTCGGTCTTGTACTGCGCGTAGCGCCGTCGGTAGTCACCGAGCGTGGAGATCTCGGGACCGACGTGGGCCCGGTCGGAGCCGTTGCCACTGCCCCCGTACTCGTAGAAGTAGTCGCCGAGGTGGAAGACGGCGTCGACACCCTCGTCGGCGAGGTGGCGGTAGGCGGTGAAGAACCCGGTCGGGAGTTGTGCACACGATGCGAAGGCGAAGGTGACCGGGACGTCGGCATCGGGCCGGGGTGCTGTCCGGGTCCGACCGACGGCCGAGAGGTCGCGACCGGTGCGGAACCGGTACCAGTACCAGGTGTGGGGGTCGAGGCCTCGGACGTCGACGTGCACCGAGTGACCGAGTTCGGGTCGGGCGAAGCTGACTCCTCGGCGGACGACGCGCCGGAAGTGTTCGTCGGCGGCGACCTCCCAGCGCACGGGCACGGCCCGTGTCGGCATGCCGCCGTCGAGATCGAGTGGGCGTGGTGCGAGGCGGGTCCAGATGACCACGGCTCGCGGGAGCGGGTCGCCCGAGGCGACGCCCAGCGTGAACGGTTCGACGATCCGCCCGCCCCGGTCCCCTGACGATGCGGCCGAGACCGGCGATGCTCCTGCGACCAGTGCTGCACCGATCGTGGCGCTGGCGCCCACCAGCACCGAGCGCCGGTCGATGTCCCCGAACGTGTCCATGGCTGCGTCCCCCGATTCGAACCGATGCTCCGTCGTCCCGAGACCGTACCGGCCCGGCTCGATGCGCCGCGGGGCCACGCCGTTCGCCCGTTGGTGCTGCCGATAGCGTCGTCGGCCATGCGCTGTGAGGTCGTCGCCATCGGTACGGAGTTGCTCCTCGGAACGGTGGTCGACTCGAACTCGGCCTGGATCGGCGGCCAGCTCGCGCTGGGAGGCGTGGACTGCCTGCGGTCAGTACGCGTCGGCGACAACCACGACCGGATGGTCGCCTGCATCCGCGAGTCGTTGTCCCGTGCCGACGCCGTGATCTGTTGTGGGGGACTCGGGCCGACCCAGGACGACGTGACCCGCGAAGCGATCGCCGAGGTGATGGGCGTGGAGTTGGCGCGAGACGACGTCGTGGCCGCGGCGATCCGCGCGATGTTCGAGTCGCGTGGCCGTCACATGCCGGACAACAACCTGCGCCAGGCCGACGTACCGGTCGGAGCGACCGTGATCCACCAGACCCGGGGGACCGCGCCCGGACTCCTCTGCCCGGTGGCCCGAAGCGTCGGGCCGGACCAGGTGATCTACGCCGTTCCCGGCGTTCCGCACGAGATGAAGGACATGGTCGAACGTGCGGTCCTGCCCGATCTCCGGGCGCGTTCGGGTGACACGTCGACCATCGTGTCCCGGACGCTGCGGACCTGGGGCGAGTCGGAGTCCGGGTTGGCCGAGCGGCTCGACGACCGGATGCGGGCGCTCGACAGTGCAGGGGCCGGAGCAGGCGCCGGGGCGACGATCGCGTTCAACGCCTCGGGAATCGAGGGACTGAAGGTCCGGATCACTGCCAAGGGCGACGACGAGGCCTCGGCATGGGCGGCGGTGTCGGCCGAGGAGGAGGGGATCCGGGCCTTGCTCGGCGACTTGGTGTTCGGGGTCGACGACGAGTCGATGGAACACGCCATCGGGTCGCTGCTCATGGCGCGGCAGTGGACGCTGGGGCTGGCCGAGTCCGTCACCGGCGGGCTGGTCGCTTCCCGGATCGTGGCCGTACCCGGCGCCAGCCAGTGGTTCCGTGGCTCGGTTGTCTCCTACGCGTCGGACGTGAAGTTCACCGTGCTCGGCGTCGAGCCCGGGCCGGTCGTGACCGACGTCGCGGCCGCCGCCATGGCCACGGGTGCCCGCGAGGTGCTCGGAGCTGATGTCGGTCTCGGGGTCACGGGCGTGGCCGGCCCCGACACCCAGGACGGCGAACCGGTGGGGACGGTGTTCCTGGCGTCGGACGTGGACGGCGATGTCGAGGTCCGCCGCATCCAACTGCCCGGCGACCGCGACCTCATCCGACAGTTCGCCTGCATCTCCCTGCTCGACTCCCTTCGCCACCGGCTGCTGACCGAGCAGATCGACCCGGACCATCCTTGATCGAACGGCTGTTCGAAGTTACGCTGTTGTCGTTCCCCACGAGAGTTCCTGTCAGACCCCCTTCGTAGGTTCGACACATGCACTCGCTGCACCCAGCAGCCGATCAAGAAGATGTTCGAAAGGACCGCAGCAATGGCCGCAATGGATCGTGAGAAGGCGCTCGACATGGCGCTCGGAAACATCGAGAAGCAGTTCGGCAAGGGCGCTGTCATGAAGATGGGCGAGAAGGGGTCGATGAACATCGACTCGATCTCGACCGGGGCGCTGGCCCTCGACCTCGCCCTCGGCATCGGGGGCCTGCCCCGCGGTCGCGTCACGGAGATCTTCGGCCCCGAGGCGTCGGGCAAGTCGACCCTCGCCATGCACGTCGTGGCCGAGGCCCAGCGCAACGGCGGCATCTGCGCCTACGTCGACGCCGAGCACGCCATGGACCCGGTCTACGCCCGAAACATCGGTGTCGACGTCGACGAACTGCTCATCTCCCAGCCCGACACCGGTGAACAGGGGCTCGAGATCGTCGACATGTTGGTGCGCTCCGCCGCCATCGACGTGATCGTGGTCGACTCGGTCGCTGCGCTGACCCCCCGGGCCGAGATCGAGGGCGACATGGGCGACACCCACGTCGGACTCCAGGCCCGGCTCATGTCCCAGGCGCTGCGCAAGCTCACCGGCAACCTGTCGAAGTCGCAGACCATCTGCATCTTCGTCAACCAGTTGCGGGAGAAGATCGGTGTGATGTTCGGTTCCCCCGAGACCACGCCCGGTGGTCGCGCGCTGAAGTTCTACAGCTCGGTCCGGCTCGACATCCGCCGTATCGAGGCCCTCAAGGACGGGGTCGAGGTCGTCGGCAACCGCACCCGGGTCAAGGTGGTCAAGAACAAGGTGGCCCCGCCGTTCAAGCAGGCCGAGTTCGACATCATGTACGGCAAGGGCGTCAGCCGGGAGGGCTCGGTCCTCGACATCGGGGTCGACCTCGACATCGTGAAGAAGGCCGGGGCCTGGTACACCTACGAGGGCGAGCAGCTGGGCCAGGGCCGGGAGAACGCCAAGGGCTTCCTGCTCGACAACGCCGAGATCATGGTCGAGGTCTCCGAGCGCATCCGCCGAGAGATGGGCCTCGACGGCGACGACGCCGGCGACGCCATGTCCGAGGCCGACGAGGAGCCGATCTCCCTCGAGATCGAGGACTGACCCTCCGGCCGGCCCCTGTCCGGCTCTCCAAGATCGGTGGGGCAGGTGGCGTCCGCGCCCCATGGCCGTCGCCCGCCCCACCTCGGCTCCAGCCCGCCCGGCGCACCCGCCGGGCGGGCTGCGCCGCGCCGTCATCCCGCCAGGTGGGCTCAAGGGCCAGACGGCGCCCATCGCCTCTCGAAGGAGGTTCGGACGCCAGCCCGTCGATCGGATCCGGGTCGGTCTGACGGCGCTCCATAGACTCGGCGGGTCATGGATGCCGCCGCCGACGCGCCCCGTCGCTACCTCGTGCGCACCTTCGGGTGCCAGATGAACGAGAACGACTCGGAGCGGATCGCGGGGCTGCTGGAGGCCGACGGCCTGACCCCGACCACCAGCGAGGACGACGCCGACGTCATCGTCCTCAACACCTGCTGCATCCGGGAGAACGCCGACAACAGGCTCTACGGCACCCTCGGGCACCTGAAGTCACGCAAGGACGCCCGGCCCGACCTCCAGATCGTGGTCAGCGGCTGCCTGGCCCAGAAGGACCGCGAGCAGGTCCGGGCTCGCGCCCCCTACGTCGACGTCGTCCTCGGCACGCACAACGTGCACCGGGCGGCCGAGCTGGTGGCCCAGGCCAGGGACGGAGGTCCGATCACCGAGATCCTCGACGCCGCAGTGGCCGACGACGCGACCATGTTCCCCTCGGCCCTGGGCACCCGCAGCGGGTTGGGCCACACCGCCTGGGTCACGATCCAGATCGGCTGCGACAACTCCTGTGCGTTCTGCATCGTCCCCGCGGTCCGCGGCCCCGAGATCAGCCGGCCCTTCGATGCCCTGGTCGGCGAGGTCCGGGCTCTGGCCGACGACGGGGTGAGCGAGATCACCCTCCTGGGTCAGAACGTGAACTCCTACGGACGCGACATCACCCTCGCCGCCCGCCAGCGCGGCGAGGACGTGCGGATCCGGCCGCTGTTCGCCGAGCTGCTGCGGGCCGCGGGCGCGGTGGAGGGCATCCGGCGGGTGCGCTTCACCAGTCCTCACCCCAAGGACCTCCGGCCCGAGACCATCGCGGCCATGGCGGAGGTGCCCGAGGTGTGCAACCACCTCCACCTGCCCCTGCAGTCGGGGAGTGACCGGGTCCTGGCCGCCATGCACCGGGGCTACACCGCAGAGCGCTACCTCGAGCGGCTCGTCGCCGCCCGCCACGCCATCGACGACCTGGCCGTGACCACCGACATCATCGTGGGCTTCCCGGGCGAGACCGAGGACGACTTCGCCCGCACCCTCGAGGTGGCGGCCGAGGCCGGCTACGACTCGGCCTACACCTTCATCTACTCGCCCCGTCCCGGCACGGAGGCGGCCGAGATGGCCGACCAGGAGGTCCCGCCCGAGGTGGTGGCGGAGCGGTTCGAGCGGCTCAAGGTCGTCGTCGAGCGCACTGCGGTCGCCACCCACCGGGCCCGCATCGGCCGGGTCGAGGAGGTGGCGGTGGAGGGTCCCTCGCGCAAGGACCCGTCCGTGCTCACCGGTCGCACCGGGCAGAACAAGCTGGTCCACTTCCCCAGCCCCACGCCGCTGCGGGCCGGCACCTACGCCCAGGTCCGGGTGACCGAGGCCGCCTCCCACCACCTCAAGGGTGAGCTGGTCGACGTCGTCGCCCCCGCCCGCCACCGCACCCGCATCGCGGTCACGGCCGGCTGACCTGAGCCGTCGGTCTCTGACGCCCGTTGCCGGGTGATGCGGTCCTCGTCGCCGACCGCGCCTTGGTGGTGCGTGGGTGACCGAGAACGGCACCGTCGCGCCGTGGTCCGGCTTCTTGTCGCTCAGCGCGTCGTGGATGACGCGTCTGTGGCCAAGAGCTGTGCCGAGGGGGACCCCTGTGGTTCTCGTCGCCCAACGCGTCACCGGTGGCGCGCTGGTGGCCGAGAACCCCGGACAGCTCGTCGGGGCGTGGTTTGGTCGTCAGCCGGATCGGACGGGGGTGGTCGGACACGTGCCCCGGGGCGGCCTGCTCCCGGGGTGGTGAGACCCATCCCCTCGTCATGCCGCGGAGGTGTCGCCCCGGGCCTCGCCGAACAACACGGGGTACGCCACTCCGGCCAGACCGCCGCCGATGAGGGGGGCGAGGATGAACAGCCACAGCTGGCGGAGCCACGTGCCTCCGACGAACAGGGCTGGACCGATGGACCGGGCCGGGTTCACCGACGTGTTGGTCACCGGGATCGAGATCAGGTGGATGAGGGTGAGCGCGAGCCCGATGGCCAGGCCGGCCAGGGCCGGGTGGGCCCGGGTGTCGGTGGCGCCCAGGATCACGAGCAGGAACCCGAAGGTGAGCACGACCTCGGTCACGACCGCGGACAGCAGGTTGTAGCCCTCGGGCGACCCTTCGCTGCCGTAGCCGTTGGCGGCCAGGAAGTTGCCGTCGGAGGCGAAGTCGGGGCGCCCGTTGGCGATGACCAGGAGCACTCCTGCGGCGGCGATGGCCCCGACCACCTGGGCGGCCATGTAGGGGAGGGCATCCTTGCTCGGGAACCGCTTGGCCAGGACGTGGCCCAGGGTCACCGCGGGGTTGAAGTGGCCGCCCGAGATGTGACCCAGGGCGTAGGCCATGGTCAACACCGTGAGGCCGAAGGCGAAGGCCACGCCGAGGAACCCGACGTGGTCACCGGCCAGCACCGCGGTGCCACAGCCCCCGAGGACGAGCCAGAAGGTGCCGATGCCCTCGGCGGAGAGACGGCGGGTGAGGCTTGGGTCCATGGATGCGCCCTTCTCGGGAGGGGGAGGGGCGTCGAGGGAGCCAGGTCGTGGTCGTCGGCCGCTCCGGCGGGACCACGGCATGGACAGTACTCCTACCTGCGGTGACCCAGGAGGGGTCGTCCGCCGGGCCCTCTTCCGGGGGTGTCGCCGGCTCCTGGCCATCCGATCCCGGCGGGGGTGCGCCTGAGCGTCGCCGGCCCGATGGGGCGTGCCCCGCCTCAGCTGTCGCGCCGGGGCGGACCCCCACCGTGCCCGGGCCCGGTTGCGGCCATCATGGAGCCGTGACCGCCGCCCCGCTGGAC
>JBBKVY010000134.1:0-11942 GCA_037968675.1 Acidimicrobiales bacterium | reverse complement strand
ACGGTCACCGATTCACCTGGACCGCGGATGGTGATGAGCCCGCGGTGGTGGAGTCGGTGGTGGAACGGACACACCAGGACCAGATTGTGGAGTTCGGTCGGGCCGCCGTCTTCCCAGTGCTCGATGTGGTGGGCATGCAGGCCACGGGTCGCTCCGCAGCCCGGCACTGCGCAGGTCGGATGACGGAACTCGAGCGCCCGCCGGAGCCGGCGGTTCAGGTGCCGTGTCTCACGACCGCTCCCGATCACCACCCCCTCGCGTTCGAACCACACCTCACACGTCGCATCGCACGACAGGTAGCGCCGCTCGGCTGCCGACAGCATCGGCCCGAGGTGCAACTCGGCGACCTTCGACTCGACGTCGACGTGCAGGACCACCGTGGTGCGGTGGCCGTGGGGGCGTGTAGCCACGTCGGCATCCCATCCGTACTGGATCAGCCGGAGGAACGCGTCGGCCACGGTCGGGAACGGCGGCACCGACCCGGACATCGACTCCGAGCCGTCGTTGTCGTGGTCGCGCCGCCACTCGGCCACCAGTGCATCGAGATGCGACTGGAGCGCGGCATCGAACTGCGCCGCCTCGACGTGGGGGAGCTTGATCCGCCACTCAGCAAACTCGTCCTCGGTGATCTTGGTGACCGAACGCTCCGGATCCGGGGCCGGGTCGTCCTTGGGGCGGGGAGCGAACCGCAACGCGCTGCGCAGCTGGGACACGGTCGCCGACTGGGCCAGCTCCGCGTAATGCGAATCGGACCCGTCCACGGCCCGCTCGGCCACCACCGACACCTGGTCGAGCGACAACTCGCCGCGCCGCAACCCGTCGACACACAACGGGAACTCCTCGGCCCGGCGGGCCACCGCACTCAACCCCCGGGCGTGGGAGCGCGACGACCCCGTCTTCCACGCCACACAGTTCTCGAGCGAACGGGCCCCCGCCACCGACCACAATTCGTCCTGATCCAGCTCGGCGACCACGTCGACGATCTGCGCGTCGACCACGTTGCGTTGTCCCTGGAGCTCGGCCAGCCGCTCGAACAACGAGTCGACGCGCTGCTCCCTCGTCCCCTCGAGAATGGTCGCCTCGGTCATGAAACGATCATCGCACGACCCCTCTGACAGGAACTCCGGACCTCGGTCCTCGGAGGCACCAGGGGGTCGTCGCGCAGGACCCGATCGGCAGGATCGTCGACGGCGGGCGGACCACGCGCCGCCGGTACCCTCGGGGGATGCGCCCGCGTCCCACCTGGCTGATCATCGGCACCGCCGTGGTCGTGGGCGGCGCGCTCTTCACCGATCTCGGGGTGTTCCCACTGATGGTGGCGGTGCTGGCCGGCGCGCTGATCTTCCGGATGGGATTCGCGATGTTGGGCGGCATGTCGCAGCTGGTGCCCGAGCCGCCGCCGGCCGGCGAGTTGCGCAAGGTGAAGATCCAGTTCCGGTGCTCGATCTGTGGCTCGGAGGCGCGCATGACCATCGCCAACGACGAGATGCCCGATCCGCCACGTCACTGCCTCGAGGACATGGATCTCGTCGCTCCCACCATGGAGTAGCCGGCACAATCCACAGGCAGGTGCTGGACACCACGCGCCGTCGCCCTGTGGGCGGCGTTTCCCGGGCTCGGGGTCGGTGGATCCACGGATCGCCTGCCGATCGGGATCGGGCCGTCGGCCCCCAGGAATGGGCCGTTCGGCCTACGGCACCCGAAGTTGTCCACAGGAATGTCCACAGGTCGTCAACGAATGTGGAGTCGATCGCTCCAGCCTGTGGAAAACCGGTGGAAGTGCGCGACCGGTCAGTGGAACTGGGTCGCGGTCACGATGCCGCCGAGCACGAATCCGAGGCCGAGCAGCAGATACTTGTTGTCGGTGGCACCCGGGAGCAGGCCGAGGTAGTTCAGGAAGATGCAGAGCCCGCCCAGGATCAAGAACGTGAACATCAGTACCGGGATCCACATGGGGCTGACCTTGAACTCTTGTGGGATCGGTGCGGTGTAGCGCCCGGAACTCGTCTCGGGTTCGTGGGCCGAGTGACCCTTCGAGATCGCATGACGTGCCCCGGACTGGACGCCGCCTTTCGGGGTCGTGCGCCCGCCCTTCTTCTTCCGGTCCTGTCGTGCCACGGCGGCGAGCGTACCGGCTGTACCTTCGTGCTGGTGACTGCACCGGACCCCGCGGACGCACCGGTGCTGGCCGCAGTCGACATCGGGACCAACTCGGTGCACATGGTGGTCGCCAGGGTCTCGGCCAACGGTCGGATGGAGATCCTCGAGCGCGAGAAGGAGATGGTCCGTCTCGGTCGCTCGGGTGGTGACATGAAGGAGTTGTCGGCCGACGCCATCGACCGTGGTGTGGCCGCCCTGCGGCGCTGCCGGAGCGTCGCCGACGCCCACGGCGCCGAGTTGTCGGCGGTGGCGACCTCCGCCGTGCGTGAGGCCGAGAACCGCCGCGAGTTCCTCGACCGCGCCTATGACGAGGCCGGCGTGTCCGTCGAGGTCATCTCGGGCTTCGAGGAGGCCCGACTCATCCACCTCGGCGTGCTCCAGTCGCTTCCCCTCTACGACGAACGGGTGTTGCTGTGCGACATCGGCGGCGGTTCGACCGAGATACTCCTGGGTCGTGAGGGCGACGTGCTCGAGAGCCGGAGCTTCCGCCTGGGAGCGATCCGGTTGACCGAGCGGTACCTGGCGAAGGGGACGGTCAAGGCAAAGCACGTCGCCCGGTGTCGCCAGCATGTCCAGGCCATGCTCGCCCCCTTCGCGCGCGCGGTCGCTCGGACCGGCTTCGACACGGTCGTCGGTTCCTCCGGGACGATCGAGACGGTGGTGGCCATGGCACTGGCCGAGCGGGGCAACGGCAATGGCGCCCGCACCCACAACGGCGAGCGGATCAGCGCCGAGGAGATCGGCAGCGCGGTCGAGCGGCTGGTGGACGCTCCCGACGTCGAAGCCCGGGCCAAGCTCCCCGGTGTCGACGCCAAGCGCGCCGACATCCTGCTCGGCGGTGCGATCATCCTCGAGCAGTTCGTCGAGACGTTCGGCGTGGACGAGGTGGTGTTCTCGGACTACGCGCTGCGGGAGGGCGTCCTGCTCGACCAGGCCCGACGCCGCGCCGGCGCGACGCTGCATCACCTCCGCGACCTCCGTCGCCAGTCGGTCGAGCACCTCGTGGAACTGACCGACGAGCATCCCGAGCACAGCCACGAGATCGCCAGGCTCGCTCTCCGTGTCTTCGACGAGATCGCGCCCGTGCTCGGCCTCGACGACGACGGGATGCAGGGCATCGGTGCGGCGCGTGAGCTGCTCGAGGCCGGCGCCCTGCTGTGCAACGTCGGCGTCTTCATCTCACACTCGGGCCATCACAAGCACAGCTACTACGTCGTGCGGAACTCCGAACACCTCGCGGGGTTCACCGACCGTGAGATCGAGCTCATCGCGCAGCTGGCCCGGTACCACCGCAAGTCGGCACCGAAGCAGAAGCACACCGAGTGGTCGGCGTTGCGCCGACCCGATCGCGAGCTCGTCCGGCGGCTCGCCGCGGTGCTGCGCTTCACGATCGGCCTCGACCGCTCACATGCTGCGGCGGTCGAGGACGTGTCGGCCGAACACGATGCCGACACGCTCACCGTCCGCCTTCGGCCGCGGTCAGGAGCGTCGATCGATCTCGAGGCGCACTCCGCCGAGCTCCGCCGCAGTCTGCTCGAGGAGGTGACCGGGCGCTCGGTCGAGGTCGAGATCCAGTGACTGGCCCCAGACTGTCGATCGTCCCAGCGCTGTTCGGAACCGACCGGCCCCCGACCAGCTCGGGCCTCTAGCCTTTCTCGTCGTGATGCTCTCTCGCCGGCGGCTGCAGTTCCAAGACCTGCGCGGTGCCGTCTCGAGGGAGTTCACGCAACCGGGGCACACACGACGTCCATGACTGCCCGCGTGCTCGTCATCGACAACTATGACTCGTTCACCTTCAACCTCGTCCAGTACCTCGGTGAGCTCGGCGCGACGCCGGTCGTGCACCGCAACGACGAGGTCGATCTGGCGGCCATCGAGGCGATCGATCCCGACGCGATCCTGATCTCGCCCGGACCGGGAACACCCGACGACTCGGGCATCTCGACCGAGGTCATCGGCGCGTGGGCTGGTCGCCGACCGATCCTCGGCGTGTGTCTGGGGCACCAGGCCATCGGGCAGGTGTTCGGTGGGTCGGTGGTGCGGGCCGCAGAGGTGATGCACGGCAAGACCTCGCTGGTGCACCACGACGGCCGAGGGGTCTTCGCCGACCTGCCCTCACCCTTCGAGGCCACCCGCTATCACTCGTTGGTGGTCGATCCGGCCTCGGTGCCCGACGTGTTGGAGGTCACCGCCCACACGGGGTCGTTCGCCGACGGCACCGGCGTGGTCATGGGACTACGGCACCGGGAATTCGACGTCGAGGGGGTGCAGTTCCACCCCGAGTCGATCCTCACGTCCACCGGTCACCGCATGCTCCAGACGTTCCTCGACCGAGCCCGGTCTCAGGGCGCAGCGGCCGCTCGGCCGACGCGAATGGTGACGGCCGAGCCCTTCTCGGCCCGGGTGCCCCCGCCGGGGTCCTGACCGATCACCCGTCCGTCGTCGGGGTCGCCCGGGACCAGCGGTACGTCCTCCATGGTCACGGTGAAGCCCGCCGTCTCGAGTTCGTCACGGGCCGTGTCCTCGGTCTTCTCGGTGACCGACGGGACGATCACCTGCTCGGGCCCGACCGACACGAACAGCGTGACGGTGCTTCCCTTCTCGAGCGAGGTGTTGGCGGGCGGGTCGGTGCGGATGACGGTGCCCTCGGGGACGCTGCCGCTGGTCTCCTGTTGCTGGGCCACGGTGAACTCGGCCTGGGTGAGGATGCCCTCGGCCTCGTCGGTCGGGCGTCCTGCGACGTCGGGGACGACGCGGGTGTCGGCGCCCTGTGACACGCGCAGGGTGATCTCGGCCGACAACGGCGCGTCCTCGCCCGCGGCGGGGTCCTGCTCGACGACCTTGCCCGGCTCGACGTCGCCACTGAAGATGACTTCGGTACGGATGTTGCTGAAGCCCTCGTCGTTGAGCACCGA
This sequence comes from Acidimicrobiales bacterium, assembly GCA_037968675.1. Classification (GTDB taxonomy): domain Bacteria; phylum Actinomycetota; class Acidimicrobiia; order Acidimicrobiales; family Salinilacustritrichaceae; genus Salinilacustrithrix. Next base: position 6,867 of record JBBKVY010000134.1, on the reverse strand, counting down.
CCGGGCGTCCTGTTCGGTGAAGTCGAACACGTCCGGCACTTCGACCACCGGTTCGCCGCTCGAGACGGTGAGTTCGACCGTGCCGCCTTCCTCGAGATCGGCGTTGCCCTCGGGCGACTGTTCGAAGACCTCGCCGTCCTCGAAGTCGGGGTTGTCCTCGAACTTGGTGTCGACGACGAATCCCAGTCCCTCGAGGGTGATCTTGGCGCCTTCGGGACCTTCGAGCTGTCGACCGACCACGTTGGGAACGGTGACCAGGTCGGCGTTCGAACTCTCGTCACCGTCGATCACGCCGAGGGCCTGGGCGAGGAAGTAGAGCACTCCACCGAGCACGAGGAGCAGCAGGATCATGATCGCGATGAACGCGCCGTTTCGGCGCGGCGGTTCGACGTACTCCTCGTAGCCGTACTGGGGGTCGTAGGGCTCCTCGAACGACGTGTCCTGCATCGTCGTGATCGGCACGGTCTGGGTGGCGGCGACGGCGGCCGCTCCGGCGACCACGGCGGCACCGGCGGCGATCTCGTTTCCCTCGCGATAGCGACGGAGGTCGGCGCGGAGATCCTCGGCCGAGGGGTACCGGGCCGACGGATTCTTGGCCAGGCACTTGAGGATGATCGCCTCGAGCGTCGGCTCGATGTCGGCGTTGATCTGCCGTGGGGGAGTGGGCGGCTCCTGCACGTGTTGGTAGGCGACCGCCAGCGCGTCGTCACCGCGGAACGGCGGACGACCGCAGACGCTCTCGTACAACACGATGCCCAGGCTGTAGACGTCAGACCGCGGATCGACCGGCTTCCCCTGCGCCTGCTCGGGCGAGAAGTACGTCGCCGTGCCCATCACCAACCCGGTCTGGGTGAGGTTCTCGTCCGACCCCGCCGAGATGGCGCGGGCGATGCCGAAGTCGGTCACCTTGATCTGGCCGTCGGAGGCCAACATCACGTTGCCCGGTTTGACGTCTCGGTGGACCACACCGTTGCGGTGGGCGAACCCGAGGGCGGCAGCCATGTCGATACCGATGTCGGCGGCGCGCGTGGGCAACAGTGTGCCCTCCTGGCGAAGGACGTCGGCGAGGCTGCGGCCGTCGACGTACTCCATGACGATGTAGTAGGTACCGCTCTCCTCGCCCCAGTCGTAGACGCTCACGACATTGGGGTGATTGAGGTTGGCGGCGGCCTGCGCCTCGCGACGGAACCGCTCGACGAAGGCCGGGTCGGACGCGTACTGCGCGAACAGGACCTTGACCGCGACCGGCCGGTCCAGCAGTTGGTCACGCGCGAGGTAGACGTCGGCCATGCCCCCGCGGGCGAGTCGGCTGTGCAGCTCGTACCGGCCGCCGTAGACGACGGGTCCCCCGGTGGAACCTTCCTGGTCACGGTCAGACATCGCGAGGGGACCTTACGACAGTGGGGACCATCAGCCTGCTCCCTGGGCGGCCAGGATCGCCTCCATGACCGCCCGTGCGATCGGCGCGGCGACCCGGCCACCGGTCTGTTCCGACGCGCCCTCCTGGCCCTCGACGAGGACGGCGACGGCGACGCTGGGGGCCTCGCCCGGCCGGCCGCCGAAACCGATGATCCATGCATGCGACCGGGGCGGGTCGGTTCCCAGCTGGGCAGTGCCGGTCTTCCCGCCGACCTCGAAGCCGGGGATCAGCAGATTGCGGGCCGTGCCGTTCTCGGCGACGTTGATCATCGCCTCGCGCATGATGGCGGCGTTGTCGGCACCCATCGCCCGCCTCCAGTCGTTCGGCGCCGGATCCTCGACCACGGTGCCTTCGTCGTCGCGGACAGTGTCGAGCACCCGGGGGGTCATGACTATGCCCTCGTTGGCGACCGCGCCCGCCACCAGCGCCATCTGCAGCGGGGTGGCGGCGACGTCGTTCTGGCCGATGCCCGCCTGGGCGAGGGCGGGGAGGTTCTGGTCGAAGTCGGTGGGGAAGTTGCTGGCCGCCGGGCCGGGGAGATCGATGGGTGGCTCGGCGTTGAAGCCGAAGTCCTCTGACGTGCCGATCATCGCCTCGGGACCGAGGTCGACGGACATCTGCGCGAACGCCGTGTTGCACGAGACCCGCAGGACCTCGAACAGGTCGCCCCCACACGACGATCCACCGAAGTTGCGGAGTGGCCGCGTCGTCTGGGGCGGGACGTACTCGCTGGCCACCGGGTAGACGGGCTGCTCGCGCGTGACGTCGCCCGACTCGAGGCCGGCGGTGGCGGTCACCACCTTGAACGTCGACCCCGGGAAGTAGCGCTCGCGGTAGGCCTTCGCGAGCAGCGGCTTGTCGGGCGCGGCGTTCAGGAAGGTGAAGACGTCGTTGGCGGTGGCGAAGTCCTGGTCGGCGATGAGGTTCGGGTCGTAGGACGGGAATGACCACATGGTCAGGATCTCGCCCGATCGCGGGTCGATTGCCACCACCGATCCGCGACGGTCGCCGAGCGTGTCGCGCGCGATCCGCTGCGCGTCGGCGCGCAACGTCAACGTGAGGTCGCCGACGCCATCGCGGTCGACGAACAGGTCGTTGATGTCGCGGAAGCTGAGATCGAGCGTCCGGCCCACGAGTTCGGCGTTGTAGGTGTCCTCCACGCCGGTCGATCCGAGGTTGAGGGAGTAGTGGCCCACGACGTGGGCGAAGAGATCGGCCTCGGGGTACGCACGCGCCCGCTCGAACTGCGCATCTCCGTCGGTCTCGGCCGAGCGGGCGACGACCACGCCGTCGGCGGTGGCGATGCTGCCCCGCGGCCCGTCGTAGTCGCGCAAGATCTCCCGGTTGTTCTCCGGATTGTCCTTGAGACGCTGGGCGCCGAACACGGTGGTGCGGTTCAGCTGTGCGAACAGGACGAGGTAGCAGACGAGGAGCACCGCACCGAGCTTGGCGATCTGGCGATTCATGCCGCCGTGACCTCGGCCCCGCCGCCGGTGGTGGTCGCCGGCTTGACGCTGTTGTCGGAGATCCGCAGCACGAGTGCGAGCAGGACGTAGTTGAGCACCAGGCTCGAACCGCCGTAGCTGACGAAGGGGAGGGTGACGCCGGTGAGCGGGAGCACTCGGGTGACGCCACCGATGATGATGAACGCCTGGATGCCGAGGAGGGTCGTGAGACCGGTGGCCAGGAGCGTGTCGAACGCCGAGTCGGCCCGGAGAGCGATCCGGAGTCCGGCACCGACCATGAGGATGTAGGCGCAGAGGATCGCCGTGCCGCCCAGCAGCCCGAGCTCCTCGCCGATCGCCGCGAAGATGAAGTCGGTCTCCACCTCGGGGATCCGTGTCGGCGTCCCCAGACCGATGCCGGTGCCGGCGATTCCGCCGTCGGCCAACGCGAACGACGCCTCGACCACCTGGAAGCCCTCGTCCTTCGACACCGGCCAGGGATCGAGCCAGATCTCGACACGGTCCTGTACGTGGGAGAACTGCGTGTACGCGAACAGCGCACCCATGGCGAACAACGATGTCCCGACGGTCACATAGGTCGTGCGTCCTGTCGCGACCCACAGCATCACGACGAACAAGACGAAGAACAGCAGCGACGAACCGAGGTCCTTCTCCAAGGTCATCACCACCAGCGATGCGCCCCAGGCGAGGACGACGGGACCGAGGTACTTGGGGTCGGGAAGGTGGAACGGCCCGAGCCGGAAGGTCGACAGGGCCAGCAGTTCGCGCTTCTCGACCAGGTAGCCGGCGAAGAAGATGGCGAGGACGATCTTCGCGGCCTCGCCCGGCTGGAAGTTGACGGGGCCGACGGAGATCCAGATGCGAGAACCGTTGATGGTGCGACCGATGACCGGTACCAGCGGGAGGACGAGCAGGAGGATGCCGATCACCGCGAACGTGTAGCGGTACCGCTCGAGGTCGCGGGTGCGTCGTACGACGATCAGCGTCAGGATGAACGCGCCGATGCCGACTGCGGTCCACAGCGACTGGAGACCGGCGAGCTGACCGCCCTCGTCCTGTGCCTCGTCCAGCCGCACGATGAACACGTAGCCGACACCGTTGAGCAGCGCGGCGAGCGGGAGCAGGATGCCGTCGGCGTTGGGTGCGAGCTTTCGCACGGCGATGTGGGCGGCGACCAGGAGCCCGAGGATGACGCCGAGGAACGGTCCGATGTTGGCGGGCATCTCGGAGTTCTTGCCGAGTCCGGCCAGGGCGTAGGCGCCGGCGGTGATGAGGACCACGACCAGGATCAAGCCCAACTCGGTTCGTCGCCGGAGCAGGTGCACGGTCAACCCACGGCTACCGGCGGCGTCGAGGTCGTGGTGGTCGTCGTCGTCGTGGTGGTGGTGGTGGTGGTCGTCGTCGGGGGTTCGAGATCGGCGATGCGCCCTTCGACGTTGGCCACGAAGCGGCGCGCGCTCTCGATGGTCGCGAAGGTCCGGCGCCCGTCGATGTCGTCGACGAACTCGGCGGGAACGTCCTCGATGGCGACGCCGGTGGTCTCGGCCGCCGACGACTCGATCCACAACACGCCACCCGGACGCCCCTTGAAGATCGTCAGCTCCCCATCGGCGACGTCGACGTAGTAGGTGTTCGTCGCGTAGTCGTTCGCGAGCCAGAGCCCGCCGCCGATCAGGGCGAGCACGATGAGCACGAACGAGATCGACCGGACGGTGATGGCGCGTGGTCGCCGGGTTTCGCCGTCGAGGGCATCAGCACCGGCAACCTCACCGGCCGCGCCGACGTGGGCCTGGTCGTCGGGGACGGCGAGGAGGGTCTGGGTGTCGGTCTCCGGGTGGTGGGTGAACCCGTCGGCGTCGGGTACCTCTGCCGAGGCCGCACTGGCGAGGCCCCCGTCATCGACCACGTCGATGATCAGTGCGGTGATGTTGTCGCGCCCGCCGTTCTCGTTGGCCTGCTCGACCAGACGTTGCGCCGCGTCGTTCGGGTCGTCGACAGACCGCAGGACGGACGCGATCTCGTCGTCGGAGACCTCGTCGGTCAGACCGTCGGAGCAGAGCAGGTAGCGGTCACCGGCGTGGGGGAGCAGTTGGAACTCGTCGACATCGACCTGTTCGTCGATGCCGACGGCGCGGGTGACGATGTTCTTCTGCGGATGCTCGCGTGCCTGTTCGAGACTGAGGCGACCGTCGCGCACCATCTCGCCCACGAGGCTGTGGTCGTCGCTGATCTGTTCCAGAACGCCGCTCGTGAGCCGATAGGCGCGTGAGTCGCCGACGTTGACGATCGCCAGGCGCTCCTCACCCTCCTCGGTGACGGCGGCGATCGCGACGAGCGTGGTCCCCATGCCCGACAGCCCCGGGTCGGAACCACTGCGGCTGAAGACGGTGTCATTGGCCTCCTGCACCCTGCTCACCAGTTCGTTCACCGTCACGGTCGCGAGGTGCTCGCCGTGCTGGAACGTCTCGACCGCCATGGCCGACGCGACCTCGCCACCCTGGTGGCCACCCATGCCGTCGGCGACGACGAACATGCGGGGCCCGAGCAGCATCGAGTCCTGGTTGATGGTCCGGATCAGGCCCACGTCGCTGGCGCCACCGGCGCGGAGGAGGACCTTGCTCATGCGACCTCCATCACCGTCGACCCGATCTGGATCTGGTCGCCCCGGCTCACGACCATTGGCGCCGAGACCTTCCTCCGGTTGAGGTACGTGCCGTTGGTCGAGCCGAGGTCCTCGACGTAGAGCTGGTCGTCGCGCGTGAAGATGCGCGCATGGAGCTGGGACGCGTACGTGTCGTCGAGGGTGATCTGGCACCCCGCCGCTCGTCCCACCGTGAGCTCGTCGCCGAGTGCGAACACCTGTCCGGCCATCGACGCCGGTTCGATGACCTTGAGCTTCGGTGGTGTGCGATCTCGGGCGCGAGTGCGGCGGGCTGTTCGCTTGGTCCCGGTTGGTGGTGCAGCCGTCGACTTGGCCAGGTTGACCTCGGCCCAGACGGCCCGCAGGACGCGGAAGAAGAACAGGTACAACAGGATCAGCAGGCAGATCTTGAGGACGTTGAGGAGGGGCTCGGGCACCGGCCCGGACTCTAGGACCTACGTGTCGCGGGCGAAGTGACGCCCGAGACCGCCGGTCAGCTCGCTTCGAACCGGAACGTCGTCGCCCCGAACGTCATCTCGTCGCCGTCCTGGAGCACCCGTTCGCTGACCTTCACGCCGTTGATCTTGGTCCCGTTCGTCGAACCAAGGTCGGCGAGGACGAATGCGCCACCCGACGGCCGGATCTCGGCGTGGTTGCGACTGACGTTGGGGTCCTCGAGGGTGATGACGCTCTCGGGGATCCGGCCGATGGTGATGATGGTCTCGCCCAAGACGAATCGGTCGCCGTTGGGGAGCACGAGCGAGCCGGCGCCGGCGCCGCCGTCGCCCTCGCGCAGCCGGGCCACGACCGAGAACGCCCCGACGCGCATCCGGGCGTCGACCTCGAACGCGATGCCGATGGGGCCCATGAAGTCGTAGCCCTCGTCGCGGGCGTGCTCGCGGGCGAGCTCGGACAGGTTGCGTCGCATCGAGTCGCCGACCTCGGCGAACTCGTCGGCATCCTGTTGCGACAGGTTGACGGTGAAGTCGTTGGCCACCACGGTGTTGCCCCGCACCCCGATGGAGCGGCTGTCGTCCATCTCGCGCGTGAGCCGACGACCGATCTCGACCGGACGCAGCCCAGAGCGGAAGACGCGGGCGAACGCCCCCTCGACCATCTGCTCCAGCCGCTTCTCGAAGTTCCGCAGTCCCATCGGAGCGCAGGCTAGCGAGGGAGCCGTCGGCGGTACGTACTGCACGCGGTTCGGCCTGTGAGGACCTCCGGGCCGCGCGCTAGCGTGGGCGATTCCACTCGGGCGAGTGGCGGAATTGGCAGACGCGCAGGCTTCAGGTGCCTGTGTCCTTCGGGACGTGGGGGTTCAAGTCCCCCCTCGCCCACTC
>JBBKVY010000133.1:0-32458 GCA_037968675.1 Acidimicrobiales bacterium | reverse complement strand
CGATCGTGGGCGCCGGTGTAGAGGACCGGGTAGTGGTCGGCGAGCCGTACCGCGATGTAGTTGGCGTTGAGGATTGCGATCCGGGTGGCCTCGGTGAGTCCGTCGCCGCCCATCATGCGGACGTAGGCCCACGAGATCGGCAGGATCCCCGCCGAGCCGTACGGCGCCGACGAGATGGGGCCGGGCCCGGTCGCCGGGCCGCACTCGTCGTCGAGTGGATGGTTCGGCAGGTGGGCGGCGAGGTGTGCCCGCACTGCGACCGGACCGACACCGGGACCACCACCGCCGTGGGGGATGCAGAACGTCTTGTGCAGGTTGAGATGGCTGACGTCGGCACCGAACACGCCGGGCTTCGCCACACCGACCAGCGCGTTGAGGTTGGCGCCGTCGAGGTAGACCTGCCCACCGGCGCCGTGCACCATCTCGCAGATGTCGCCGATCGTGGTCTCGTACACACCGTGGGTCGAGGGGTAGGTGACCATGAGTGCAGCGAGGTCGTCGGCGTGGTCGGTGACCTTCTGCTTGAGGTGGTCGAGGTCGACGTTGCCGTCGTCGTCGCAAGCGACCACCACGACCCGCATACCGGCCATGACCGCCGATGCGGCATTCGTCCCGTGCGCGGACGACGGGATGAGACAGACCGTGCGTCGGTGGTCGCCGTTGCCTCGGTGGTAGCCGCGGATGGCCAGCAAGCCGGCGAACTCACCCTGCGAGCCGGCGTTGGGCTGGAACGAGATGGCGTCGTACCCGGTGACCTCGACGAGCCAGGCCTCCAACTCGTCGATCACGCGGCGATAGCCGCGGGTCGAGTCGGCGGGAGCGAACGGGTGGATGCCCCCGAACTCGGGCCAGGTCACCGGCTCCATCTCCGCCGCCGCGTTCAGCTTCATCGTGCAGGAGCCGAGCGGGATCATCGCCCGGTCGAGTGCGATGTCCCGGTCCGAGAGCCGGCGCAGGTAGCGCATCAGGTCGGTCTCGGAACGGTACGAATGGAAGGTCGGATGCGTGAGGTAGTCGCTGGATCGTGCGAGGTCCTGCGGAATCGAGGACTCGGCGCTGACGTCGACGGTGGCGATGTCGAATGCCTCGGCCACGAGTGCGAGCGTGTGCGACGTCGACGTCTCGTCGAACGCGACCGAGAGCGTGTCGGCATCGATGAGGCGGAGGTCGATGTCACGAGCTGCCGCCTCGGCGACGACGTCGGGGGCGCGGCCCGGCACCGAGACGGTGACGGTGTCGAAACACGCATCCGCGCCGACCACGAGGCCGGCGGTTCTGCACGCCCGGCCGAACGACGTTGCGAGACGGTTCGTACGCTCGGCGATGTGCCGGAGTCCTTCGGGGCCGTGGTACACGGCGTACATCGACGCGATGACGGCGAGAAGCACCTGCGCCGTGCAGATGTTCGACGTCGCTTTCTCGCGTCGGATGTGTTGTTCACGGGTCTGGAGCGCGAGACGCGTGGCGCGGCGTCCCGCGGCGTCGACCGATACGCCGACCAGTCGACCGGGCAGCGTTCGCTTGTACTCCTCTCGGCAACCCATGAAGCCGGCGTGTGGCCCACCGAACGCCAACGGCACACCGAACCGCTGTGACGAGCCGACCACGATGTCGGCGCCCAGCTCTCCTGGTGGGGTCAGGATCGTGCACGCCAGCAGATCGGTCGCGACCACGGCGATCGCACCACCCTGGTGTGCGGCCTCGATCGTCGCCTTCGGCGACACGACCGCACCGGAGCAGGCCGGGTACTGCACGAGGACCCCGCAGACGTCGGACAGGGGAGTGGTGGCCACATCGTCGACGACGTCGACGATCACGCCGATCGCCTCGGCCCGCGTCTCGACCAGGGCAATGGTCTGGGGGAAGGTGTCGGCCTGGATCAGGAAGCGGTTGCGGTCGCCCTTGACCAGGCGGCGACTCATGGCCATCGCCTCGGCGGCTGCGGTGCCCTCGTCGAGCAGCGACGAATTGGCCAGCTCGGTCCCGGTGAGGTCGGTGACCACTGTCTGGAAGTTCAGGAGCGCCTCGAGCCGGCCCTGCGAGATCTCCGGCTGATACGGCGTGTAGGCGGTGTACCAGGCGGGACTCTCGAGCACGTTCCGGCGGATCACTGGCGGCGTGTGCGTCCCCGAATAACCGAGGCCGATCATCGGTGTCCGGACGACGTTCGTCGAGGCGATCTCACGGAGCTCGGCGAGCATCTCGGTCTCGTCGAGCGCTGGCGGGAGATCGAGCGGCCCGTCCTGGCGGATCGACGACGGAACGGCCTGGTCGATCAGGTCGTCGAGCGATGCGACGGCCACGACGTCGAGCATTCGCGCGAGGTCGGCAGGACGAGGTCCGATGTGTCTGTCGGCGAACGAAGTGGCGGCGAAGGGCACGAGCGGCTCCGGGGGTCGTGAAGGACGGACGCCCCTTCTGTTCCACGACCTGAGAGATTCACGAATGCCCGAGAGCAGTCGCTTGCTCCTTCGGTGAGGAATCGCCGAGACGATCCCTGCTCTCCAGAGGTGCCTCGTCCCGACGGTCCGGTGGCCTGAGAGGTTCCGGGGCGGTTGCTCCTTCGGCGCCCGTCCCCGCTGGCGGCGGGGCTGGGACTCTCCCGACGGGGATCGACAGCGACAGGAACCCTAGCCCGGTCCGCTCCTCGGCGGCCGGTGACGCACGGCACCAGCGGTAGCGTCGATCGTCGGTGACGGTCTGGCGCGTCGATGCGGAACATCTGGAGACCGCCGCAGCCCTCTGGGATGCGGCCGTCGACCGAACGCCCGACGTCGACGCGTTCTGCGCCTCGACCGCCTGGTCGTTCGCCGCTGCAGCGTCCTTCCCCGATGCCGAGGCACCCGTCGTGGTGACCGACGGTGTGGCGTGCTGTGGGATGCGAGCCCGCTCGACGGAGGAGGGAAGGATCCTCGTCGGCCTCGACCCGATCTGGGGCTTCGCGACACCGTTCGTCGGTCCGCCGATGCGGGCGGCCGAGATGCTGGCCCACCGGCTCGACCTCGACGCCGACTGGAAGGTCGCAGTCGTGGCCGGCCAGCGCGACGACTCGCCCCTCACCGAGTGCCTCGCACGTGTCGCCGAGGGCCGGTGGACGTTGTACCGGGGGCCGGAGGAGCACCGGTTGCGGGCGGACCTGTCGGCGGGCGTGGAGGCCTGGTTCGCCCGACGGTCGGGCCGCTTCCGGCAACGGATCAACCGGCTCGAGCGGGACGCCGCCGAGTCCGCCATCGACGTCGTCGACGTGTCAGCCGGCCCACCGGACGAGGTCTTCGACCGACTCGTCTCGATCGAACACACCGGTTGGAAGGGTCAGGAGGCGACGGGCCTCGCGAGCGAGGACCTCGCCGACTTCTACCGCCAGATGTGCGTCCGGCTCGCGGCTCGTGACCACCTGCGCGTCCTCGTCGCTCGACGTGCTGGCGTCGACATCGGCTTCGTCCTGGGGGGCGTCCGCGGCGGCACCTACCGGGGACTCCAACTCTCCTATCGACGCGACGACGCCGACGCCGGTGTCGGACATCTTCTCCAGATGGCGCAGATCCGGCGGCTCGCCGACGAGGCGGTGACGCTGTACGACATGGGAATGGACATGCCCTACAAGCAGCGCTGGGCCGATCGTGTGGACTCGACCTTCGCCGTGATCGTCAGTCGCTGACCGCTCGGCCAGCACACGTATCGCGCAGCTTCGAACCGATGCCGATCCTGCCCGATCAGACCGAGTCGGAGCGCAACGACCGGACCGGACCGGCCGGATCGGCCGCGACGGTCGGCTCGAGGTCGAGGATCATCGTCGACCGCTCGCCGTCGTCGTATTCGGGCCAGACCGGAAGGCCCTCGCTCGACGGTGTGCCCGTGCGGGCGAAGGCGACCCAGGCGTCGGCCATCGCCGTGGCGAGCGTGCGCATGCCGTCGGTGGGCGCACCCGTGAAAAAGGCCGCGCCACCGGCATCGAGGTTGTCGAAGGCGAAGGGGATCTCCACCGCATGGGCCGCGCCGAGCGTGCCCCCGAAGGCTGTCGACTCGTAGTGGAACTCGTAGGCGAAGGTGGCGGCGTGCGGTCGCTGCGCGTCGAGCAGATCGATGGCCGGGAGACGGAAGACGACGTCGGTCGACATCGCCTCGAACAAGCGGGCCGGGGTGTCGGCTCCCTCGGCTTCGTAGACGGCGAGGAGTTCCTCTGCTCGCCCGCCGAAACGCTTGGTCGCGAGCGCGGACATCGCCTCTCGGTCGGCGGGGACCATGTCGGGGTCGAGAGCGGTGAACAGGCGCATCTCGTGGCGGTTGGTGCCGGTGAGCAGGGGGATCCCCGAGGCGGACCCCGAGGCCACGGCCTCGAGTGGGTGGCGGGGGAGCGTCGGTCCGCCGACGACGGGTTGGAACGGTAGACCGCCACCAGCCCCGAAGGCGCCGCGCACCTTGCCCTGGGCCACGATCAGATCCTCGGCGGGAACCCGCCGTAGCGACTCGACGTCGTCGATGTCCAAGACGCCGAGGAGTTGTTCGGCCGCCGCTTCGGCCTGCGGTCGCGTGGCGATGTTGGCTGCTGCGCCCGACTGCGCGATGGCCTTGTGGAACAAGCCCGCGGCCGCCGGTGTCCCGACGAGGGTGCCCACGCTCATGCCTCCGGCCGACTCGCCGAAGATCGTCACGTTGTCAGCGTCGCCGCCGAACGCCTCGATGTTGTCCTGCACCCATCGCAGCGCGGCGATCTGGTCGAGGATGCCGACGTTGCCCGAGTCGGACAGGTCGCCGTCGAGACCCCCGAGCTCGAGGAATCCCAGCACTCCCAGGCGATAGTTGATGCTCACCACCACCGCATCGCGGCGGGCGAGGGCGCCGCCGTCGTACCAGGGGATCGTGCCGGCGCCGGTGAGGAAGCCGCCACCGTGGATCCAGAGCAGGACGGGACGCTCGGTCTCGTCTGCTGCGGGGGTCCAGACGTTCAGCGTGAGGCAACCCGCCTCCGACTGTGGCGACCCGCCAGCGCCACCGGCCGCGGCCTCCATGCCTGCCAGCGGCTGGGGTGCGACCGGGAAGCGGCCCGTGCCGTCGTGGACCCTGGTCCATGGCTCGGGGACCTGGGGCGGACAGAACCGCAGGTCGCCGACCGGGGGCGCGGCGAACGGGATCCCCTTGACCCGGAACGCACCCCGCTTGTGGTCGCCACGGACCGGGCCACTCGTGGTCTCGACGGTGATCTGGTCGCCTGCGGTTCCCCCGTGCATGCCGGCACCGTAGCGCCGCCAAAAAGGGTGGCGCCCCGCCGAGCGACTGGGCCGGAGCCCCGTCGCCCTGCGGGGCGTCGGTCGGTCTGAGATCCACCACCATCGAATCGTGCGGGAGTACCGTACGGACTCGATGATTCTTAACTCGCCCGTTGGCGTGGGGTTTGACTCCCATGCTGGCGGGCGAGTCCGTTTTTCGTCCGTCGGCCTCGGGTTGCCCCTGAGCCTCCAGGCGCCACGCTCGGATCAAACCGGGGGTTCTCACCGAACGTGGTTGGCACCGGACACACGGTCGAGACCGTGCACCCGAGCCACAGCACTGACCTTGCGGTCGTGGCCGTGGCATCTCATTCCTCGCCCACCCTTGCTGCGACCGTCACCGAGCCTTCCGAACTCCTCCGGCGTTGCCGCCTCGGGTGTTCATCCGGTGGTTCGTGTCGCCGCTCCGGCTGGCGTGGAGTCACTATGGACCGGGTGAAAACCCTGGTCAACAGCTATCTCTCAAACGCAGGGGTTATCCACCGGATTTCTTCCCATGTCCCCAGATCCCCCTCGTTGTCGACACGTTGTCCACCGGTCCGTGCACAGAATCCGATCGGATCGCGTGCCGGCCGGGGTCCTCGCCGCTGCTCCCGCAACGGCAGAATGGGCCGGTGGCCGAGTCGACAGAGAAGCGGTGCCGATGGTGCGCCCGCCCATTCACCATCGAGCCCGGACCAGGACGTCCCAAGGAGTTCTGCCGACGTTCGTGTCGCCAGCGAGACTACGAGTCGCGCCAGCGGGCGGCCGAGGTCGGGCTCGCCGACGACGAGCTCATCATGACCCGTGCGGCACTCGACGGACTCCGGGACCGCCTGTACGTCCTCGAGGCGGCGGTCGAGGACGTTGATCGAGATCTGGTCGGAACGCCGACGAAGGCCGACTACCGGGAAGCCGTGGACTGGCTGCTGGACGCTGCGCGCCCGCTGGCGGGGGAGTGGGACGATCGCGGCTGACATCTGCGAGGTGCGGCGCCACAACGGGCGCCGATCACGGCAGAATGGTGTCCATGGAATCCTTCTCTCCCGTCCAGCCGGTCGCGGCGCGCGATGCCGAGGTCCGCGGCGAGTTCGTCGTACGCGTCTACCAGCACCTGCTCCTGGCCATCACCGCCTTCATCGGCTTCGAAGCCGTCCTGTTCACCACGGGCGCAGCCGAGGGGCTCTACGACCTGCTCTTCACCAGCGGCGGCGCCACCTGGCTGCTGATCCTCGGTGCGTTCATGGTGGTCCAGTGGATGGCCACGTCGGCGGCGCACAACGTCCAGAACGTCGGGCTCCAGTACGCCGGCCTGTTCGGCCTGGCCGGGGGCGAGGCGCTCATCTTCGCCCCGTTCCTCTACCTGGTGTTCAACGAGACCGACAACGGCGGCACGACCGTGGTCGCTGCGGCGGCCATCACCGCCTTCATGTTCGCCGGCCTCACGATCATCGCGTTCACCACCCGCAAGGACCTGTCGTTCCTGCGTCCGATGCTCATGTGGGGCGGCTTCGCAGCACTCGGGCTCATCTTCGGTGCGGTGATCTTCGGGCTCAGCCTCGGTATCTGGTTCAGCGTGGCGATGATTGCCCTCGCCGGTGGATCGATCCTCTACCAGACCCAGGCGATCATGGCCCGCTACCCGTCCGAGGCCTACGTCGGCGCAGCGGTGCAGCTCTTCGCGTCGGTGATGCTGCTGTTCTGGTACGTCCTTCGTCTGCTGACGTCGCTCCGCAACTGAGCCGGGGGACACCCCGTTCTCGACGCTCCAGGCGTCGGGGGCCGACGCTCACGACGTCGAGATCTCTGACTTTACAGAACGTGCATTCTCGGCGGTCTCGACGACCCGGCAGCACCGGCGGATCGCCGCGACCGGATGTTTCGGCGAGGTCCCTGCCGCAACGTGTGCTGACCGAGCGAATTTCTTCACTTCGGGCGTTGACGTGCCGATGATCACCACGTCAACGGTGGGCCTTTCTCGGGTAGTGGCGATCGGGCGGAATCGGTCGCCACTCCCGGGACGGGTACGAGGTCAACCGCCGCGGGTTCCGTCACTGTGACGAAACCAGCGGGACACCCAGGGTGTGGGAGGAACAGGCGATGCCGAGGCGCGAGTGGACCATGGAGCAGTTGGTCGCGCTCGTGGACGGCTCAGTGGTCGTCGGACGTGACCACCGGGCTCGACTGGTGCCGCTCCCGCGTCCGCTCACCGAGGTGGCCGAGCCCACTGCCCGCGAGTGGAAGACGCACCTGACCAAGGACCACCCCTCAGACTTCGGCGCCGCAGTCGACAGCTGGTGGCACGCGCTCGCCACGCCGGGAGAACCACAGACGGTGCGGCTGCGACGCGAACTCGACGGCGGCTGGTTCGAGGTCGAGGTCACCTCGGTCAATCTGTTGCACCAGGACGAGTTCGGCTGTGTTGTGACGTCCTCGCGACGCCTTGGTGAGATCGAAGCGCCGCCGCGACCGAAACCCGACGACGATGCCCGGTTCGAGGCGCCGCAGTCGATCATCCAGCATCTCGACGAGATCGGGACGATCCTGCGCACCGATGGCGACGTTGAACACGTGTTCGGAACGAGCGCCGAGGACCTCTGCGGCGAGACGATGCTCGATCTCCTGCATCCGCACGATCTCGACGCTGCTGTGGCGATGTGGCTCGAGATCCTGCGCTCCCCCGAACGGGCGCGGAACATCCAACACCGCATCGTGCGTCCCGACGGGTCGACTCTGTGGATCCAGTCGACCGTGATGAACCGTCTGGCGACCACCGGCACCATCCTGTCGATGTCGCACGACATCAGCGCCGGACGAGCCAAAGAGGCCGCACTCGCATCGAGCGAACAGGAGCTGCGATTCCTCACCGAGGTGGTGCCGGTCGCAGTGTTCCGCGCCGATGCCGCAGGGAACGTCGTGTTCGCCAACACCCGGTGGGGCACGCTCCTCGAGGACGCAGAGACCCTCGACGAGGTCCTCGCCCTGCTCGAGAAGGGGGACGGTGCGCGCTTTCGCCGCGCCCTGGGAAACGCGCGTGAGACGGGTGGCACCACGACCTGCCGGGTTCGAATCGACGAGGGTGAACGACATCTGGAGTTCCGACTCCAGGGTGTGGCTGATCATGCGCACGTCGAGGGCGATGTCGATGTCATCGGGACGGTCGACGACGTGACGAGCGCCGTGATCCAGACCTTCGAGCTCCAGGCCTCGGCCGAGCGTGACCCGTTGACGGGGCTCGCCAACCGACGAGGTCTGAGCCGCACCCTCGAGGCAGCGGTGGTCGGAGCACGGCCGGCGCTGGTGCTCTTCGGCGACCTCGACGACTTCAAGCGAGTGAACGACGACTGGGGGCACGAGGCAGGAGACCTCGTGCTCACGGCCATCGGGCACCGTCTACGCGACGCCGTCCGGCCCGGTGACGTCGTCGGACGATGGGGCGGCGACGAGTTCGTCGTCGTCTGTCTCGACGTCGTCGCCGGCCACGAGGCCGAGGTCATCAACCGGCTCCATGATGCGCTCGCCGAACCGATCGAGGTCGGCGACGACACCTACCAGGCGCACGTCTCGATGGGAGCGGTGCGGCCCGAACCGGGCGACGACGCCGAAGCCGTGCTCCGCCGAGCCGACACCGCGATGTACGAGGCCAAGCGGTCACGCCATCGTGGTGCCGATCCGATCGAGCAGTAGTCGCGATTCAGGCCGGCGCCGCCGAGACGCCTCTCGGGCGAAGGAGGAACGCGGCGCCGTAGAACAGGGCGACGATGAGCAGCAGGCTCCGATACCCGGTGAGCAGCGACGCATACTCGAGCATGCCGCCGACCATGGCGCCCAGCAGGTTCGCGCCGAACGCGGCGGTCGACCGTTCGGTGTCACGGAAACGCTCGGCGAAGACCAGGTTGGCAACGAAGATCGGGAAGAAGGCGAGACTCACCGCCGCCAGCAACCGGAGCCCGGGATCGAGTTCGAGCAGTGCCTGCGCAGGCACCAGCCAGTTGAGCGCGATGCCAGCCAGGAGAATCCCATAGAGGGTCGTGGTCGAGCGGATCACGACCCGCTTGCTGACGATCACGGCCAACAGGACCGACAACAGGACGCCAAAGAACACGAACGCGTTCACGAACCAGGTGGTTCCGAAGAGCAGGGCGAACTGGACGACGTTCTTCGTCTCGAGGAGGAGGAACGCGACACCCATACAGAAGAGATCAGCGAACGGGAGCATGGGCCGGATCGGTCCCCCGAACACCCGCACGCCACCCAGCGACAGGACCAGCATGAAGCCCATGGCCAGCAGATAGAAGCCAGGAATCGACGGCGTCCGGAGATAGGGGAACGGATGGTCGTCGGTCGCCGGCGTCGGCGCAGACGCGAACCCGGTGAAGACGTTCTCGGGCGGGCAGGCCATGCTCGTGGGGTCGCCGCTGACGACGAGGACGGCACTCGTCGCGTTCAGGAGATCGACGCAGGGAGGCTGCGTGAACGTGGATTCGAGTGTCGCTGCGTATCGATCGACCAGCCACTGCTCGCGGTAGAAGTTGTACATGGCGAACACGCCGTCGTCCTCGAGGTGATCGCGGTACGACTCGACCGCCTCCTCGGTGAAGAGGTAGCTCTCGAGCCGAACCGACGACTGTCCCTGGAGCAGTGTCAGGGAGTCCGGCAGGGCGAGCAGGATCATGTCCCACTTCTTCTCTGTGCCCTCGAGGAAGGCGCGCCCGTCGTCGAGGTGTGAGTCGACGCGGTCGTCGTCGTAGGGGCGGAGGGGATGGCCTTCACCGAGCTCGAGGAGGTGGGGATCGATCTCGACTGCATCGACGTGCGTCGCGCCTCGTTCGAGCGCGACCGCGACGTCGTTGCCGGATCCTGCGCCGATGATCAGGACGTCGCCGGGCGAGTCGGCTGCCGTTCGGTTGTGGGTGGTGGAGTACAGCGGGTTGCCGGACGGGTTCGCCTCCTGGAGCCAGGTCGGGATCTCGTTCACCGTCGCCACGACACCGCCGGTGTCGCCGATCGGCTGGATTCCGACCTTGTAGTACGGGCTCCAGACCGTGTCGGACTCCGCTGACTCGGCGATGAGGACCCCGAGGAAGGCCGTGAGCGGGAGCACCACGAGCACCCACGATCCCGGTGTGCGCGGCGCGATCGCGACGACGAGACCGACGGCGGTGGCGAGTCCCCAGACCCATGGATCGACCTGCGCCAGCGACAGCAGGGCAAACGCCACCACGCCGATGATGCTGCCGATCAGGTCGAACTGGTAGGCGTCGAGATTCGCCAACTGTTGGAAGGACCGTGCAACGCCCTCGCCGAGGCATGCCATGACGACGGCAACCGCGACGAAGACCACCGGCAGCACGATCCAACGCGGTGGACCGGACGTGTCGATGCCGAAGAAGATGAGATCGCCACCCTCGATTCCCACCTTCACGTCGAGGACCCGCACGATCACGACCAGGGCGCCGAGCGCCAGCGGGGCGAACCGGTACAGCTGCACGGAGCTGCGACCGACCCACAAGAAGCCCAGCCCGATTCCGAGGAAGCTCCCCAGCAGCACGACGTTGGTGAAGTACGCCAGGTAGAGGACGTTCGCGCCGAGCCAACGGATCAGCGCCAGCTCGACGAAGAGCATGAGGAATGCCGACAGGACCAGGCGGGCCCGCAGCGCACGAGCGGAATCGCCACCCCCTTCGGCGACGCGGGTTCGTTCTGCTGCCATCGTCATCGACGCCGAACGATAGTCAGAGGGCCTCCGGCCGCCATGATCGGATCGGCAGATAGCGTTCCTGTGATGGCCGACCTCGAGTGCCCCGAATGCGGGGAGGACGAGTCACTCGTGGGTCGTCCGGACGGTGATCTGATCGAGATCACCTGCGAGCGGTGCGATCGGACATGGACCCGCGACCCATCGCCACGATGCGACCGGTGTGATGGCGACGACCTCGTTGCCGCGTGCAGGGCAATCGTGGAGAAGTCTCGCGGGTCACAGCTGTCGATCGTCGCGACCGAGGTGATCCACCTGTGCATGGAATGCGACGCGGAGCTGGTGGGTCGATATCGGATCTCCCGGTCACCGCTGATGCCGGACGAGTTGCCGACAACCTGAAGCTCGCTCGCCCGAGGTCATCGTGGCATCGTGGGCGGATGCTCAAGGGACATGTGCATCCGTCGTTCGGCGCCGTCACCCAGCTCCTCGGCCGCTACACATCAGGTCCCAAGCGTTTCGGAGCCGCCGTCTGCGTCTACTTCCGGGGCGAGAAGGTCGTCGACGCGTGGGGCGGTGTTCGCGACCCGTCGGGCGCTCCGTGGGAGGAGGACACGATGTCGATCTCGTGGTCGACGACCAAGGGCGTGACCTCCACCGCGCTCCACCTCCTCGCCGATCGTGGCCTGGTCGACTACGACGCTCCCGTCGCCACCTACTGGCCCGAGTTCGCTCAGGCCGGCAAGGAGCACGTCACCATCCGTCAGCTCGTCTCTCACCAGGCCGGTCTCCACAAGCTCGCCGGTGTGGTCGACCACGCCGACGAGTTCCTCGATTGGGACCGCATGACCGCAGCGTTGGCGGCACAGCCGTCCGATCCCCCAGCGGGCACCGGATCCGGGTACCACGCCATGAGCTACGGATGGCTCGTGGGCGAGGTCGTGAAGCGGGTGTCGGGCAAGAGCCTGGGCACGTTCGTCCGGGACGAGTTGGCTGCGCCGCTCGACCTGGACGGGCTCCACATCGGGCTCCCCGAGGAGGACCGGCATCGCGTCGCGCCGCTCATGCCGCCCTTCCGGGCAGTGAACCCCCGCATCGAGGAGGCAGTCACCGGCTTCCTCCTACGGCACGGACCGTTCCGGCGCCTGGTCGAGACCGCAGCGGTCCCCGGGGTCATGGAACTGTTCCGCGATGTGTCGCTGCGTGTCCTCGACGCCGAGATCGGTGCAGCCAACGGCACCTTCACCGCACGGTCGCTCGGACGGCTGTACGCGGCCCTGGCCAACGACGGCGAGCACGACGGCGTACGGATTCTCTCGCCTGGACGGCTCGCCCTGATGTCGGAGCAGCAGACGTTCGGGCGTGACTACTGCGTGCCCGTGAAGATGCGGTGGCGTCTCGGCTATCACCAGGCGTTCACCGCGTCGCTGCGCCAGCCGGCACAGGCCTTCGGTCACTTCGGGCTGGGCGGATCCGGTGGCTGGGCCGATCCGGAGACCCAACTCGCCGTCGCGTTCGTCACCAACGACCTGCGCTCGGCCACGACCCCGTTCGGCGATGCCCGTCTCGCTCGCATCGGCGCGGCAGCGATGAAGGCAGCACGAGCGGCCTGACGGACCGGTGCACTCCCCCGGCTCCTGGGGCCTGATCGGTACGATTCACTCGGATGGCCGGTCAGATGACGCAGGGCGAACGTCCGCCGAGCCGTGCCGAGCGGCGGACACACCTGCTCGATGCGGCAGTCGAGGCGATCCGGACGATCGGTGCTGGCGCGTCGATGGAACAGCTGGCGAAGCAGGGTGGCGTCACCAAGCCGATCCTGTACCGCCACTTCGGCGACCGAGACGGGCTCGTGGACGCCATCGGCGAGCGGTACGCCGCGCACCTGATCGAGCGGCTGGGCACGACTCCGGAATCCGACGAGCCCATCGAGACGCTGCGTCGGACCGTCGACAGGTACCTGACTTCGCTCGAAGACGATCCCAAGCTCTATGACTTCCTCGTCCACCAACCACTGCGAGCTGGCGGGCGTGGCGACGGTCGACCGATCAGCGCGCTGATCGAGGTCATCGCACAGCAGGTCGCCAGCGTGATCCGTGACCAGCTCCGCGCGAGCAGCCTCGACGACGCAGGCGCCGAGCCCATGGCCCATGGAATCGTCGGGATGGTGCACCATGCAGGCGACTGGTGGGTCAGGAACCCGTCGATGTCTCGTGCTGCGCTCACCGAGGTCATCACCGTTCTCCTGTGGAACGGGTTCTCGGGGCTGCGCGAGCCCACGACCGGGGCTGGCAGCCCCGGCGGCGACGATGGACCCGTTCTACACTGACGACCAATGCATCCACGCCGAGGAGGCCGTTCGTGACCGTCACGCCACCCCATCCCGTCCCGCACACGCTGCCCGAGTTCGATTCGGTCGAGGATGAGCGACTCCACCGAAAGCAACGACTCGCCGCGACGTTCCGGCTCTTCGGCCGGTTCGGGTTCAACGAGGGCGTCGCCGGTCACGTGACAGCCCGCGATCCCGAACATCCGGAGCTCTTCTGGGTCAACCCGTTCGGCCTCAGCTTCGATCTGGTCCGGGTGTCGGACCTGATCGCCGTCGACCACAACGGCGTCGTGGTGGAGGGCGACTGGCCGGTCAACCAGGCTGCGTTCGCCATCCACTCCCAGATCCACCAGGCCCGACCCGACGCCGTCGCTGCGGCCCACACGCACAGCAAGTGCGGTCGGGCGTGGTCGACGTTGGGTCGCGAACTGTCGATGATCACCCAGGACGCATGCGCGTTCCACAACGACCACGCGCTCTTCGACGACTACACCGGTGTGGTCCTCGACGTCGAGGAGGGCAAGCGCATCGCCCATGCCCTCGGCGACAACAAGGCAGCGATCCTCCGGAACCACGGCCTGCTCACGGTCGGTGGGTCGGTCGACGAGGCCGCCTTCTGGTTCATCAGCATGGAGCGATCGTGCGAGGTCCAGCTCATGGCCGAGGCCGCGGGCACACCGGTCCTGATCGACGACGAGGGGTGCGAGCAGGCACACGGCCAGGTGGGCTCCAGCTTCGCCGGCTGGTTCAGCTTCCAGCCGCTCTACGACAAGATCGTCGCCGACCAGCCCGACCTCCTCGACTGAGCACGGGGCCGTGGCCGACGTCATCCCCATCAGCGAGAAGCTCCGCGTCAGCCGCGAGGCGCTGTTGCAGCGTCACCTCGCCGCGCACAACGAGGGCGACGTCGAGGGTGTGCTGGCCACCTTCTCCCACCCGCGTATCGAGTTGATCGCCTCGGGGCGGGTCCTCGAGGGTCCCGACGCCGTCCGTGCCTATCTCGTGGACCGCCGACGTTCCTTCCCCGATCAGCGATTCGAGGTCATCTGCCATCACCACAGCGACGGGGCCGTGGTGTCCGAACACTGGATGACGGGCACGCATCTGGGCGACCTGCACGGCGTCGAGCCGACCGGACGTCGCTTCCGGGCCCGGATGGCGGCGATCTTCGAGTTCGACGGCGCCGAGCTCGTCAACCAGCGCCTGTACTACGACGCCGGAACCATCGCACGACAACTCGCCTGACGTCGGTCGGCGTGGGGCAGGATTCTCCCATGCCTCGTCTCCGAGAGATTCCACGCGCCGACGCCCACGAGAAGGTCGAGCCGTTCTACGGCCTGCTGTTCGGCGACCGCGACCCCGTCGCCGAGCCTGGTACGGCCACCGGCACCCCGGGTGACTGGTGGACGGTTTTCGCCAACAGCCCCGACGTGTTCGAACACGCCGTCGCCGGGTTCGGCCTGTACCAGAGCCCGGATCGCGCGCTCGACCCCAAGCTCCGCGAACTCGGCCAGACCCGCGCCGGCTGGACCCGCGGCAGTCAGTTCGTCTTCTCGCAGCACTGCAAGTCGTGCCGAGCCGTCGGACTGAGCGAGGACCAGATCGAGGCCATCCCTGCGTGGCAGACGGCCGACTGCTTCTCCCCCGCCGAGCGGGCCGTGCTCGCCTGGACCGACGCGCTCGTCTACGACGGCGGACGCGTGGCCGACGGCGTCTTCGACGCGCTCCGTTCGCACCTCGACGACGAGGAGATCCTCGAACTCACCTACATCACCTGCATGTACGAAATGCACGCGACCATGAGCCGAGCACTCCGCGTCGAGTTCGACGATCGCGACGAACCCATCGTCGAGGTGGCGCCTCCCGAGGGGTTCACCTCGATCTACGACGTCGGTGCCGCCACCACCCTCGACGACGACTGAACCCACAACCTCGTTCTGGTGAGCAAACGCGCCACCTGATGGTGCCCAGGACATACCAGAACGGGTGGGGGGTGCTTTTTGGACGGGTCAGGGGCGTTTCCAGAAGGGCATCGGGACGACCTCGGCCGCCACCGCCTTGCCGCGCACGTCGATCTCCACCGTGGTGCCGTCGTCGACATCGGGAGGCAGGAACGCCATGGCGATGCCGGTCTCGAGCATGGGCGAGAAGTTCCCGCTGGTGACCACACCCACCTCCTCGCCACCGAGCAGCACCGGGTTGCCGTCGCGGGGCGGACGCCGCCCCGCACATCGCAGACCACGGAGCTTGCGGGCGACACCGGCCTCCTTCTCGGCCGCCAGCGCCTGCTTGCCGCGGAAGTCGGTGTCCCAGCGGACCACCCAGCCGAGACCGGCCTGGAGCGACGTGATCCCGGGGCCGAGTTCGTGCCCGTGGAGCGGGAGCCCGGCCTCGAGGCGGAGTGTGTCTCGGGCGCCGAGCCCTGCCGGGGTCACGCCGGCGTCGAGGACGGCGTCCCAGAACGACGGGGCCACTGCCGCCGGGACAGCGCACTCGACACCGTCCTCGCCGGTGTAGCCGGTCCCGGCCACGATGCACTCCTCGCCCTTCCAGACGAACCGGTCGACGGCGAAGCGTCCCACCTCTGCGGCACCGGCGTCGATGGTGGCGAGCCGCGTGCGCGCATCGGGTCCCTGGACTGCGATCACCGCTCTGGTCGACGTCACGTCCTCCCCACCGATGGCGGCCACGACGCCGTCGGTGTTCGAGGCGTTGGGCATCACGTCAAATCGCTCGTCGTCGACCCACCACACGATGATGTCGTCGACGACCGAGGCGTCGTCGTCGTCGAGGAGATGCGTGTACTGGGCGCGGCCCGGACCGACCCGATCGAGGTCGTTGGTGAGCGTTCCCTGGAGGCGCTCGAACGCGCCCGCACCGGTGACGCGGACCGTCCCGAGATGCGAGACGTCGAAGGCGACAGCACCCGTTCGACAGGCGCGGTGCTCGGCGACCGTGCCGTCCCCGTAGGACAGCGGCATCTCCCAGCCGCCGAACGGGACCATCCTGGCCCCCAACGATCGATGGGCGGCATCGAGCGGCGACTGCTTCATGGGCCGAGCTTGACACGCCCGGCGCGGTGATCAGTGCTCTGCCGCCGCGTGGTGCGTCCCGTCATCGGCCGTCTCGTCGAGCGACGGACGGAACTCTGCGACCGCGGCATCCAACTCTTCGAGGACACCGTCCATGGGCAGGAGGTTGAGTACGCCCTGGCCCTGGTAGCGATTGACGACGTCGACCAGCTCGCCCTCACGAACGAGCAGCGCCGAGGTCCCCGAGATCACCAGGTGCGCCGACGCGACATCCTCGCCGAGCTGCTCACGCAGGTACTCGAACGCGTCGCGGATCGACTCGAGCTTGATGCCGGCATCGAGCAGGCGCTTGATGACCTTGAGTTCGAGAAGGTCCTTGTAGCTGTACTTGCGCCGACTCCCCGAGCCCGCGGCATCGGCCAGCGACGGCCGGATGAGGTCGGTGCGCGCCCAGTAGTCGAGCTGGCGGTACGTGATGCCGACGACCTCGGCGGCCTTCTTGCCCGAGAATCCCTCGACGAATGCTGCAGTCATGACCATCGCTCCTCTGCCGACCGGACCGGCCGGCGACCTCGCTGTTCACGACAGCGACGAAATTACGTGCCTGTGGTGCGAGGAAGCGTACGACCGGACCCGTCGATGGTCAATGGGAACGTCGATCGCCGGGCGACCGCGGCCTCAGCCGGCGAGTCGCGGGACGCCGACCTCGTCGCGGAGCGCCTGGAGCTGACCGGCGGTGCCGATGGCGATGAGGACCTCGCCCGGGTGGATCGGTGTGTCGGGCGGCGGGTTGGTGCGAAAGTTCCCCAACGCATCCCGCATGGCGAGTACGAGGGCGCCGGTGCGGTCCCGCAGGTGAGCGTCGCGAAGGCTCTCCTCCGCCACCGGTGACCCTTCGGGGACACGGACCTCGGCCAATCGGAACTCCAGGCTGCCGTCGTGCATGACCACGTCGAGGAAGTCGGCCACCGAGGGTTGGAGGATCATCGCCGCGATGCGTTCGCCGCCGATGTACTGCGGATTCACCACCCGGTCGGCGCCCGCTTGTGCCAGCTTCGGCTCGGCCGATTCGACCCTGGCGCGCGCCACGATGAACAGGTCGGATCGGGCCGACCGTCCGGACAAGGTGACGTAGAGGTTTGCTGCGTCGGTGTCGAGTGCGGCCACGAGCGCGCCGGCCGTCTCGATCGATGCTGCCGACAGGATCGCGTCGTCGGTGGCATCGCCCTCCACGAACGGCAGCTCGAGGTCGGCCAGACGATCGGGGTCGATGTCGATGACCACGACGTCTCGCCCTGCGGCAGCGATGTCGTGGGCGATGGTGCGCCCGACCCTCCCCCACCCACAGACGATGACGTGATCGGACATCGCGGCGATGGTGCGTTCCATGCGTCGTCTCCACAGTTGATGGTTCAGTCGGCCCTCGATGAGCGTCTCGAGGAGGACGCCGAGGGTGTAGAAGGCGGTGCCGACACCAGCGACGATCACGAAGATCGTGAACAGACGGTACGCCTGCGACTCCGCCTCGATACCCACCTCGCGATAGCCGACCGTCGAGATGGTGATGATGGTCTGGTAGAGCGCATCCAACGGCCCGAGCCCGAGCAGCAGGTACCCGCCACTGCCCACGACGGTCACGATCCCGAGGAGCAACAGGCTGCGCCGGATGCGACTGGTGTGGTCAGCGAAGGTCATCCGCCTCGGTTCGAGGCGCGGAGGGAGTCTGGCCACAGGACCCGTTGCCTACTCGACGACGGACTCGGCAGCGGCCACCAGACCCGAAGCCGGCACGGACGCCCGGATCCCGAAGGGTGGTGGCGCGGAACGGATGCGACGGGTGCTCATCGTCTCGAACGTCCCCCCATCGATCTCGAACGCGCGCATGCGGCCATCTCTCCTGGCTGGTCCCGGCGAGACTACCGAGCAGCCGGGGACCGCCGTGTCTACGAGGCGAAATCCTCGGGATTCACCTGGTCGATGAACTCACGGAACTCCTCGACGACCTCGTCGGCGTCGACATCGTCGGCGTCGATGTCGGGCTCGTCCTCCTCGATGTAGCCGACCTCGGCGAGTACGGCTTCCTCGGCGTAGACCGGCGTACCGACCCGGACGGCGATCGCCATGGCATCGCTCGGTCGGGCCGAGACGACGTGGGTGTCCTCGTCGGACCGGAGGACGAGATCGGCGTAGAAGATGTCGTCGCGGAGCGCGGAGATGACGATGCGCTCGATGTGGGCACCGAGCTGGTCGACGAGCGTGGTGATGAGGTCGTGGGTCATCGGCCGACGGGTCTCGACGCCGTCGAGCGCGAAGGCGATGGCCTGGGCCTCGGGGCCACCGATCATGATCGCCAGGAGACGGCGATCGCCCTCCTGCTCACGGAGGAGCAGGACAGGGGTGTTCGAAGGCATGTCCACGCGGACTCCGACGAGCTCCATCTCCACGGTCATCGGGGCCACCCTACCGCCGGTCACCCGGCACCGTCCCCGCGATCAGGCCCGCGATCAGGTCCGGTGATCCGGGCCGGGGGTGTCAGGGCAACGTGTCGCTCAGCGCCCTGCGCAGGAGCGCGGCGTGCAACGCTTCGCCAACATTCGCCAACTCGGCGACGGTGTCGACGGCTCGTGCACGAGCTTCCGGATTGCGTTGTTTGAGGAGCGGCATGACCAGTTGCTCCAGGACGCCGGCCTCGCGTTCGGCGGCGATCTTGTACATGCGCAGATGACGGACCTCGATCCCGTGGTCGAGGAAGCTTCGGCACGCATCGACCACCACGCGTGCGGACGGCTCGAAGTACGCCTCGGCGCCGATCCGACGCGACTCGATCATGGCGAAGCTCTCGAGCTCCTCGATCACCGACACGGAAACCTCGGCCAGCGTCGCCAGTTCATCGGCGGTGAGCGAGGTGGCGGTCGGGCCGACCCGAAGGGCTTCGTCGTGCACCGGGTCGGGCTCCGTCTTCGTCTCCGTCTCCGACACCGAGGCCGGTGCTGGTCCGGGTTGGAGGACGCGCGGCGTCGCAGGAGCGACGACCTCCATGGCGGACGCCGCGGCGAGCGTGGCGGCGGCGTGGCGCGGGTCGTCGTGATCGGCGTCGTCGGCGGCCGTGCCGTCGCCGTGCGCGGCGGCCGAGGCATCGACGTCGCCCCCACCAGCAGGCAGGTCGTCGGCCGACGGCGTCTGTCGCGCACCCTCGGGATGGTTGCCGGTGGCGTCCCATTCGTCGAGCCGCTCACGGATCACTTTGAGCGGCAGGAAGTTGTCCCGCTGCTGGGTGAGGATCCACTGGAGCCGCTCGATGTCCGCGTCGTAGAACTTCCGGTACCCCGACGGCGTTCGCTCCGGGTCGAGCAGACCCTGCGACTCGAGGAACCGGATCTTGGAGATCGTGACGTCGGGGAAGTCCTCCTGTACCAGCGAGAGGACCTCGCCGATCGACAGGTGTGCACGTTCGACCATGGAGGCCTCAGCCGTCGCCGTGCACGAAGACAAGCTTGAAGGAGCCGATCTGGAGTTCGTCGCCGTCTCGCAGCGGTGCCTCGTCGACGCGGTTGCGGTTCACATAGGTGCCGTTGAGCGATCCCGCGTCGTGCATCGTGTAGTCGCTGCCCGAACGTGTGATCTCGACGTGACGGCGAGAGACGGTCACGTCGTCGAGGAAGATGTCGCTCTCGGGATGCCGCCCAGCCGTGGTCAGGTCGCCGTCGAGGACGTAGCGACTCCCGGCGTTGCGACCGCGGCGGACGATGAGCGCGCCGACGCCGGCCGGGATCTCGTGCAGGTCGATGCCGGGGTCGTCGTGCTCGTTGGTGTGGTCGGGATCGAACGAGACCGTGCTGTCGTCACCGGCGCGGTGTTCGAGCGCGCCACCGCACGAGGAACAGAAGTTCGCTCCGAGCGGGTTTGCATGCCCGCAGGTGTTGCAGAAGACGTTGTCCGCCACCAGACCTCAGCCGTCGATCAGGGCCCGGTAGCCGTCGGCGTCGAGGAGATCGGGCCCGTCTCCTCCACCGGTGTCGATCACGAAGATCCAGCCCTCACCGTAGGGATCTTCGTTGAGTCGCTCTGGGGCATCGCCCAGATCGTCGTTCACCGCGGTGATGGTGCCGTCCACCGGGGCGTAGATGTCGGAGACCGATTTGGTCGATTCGACTTCGGCGATGGCCTGGCCCGCCTTCACGGCCGTTCCCACGTCGGGGAGGTCGACGAAGACGACGTCGCCGAGCGCGTCCTGGGCATAGTCGGTGATCCCCACCCGGACCGACCCACCGTCGGCGCGCAGCCACTCGTGGTCGGACGAGTACCGGAGGTCATCGGGCACGTTCATTGCGCGGAGGCTACCCGAAACACCCTCAACCGTCAGTTGAACGTGAGGTCTGCGCCGCCCCATCGACGAGTGCGGCCCGGTCTGCCCGGCCTTCGGCCAGAGCCTTGCGTCCGAGCGGGACGTACATCGCGAGCGAGTAGTAGCTCAGGATCAGGCCCGGGATGGCAGCGCTCCATGCGAGCACCCCGTACCAGTCGGCGATCGAGGTGTCGCTCTTGCTGACCAGGAACCCCGGGAATGCCCCCATGAGCAGGAACGTGGCGCACTTGCCGATCCAGGTGACGTCGATGCGACGTGCGCCCGCCGCGGCCAATCCGACCGTGGCCGCCGCGATCGCGACCTCGCGAACGAGGACCAGGACCGCGAGCCAGGTCGGAATCGCGCCGTCGATGAGGATCGAGCCGACGCCCACGAAGAAGAGCAGCCGGTCAGCGACCGGATCGATGATCTTGCCCACGTTGGAGACCTGGTTCAGACGTCGGGCGAGGTAGCCGTCGACCCAGTCGGTCGCACCGATTCCCAGCAGCAACCAACCCGCCGCGAACCGGTTGTCCTGACCGAAGAGGAGGTACACGAAGACCGGCAGCAGGAGCAGTCGTGTGAGGGTGATCGCGTTGGGGATCGTGGCGATCCGGTCCTCGTTCGCCTGGGGCTCCATCTGACTCCCGTCCACGGCGTCGACCATGCGACGAGGCTGTCACACTGACGCCCATGGCGACCGTCTTCACCAAGATCATCGACGGGGAGTTCCCGGGCCGGTTCGTGTGGCGCGACGACCGGTGCGTCTCGTTCCTGTCGATCAATCCACTCCAGCACGGTCACGCGCTGGTCGTGCCCATCGCCGAGGTCGATCACTGGCTCGATCTCGACCCGGAGCTCAACGCACATCTCATGACGGTCAGCCAGTACATCGGACAGGCGCAGCAAACGGCCTTCTCCCCCGTTCGCGTCGGCCTGATGATCGCGGGCCTCGAGGTCCCGCACGTGCATCTGCACGTCGTACCGATCAACGACGTGCACGACCTCGACTTCGCGAACGCGGCGAGGGACCCCGATCCCGATGCCATGGACGCTGCACAGTCGTCGGTCGTCGACGCGCTCCGCATCGCAGGCCACGACCCCGGCGTCTGACGACTGCTCAGACCTCGATCCGCTCGGCTTCCTCGATCAGCTCGGGGCCGTTGTTGCGGACGTTGTTGACCTGGGTCGAGACCGGCGTCGTCGTGAGCAGGTCATTGGGGGCAGGCACCAGGAGCTTGTCCAGCATGTCGAGGTCGTCGATGTCTCGGTCGAGCCAGGTGGCCCACGCATCCGCACCGAGGATCACCGGCATCCGATCGTGGATCGGTGCCATGGTGTCGTTGGGCGTCGTCGTGACGATGGTGACCGATCGCAGCGGCTCCCGGTCCTTGTCCGGACCACGCCACACCGACCACAGGCCCGCGAACGCGAGCGGTGACCCGTCGCCGGACCGCATGAACATGGGCTGCTTCTTCGGCCGCTTCGCGTCGTCCAACTTCTGCCATTCATAGAAGCCGTCGGCGGGGATGAGGCACCGGCGCTTCTTGTACGACGACTTGTAGGCGTTCTTCTCGGCCAAGGTCTCGGCCCTGGCGTTGATCATGCGCGAGCCGATCTTGGCCGCCTTCGCCCACGACGGGATGAGACCCCAGAAGAATGCGTCGAGGTGACGTTCTCCGTCGTGTTCGATGATCGCGAACACGTCCTGGGTGGGCGCGACGTTGTAATTGGCGCGTGGACCGACCGGCGGATCTTCGGCTGCGTCGTCGTCGGCCTTGGCGGGTGCGGGGTCGAGGACCGTCTCCGCCACCTGGTCGACGCCGAAGTAGGCCGCCAGTTCGTCGGGAGTCGATGACGACACGAATCGTCCGCACATGACGTCGACGGTAGCGCCCGGCCCGCTCCCCCTGTCACGCTGCTCCCATGGCTGATCTCGACGTCGTGCTGTTCGGACCCACCGGCGTGACCGGGCGGGAGGTGGCCCGGCACCTCGCGCGGCGTGCGCCCGAACTCGGGCTCTCGTGGGGCGTGGCCGGCCGGGACCGCGGCCGCATCGACGAGGCCCTCGACATGGTCGGCGCGAAACCGGACGCCGTCATGATCGCTGACGTGGACGATGCCGCCACGATCGACGCCATGGCCACAGCAGCGACCGTGATCGCCAATCTGGTCGGCCCCTATGCCCGATACGGCGAGCCGGTCTATGCCGCATGCGCACGGAACGGGACACACGAACTCGACCTGACCGGCGAGACCGACTGGGTCAGAGCAATGATCGATGCCTACGACGACGAGGCGACCCGATCGGGCGCCAGGATCGTGCCGACCGCTGGATTCGAAGCGCTGCCCTTCGACCTCGCCGCCCTCCTCGCCGCGCAGACGCTCCACGAGCGGACGGGAGATCCGATCGTCGATGTCGACGTGGCCGTGTCGATGTCGTCGTCGAAGCCCATGGGCGCCGTCACCGACGCCGTGTCGGGAGGAACGTTCATCAGCGGCGTCGAAGCGATCCAGCGTGGCCCCGGACCCGACTTCACCGATCCGTACCTCCTCGACCCACCGTCGTCGACCGCCACGGGTCGCTACGACCTCCGGCCCCGCAAGCACTCGGCAACGCGACAGTGGCTCGCCCCGATGTTCCCGTCACCGTTCCTCAACCCTGCCGTCGTCCACCGCAGTGCCGCGCTCCTCCGCGATTCCGCCGATCCCCTCTTCGCGCCGGACTTCCGCTACCGCGAAGGCACGGTCACCGCCGCGACCGTCCCCAAGCCGGCGGCATCGGCGACGGCGGCTGCGCTGTCGGTGATGTCGGTCGGCATGGGCGCAGCCGGGCGGCTTCCGTCGCAGATCCGGGGCCCGATGGCCGAATTGTTGCTCCGATTCGGCCCCAAGGCCGGGACCGGACCGAAGCCGGAGGACCTCGATTCGTGGACCTACCGACTCGAGGTTCGTGCCACCGACACCAGAGGTGCGACGCAGGACGTCGTGGTCGACGCCGACGGTCACCCCGGCTACAAGTCGACGGCGACCATGGTCGGGGAGGCCGCATTGGCGCTGGCCGACCAGACGTCCGGGGTACCCGACGGCGCAGGATTCCTCACGCCGGCAACCGCCCTCGGTCTCGGCGTCATCGATCGCATGGAAGCCGCCGGCGTGCGCTTCTCGATCGTCTGAACGGAACAAGCCGGACCGCTGCACGGGTTCTCGCCATGTGTCCCAAGGACCCGCAGCGGTGACGCCGACGCCGGAACGCTCGACCCCGACATGGACCACCGCGTCCGAGATCCCCAGAGTCGTCCTCTACGCGCCGCATCTCCGCCGAACGCTGGCCACGGCGTTGATCGTGGGAACGATCCTCTTCGCGATCAACCAACTCGATGTGGTCATGGGTGGTCACGCAACGATGATGACGTGGGTCAAGGTGGTCCTCACCTACGTCGTCCCGTTCGTGGTCTCCAACCTCGGCATCGTCTTCGCCACGCAGCGCGAGGACGCTGAACCGTGAGGTCGATGCGGCGGGCATTGACCGAACATGCGCCCGTGCTGGCGAGGTGACGTGCTCGAGGCATTCGTCGGGCCCGAGGTGCCTTCCGGGTTCTTGCCGGAGCATCGCCGTCAGTGACGGAACAGCGCTCGTGCGGAGGGATAGTCAGCCTTGCCGTTGGGCGCACGTGGGACCAGGTCCACGAACTGCAGCGTGCGTGGGAGCTTGTACGCCGACAGTGACGCACGAGCGCCGTCGATGGCCCGCTCGGGGGTCACCTCGGGATCGCTCCCGTCGAGTGACGCCACCCCGACGACGCGTTGGCCGAACCGTTCGTCCGCCACGCCGAAGACCAGGCAGTCGGCGATGCCATCGTGGCGCTTGATCGCCTCCTCGACCTCTTCGGGATACACCTTCTCGCCCCCGGTGTTGATGCACTGACTCCCCCGACCCAGGAGCTGTATCGAGCCGTCCGCACGGACCTGGGCGAAGTCGCCGGGGATCGAGTACCGCACGCCGTCGATCGTCCTGAACGTCTCCGCGGTCTTCCCCTCGTCCTTGTAGTAGCCGAGCAGGCTCGTGCCGCCGATGGCCACGACACCGGTGCGGTCTGCGCCCGGCTCGATCACGGTGTCGTCGTCATCGAGCACGACCACGTTGGGGGCCGGCGTGAAGCGGCCGGTCTCCACCGGTGTCCCGTTCATCGCCAGCGCGCTGCCCATCATGCCTTCGGTCGCCGCGATGTAGTCGATGATCACGAGCTGCGGGATGTGACCGAGCAGCGCGGTCTTCGACTCGGCCGAGAACATCGCTCCGGAGGACAGGATCAACTTCATGGACGACAGGTCGCGTCCACCGGGTGCGGCATCGAGGGACGCGACCATCGGCCGGGCAAAGGCGTCACCGACGACGGCGATCCCGTTCACCGACTCCCGTTCGACCGTCGCCCAGAGCTCGTCGGCGTCGAGACCCCGCTGCTCGAGCAGCACGATGCGACCGCCGAAGGTCATCGTCGGAAGTGCGCCGATGCCGAGTCCTGTGGCGTGCATGAGCGGGCAGGCCGGCAGCGACCCGAACTGCTCCCGTGCCTCGCACAGCTCGGCTGCGACCGCGGGGATCTCGTCGACGTGCGCCAGCGGCGGGCGCCCGAGCGCTGGCGGCACCGACACCAGGAGGCCGTCCACCGCAGGGCCGATCGTCGACATCACACCCTTCGGGAGCCCCGTCGTACCACCGGTGTAGGTCATCGTGATGTCGGCAGGGTCGCGGGTGATCCGCGGCGCAGGGTCGAACCCCGACAGGAGCGCCTCCATCGACACCGCTTCTGGGACTCGTCCGGCCGCTGCGGTCGGAACGATGTCGCTGTCGTCGACCTCGATCAGCAGGCGCAGACCGTCGAGGCCGGGAGCGACACGTGCGACTCGTTCGGCGAGGCTCGCGTGGAAGACGAGCGCCGACGCCTCGGCGTTCTCGAGCAGGTACGACAGCTCGTCGTCCACGTAGCGGTAGTTCACGTTCACCGGCACACATCGCGCCTTGAGCGTCCCGTACCAGGACTCGAGGTACGCGGGGCTGTTGTAGAGGAACTGCGCGACCTTGTCACCGGGCTCCGCTCCGGCGTCGACGAGCGCTGCCGCGATCCTGGCGGCCCGGTCGTCCATCTCCTGCCACGTCCGACGGGTCGTCCCCTGGACGAGTGCTGGTGCGTCGCCGACCGTATCGGCGAGCGCTTCGAACACGGTGGCGAAATGCGACTCCATCGAGGCAGTGTGCCCCCTGCCGGTGATGCGCCGCCCGAAATCCCGAGGTGCCGGCCAGCGGCCGGCACCTCGATCGGACTTGTTGCGTCGGGCTGGGGAGATTCGAACTCCCGACCTCTTGACCCCCAGTCAAGCGCGCTAACCAAGCTGCGCCACAGCCCGTGGGAGCGGTCAATCTAGCTGCGACGACGGAGCGCGCCGGAATCGGATCGTCAGAGCAGCCAGCCGATGAGCTGGAGCAACCTCCAGCCCAGGTAGACCACCAGGAACACCAGCATCACCTTGAAGTGCCACGGGATCGTCGGTGGCTCGGCCGGTGCCGCCGGATCGGCCACGTGGTGGCCGGCCGGGCAGTCGCCGACGTCGTCGAGGGTGTTCGGGTTGTAGAACCGATCGCAGCCTGTGCAGAACGGCATGTCAGCCGCCGAGCGCGTTGCTGACACGCGACGGCACCGGCCGTCCGATCATCTCGGACACGGTCGTGGCGACCCGCACCATGGCCGCGAGGTCGATGCCGGTCTCGACGCCGAGCCCGTCGCAGAGATGTACGAGATCCTCCGTCGCCAGATTGCCGCCTGCGCCGACGGCAAACGGCGAGCCACCGAGGCCCCCCACTGCGCTGTCGAATGCCGTGACGCCGAGCAGCAGAGCTGCGAAGGCATTGGTGAGCGCCGTCCCTCGTGTGTCGTGGAGGTGGAGACGGACGTTGGGGCCGACTGCGGTGATCACATCGGCAACGCGTTCAGGAGTGGCGATGCCCGTCGTGTCGGCCAGGGTCACGTACGTGCTCCCGGCCTCCCGCACCTGCTCGACGATGGCGGCGACGTCGAATGCGCCGATCTGCTCGTCGTATGGCGATCCGAACGCACACGAGATCACGGTGTCGACGTCGAGGCCGCCGGCCACCGACACCACGTCGGCCACGCCGGCAACCGACTCCGCCGTCGTCTGATTCACGTTCGCGCGGGAATAGGTCTCCGACGCGGAGACCGTCACCGTGATCGCGTCGACGCCGGCGGCGACCGCCAATTCGGCGCCCCGGATGTTGGGGACCAGCGCCCAGTACCGCACGCCGGACGCGCGTTCGATCCCGGCGAAGACCTCAGCCGCATCGGCCATCGCTGGCACCGCCCTCGGCGAGACGAACGCAGCGGCCTCGACGTCTGCGACACCGGCGTCGGCCAACGCCGTGATGAGATCGATCCGTCGCTCTGCGGCGAATGGTTCTTCCGGTTGGAGTCCGTCTCGTGGGCCGACGTCGCGGATCGAGATCGAATCGGGCAGGTCCCAGCTCATCCGGGTCGCGTCACGTGGTAAGAGCTGGACGTCAAGGCCCACGATCTTGCCCCGTGACCAGGGCTGCAGCCCAACGACTCAGGATCGACGGATGGCGAGGATGGCGGTGTCGTCGTCGACCGGCTCGGTTGCGAAGTCCTTGGCCGCCTCGAGCAGGCTCTTGCAGAGCACGTCGGGCGGGACGCCTGGGTCGCGCCGGAGCGTGTTGGCGATGCGTTCCTCGCCGAAGAACTGGTCGCCGGCGCGGGCCTCGGCGAGTCCGTCGGTGTAGAGGAGCACCAGGTCGCCAGGATCGAGATCGATCTCCTTCGAGTGGTAGCTGGCATCGGGATCGAGCATCAGCAGTGGTCCCGTGGCCCGGAGGGGGCGGACCTCCTTGGCATGCCACAGCCAGCCTGCGGGGTGGCCGGCCGAGCACACGCGCAGCGTGCCCGACTCGGTGTCGAACACGACGACGCAGAGCGAGATGAACTCCTCGACCCGCTCGAGCGCTGACATCTGGGAGTTGAGCTCCTCGAGCGCCTGGGCGGGGTCGCGGTACTGACGCAGGAAGACCCGGAGCAGGTACTTGGCCTGGAACGCGGTGATCGAGGGCTCGATGCCGTGACCGGTGACGTCGCCGATGACGGCGGCGATCCGACTGGGTGAGACGCGGAAGACGTCGTAGAAGTCGCCCGCCATGAGACCGGTACCGGCCTCGTAGACCCGTCCGAGTTCGAATCCCTGGAAGTCGGGAAGTTCCTCCGGCGCGAGGCGCGCTGCCCACTTGCGCGGCGCGAGTTCCTCCTGCGAGAGGACCTCTTGGGCCTTCCGCTCGATCTGGGTGCGGTCCTCCGCGATGCGCGCCACACGGCGGAAGTCGCGGCTGTAGACGATCGAGACGATCACCGGGATGAGGATGAACCCGAACAGCGCCTCGGACTCGGGCGTCCCGACGATGGCGACGACACCGCACGCCACGGCGAGTACGCCATAGAGGACCGAGGCGTGCAGCTCCTTCCGAAACGACGCACGAGCGAGGACCGACTGGTCGGATGTGGCGCCGTATTCCGCCTCGATGCGCTGCCAGGACGTCTGGTGGCGCATGGCAGACCGGCCCCACACCACAGCGGCA
The DNA here is from genome assembly GCA_037968675.1 of Acidimicrobiales bacterium. GTDB lineage: Bacteria > Actinomycetota > Acidimicrobiia > Acidimicrobiales > Salinilacustritrichaceae > Salinilacustrithrix. Next base: position 4,151 of record JBBKVY010000133.1, on the reverse strand, counting down.
GCCACACAGGCGATCGCGACGAGCGCAAGAATCGGTTGCTCCATGGTGGGCATCAGGGTAACGCTCCGAGCCATCCGCACCGTTGACGTCGCGTGTCAGCCCGATGAGTTCTCACTGTCTTTGGACCAATTTCAGTCGCGCTTGCGCACCCGGAGCTTGAGCGGTGTCGCACCGAGGTCGAAGGCTTCGCGAAGCGACCGTTCGAGGTAGCGAACGTACGTCTTGGGCAGTTCTCGGTTGGCGAAGAGGGTGAACGTCGGCGGATTCGCCGCACCCTGGAGGGCGTAGAGCACCCGGGCACCGTGCGGCGCCGGTTGGGCCTGTTGCGCGGCCCGGATCACGTCGTTGACCTTCTTGGTCGGCACTCGGGTCTCGTAGGCCGTGATCGCGCTGCCGAGGGCCGGGTAGAGGCGCTGGACGCCCTTCCCGGTGAGGGCCGACACCTGCAGGACCGGGGATTCGCCGATGAAGTGCAGTCGCTGCCCCACCTCGTAGAGCACCCGCTCGCGCTGTTCCGGGCTGGTGATCTCCCACTTGTTGAGCAGGACGATGACGGGACACCCGGAGACATCGACGCGCTCGGCCAGCCGGAGGTCCTGTGCGGTGATGCCCTCGTTGGCGTCGATCACCAGGATGGCGATGTTCGCCTTGTCGACGGCCTGGAGCGCACGGACCACCGAGTAGTACTCGGTGCCGTCGTCGACCTTCGACCGCCGACGCATGCCCGCGGTGTCGACGAAGCGGATCATGCCCTCGTCTGTCTCGACGACGGTGTCGATGGTGTCGCGGGTGGTGCCGGGCATGTCGTGGACGATCGACTGCTCCTGGCCCGCCAGGCGGTTGAACAGTGTCGACTTGCCGACGTTCGGCCGGCCGACGATGGCGACCGCGATCTCGTCGCCATCGCTCCAGCCGTCCTCCGCATCGGTCGCGTGGTCTTCCTCGGGGATCAACGTCAGCAGTTCGTCGAGCAGGTCGGCGGATCCCGGACCGTGGAGTGCGCTGAGGGCTCGGGGCTCACCGAGGCCGAGCTCCATGAAGTCCCAGATGAGGTTGTTGCGTCGAGGGTCGTCGATCTTGTTCACCACGAGCAGGACCGGCTTGTTCTTCCGACGCAGGACCGCGGCGGCCATGGCGTCTTCCTCGGTCACGCCCGTGGTGCCGTCGACGACGAAGACGACGATGTCGGACTCCTCCATCGCCCGCTCGGACTGGCGCGACACCTTCTCGTCGAGCGTGGTGCCGCCCGGCAGCCATCCCCCGGTGTCGACGATGTCGAAGCTGCGGCCCGTCCAGTCGATGGGCACGATCTTGCGGTCGCGCGTGACGCCGGCGTGCTCTTCCACGATGGCCGTTCGCCGACCGGCGAGGCGGTTGACGAGCGTCGACTTCCCGACGTTCGGGCGACCCACGATGGCGACGCGTGCGGTCATCGCGAGACCTCGCCGGCGCGGCAGCGACGTGCCGAGGGAAATCGAGGGCGGAGCCCCAGAGGAGGTGCGGTCATCGTGGTTCCAGTGCGGATCGGAGGGCGAGGCCGTCGGTGGCGACGATCTCGACGGGACGAGGCAGGTCTGCGACCGCCATGCCGTCGAGGAACCGGTCCTCGGACAGGCACACGTCAGGCAGGAGGTAGCGGTGCCCGGTCGGCTCGGCCGCGAGCGTGCGGGCGATGTCCTCGCCGACCATCAGCCCGGTGACCGCGATGTTGCCGCCGAAGAACTCGTTGTCCACGACACAGAGACGAACGTCGTCGCGATCTGACCGTGCGAGGAGCGGCCCCAGGACGCGCGCCCCGTACGGCGCGGTCAGGACGGCGACCGGGGCGTTCCTCCGCGGTCGGAGCCGGAGGTTGTCGGCCGCGTCGCCCGTGGTGCGCACGGCGCGGTAGCCCTCCGCTGGCGCGCCGTCGACCCAGGAGAAGAAGCCCGACTTGGGACTCGTCGGCACACTGACCGCGCCATTGAACTCCGCTTCGAAGGTGCGGGCCATGCCGATGCCGTCCTCGTGCATCGCGAAGTCGCCGTAGACCTCGGGTTCGGGGAACGGACGATCGGCAAGGAGGTAGTACTCGTCGGCTGCGTACACCAGTCGCTTGCCGACGGTGGCGAGGAACACGTCCTGCCAGTCCTCGACGCAGTCGACGACATCGGCCGCGTCTTCGATCGTGTGGAACCGCATCCGGGCCTCGTCGGAGTGATCGCTGACTCCGAGGGGGACGACCGCGAGCGTCTCGAGCTCCGGGTACTCGTCGAGCACGCCGGCCAGGGTGTCGTCGAGGATCCGGCCGTCGTTGATGCCCGGGCAGACCACGACCTGGCCATGGACTGCGACACCGTGGTCGAGGAGCGCCCGTAGCCAGCGCAGGCTGGTGGCGCCGCGTCGATTGCGCAGCATGTCGGCACGGACGTCGGGATCGGTGGCGTGGATGCTGACGTAGAGCGGGGTCAGCCCCTCGGTGAGCACCCGCTCGAGGTCGCTCTCGGTGAAGCGGGTGAGGGTCGTGAAGTTCCCGTACAGGAAGCTCAGGCGATAGTCGTCGTCCTTGAGATACAGGCTTCGACGCATGCCGGGTGGCAGTTGGTAGATGAAGCAGAACTCACAGTGGTTGTCGCACGTCTGCACCTCGTCGAAGATCGCCGAGTCGACATCGGCACCCAGCGGGGCACCGGCGGCCTTGTTCACCGTGACCTGGAGTTCGAGGCCGCCTCGGCGCACGTCGAGGAGCACCTCCGGCTCATCGACCAGGAGGCGCCACTCGATCACGTCGCGCGGCATCACCCCATCGAGCGACACGATCTCGTCGCCGGGGACGAGACCGGCCGCCTCAGCAGGTGACCCGGGCGCGACGAGCGTCACGCGGGGCAGGCTCACGCCGAGGAAGGCTACCGGCGGGCCTGCCACAAACCCCCATGTCGGTCCGGCGACGCGGGACGTACGGTCTCGCACGTGGACCGCTCCAGCATCACGATCGAGTCGCTGCGAGACGGCGATCGTGAGGAACGTCACGACCTCGGTCGCCAGGCGTTCGGCGCCACGACGCCGTTCGATCCGGACCTCCCGGGCGCCCCGCCCGAACGAGTCGTGTGCGCCTACGACGATGACCGCATCGCCGGATCGGTCGTGACGCTCGAGTTCTCGATGTTCTGGGGCGGCTCGCCGGTGCCGTGCGGGGGCATCTCGGGCGTGGTGGTCCGACCCGAGGACCGCAGACGCGGGCTCGCACAACAGATGCTCCGAGCGAGCTTCGATCGCATGGAAGCTCGTGGCGAGGTCCTCGCCGCGCTGTACCCGACGACGGCGACGCTGTATCGCCGGGTCGGCTTCGAGATCTGCGGCTCGTACGACTGGCGGAAGGTCCCGCTCGATCTGGTACCGACCGCGCCGGCCTCGTCGTTGTCGTGGCGTCGGACCGAGTTCGGCGATCCGGCGATCCGAGCGGTCTACGAGGCGATGGTCCCGGAGCTCGATGGATGGTTCCTCCCGGGCGACGTGTGGTGGAACCGGACGATCCACGTCTGCAAGACGGAGAAGGGGACGAACCGCTACGCCTACGTCGGGTCGCGAGACGGGGTCGACGTCGCTGCGGTGAACTACCGGTACGACAAGTCGAAGGATCGGCTCTACGAACTCGGCGTCGACCTGATCGCAGGGGCGGACGGCGACGCGATCGCTGCTGCCCTTGCGTTCCTGGCGGCCAACGGAACGACTGCTGGTCACCTCGAGACCACGCTGTCGGGGGATCTGCTGTCGCTACACGTCCCCAACCTCCAGCACACGGCCGTGACCAGCGACTGGCCCTGGATGCTCCGTCTCGTCGACGTCGCTGGCGCCTTCGCAGCCCGCCGCTGGCCGTCGGCCGTCGCCGGCCGGATCGAGGTCGACGTCGTCGACGACATCATCACGGCGAACGGTGGTCCCCACGTCATCGACTTCTCCGGCGGCACCGCCTCGGTCTCGCCCGGCGGCTCCGGAAGGGTGCGGGTGGACGTCACCGATCTGGCCTCGATCTACGCCGGCAACGACGTGGGCCTCCGCCGCAGGACGGGTCGCCTCCCTGGCGCGACCCAGGCCGACGTCGACCTCCTCGCCGCCGCCTGCGCTTCCTCCCCCACCATGCCCTTCTTCTTCTGACCGGCACCGCTGCCCAC
>JBBKVY010000132.1:0-33202 GCA_037968675.1 Acidimicrobiales bacterium | reverse complement strand
GTGACGGGCACCGGCCGGCGCCGGCCGCAAGGTCGGGAGCGGCAGCGCTCGCGGTACGACGCGCGCGAGCACCCGTTCGATCTCGGGAGCGCCCAGCAGCGGGATGTCGACCCTGCTCTGCTCGCCACTGCCCGATGCAGCCGTTCGGACGCGGAGGTCGGCACGTGCGAACGGTCGCAAGAGCAACCGGTGCGCGAGGCGGACGTCCTGGACGCGTGAGAGATCGACGGTGAACTCCGCCTTGCGGAACAGCCCGTAGGTCACCCGGAGATCGTCGCCACGGACCGTTGCCGTCAGGTCCCAACGACGGACGACACCGATGAGTCCGGCCACCACGAACCACAGGGGGACACCGACCAGGATGATGATCGCGAGTGTGAGAAGCGTCGCCTCCTCCCGACCGAAGTCGCCGGGATCGACGCCGAGGTCCGTCAGCATGTCGAAGCCGACAGCCAGCGCGGCGAGGACCGCCACGACCTCCGGGCCGGTGATGCCCGCGAGCAGCAACCGGGACGGCGTGAGGCGGACGAGGATCTCGGCCGACTCGTCCCGGACCCGGGCCGGGTCGGAGCCGTCGCGACGAGCGGTGACGCGGGTGCGCAGCGCCGCTGCCTCGCTCGTCGTGACGGCGTCGAGCTGGAGTTCGGTCCCGGATCCGCCGGCGGTCTCGACCCGCACCACCGACAGGCCGAAGATCTGGTGCCGGAGCCGCTGTTCGAGCTCGACGTGCTGGATGCGCTCGACCGGGATCCTCCGCTGGTTGTGCACGACCACGCCCTCGTCGAGGTGGAGGACACCGTCGACGTACCACCAGGTCCGGCGCCACCACGCGAGCGTGTTGTAGAGCACGCCGACCACGAACCCGACGCCGAGCACCAGGAGAAAGCGACCGGACGACGCCGCGATGACGACGACCGGGAGTACCGGACGGAGCTGCTCGACCCCGAAGACCGCGACGAGGGCGCCGAGCGGCGAGGTCCGGCGCGGCGTCGTCAGGTCAGCACCGGGTTCAGGTGGCATCGCCCGTGCCCACCAGTCCGAGGATCCGATGTCGCACGACCTCTGCCTGGTCCGCGTCGATGCCCGGGACCGTCGAATCCGAGCTCGACGACGCCGTCCTGAGCACGAGCGTCGTCAGCCGCAGGCGCCGTTCGATCGGCCCGGCCTCGAGGTCGATGTGTTGGACCCGGTGGTACGGGATCGTGGAGGCGCGACGCGTGAGGACCCCGTGGTCGAGATGCAGGGCCGATGCACCGACCTCGAATCGCCAGCTCCGCCAGACGAGCGCGGTCCACCACCATGCGATCCCACCGATCAGACCGGCCGACACGAGGACCACGGCGGCGGCGAACAGCACCGGGGTGGTGAGTCCGAGCACGACCCCGACGACGATCGTTCCGCCGCCGGCAACCAGCCCGATGCGGATCCGCCAGAGCACCAGCACGCGGTGCTCCAACCGCACTCGACCTCCCGACTCCATCGTGTCGGTCATCGGACGCACGGACCGGTGTCCACCGGTGTGGTCAGGTCGCCCCCGGCGATGGCGTCGACCTCGGTGGTGTCGAGCCCGTAGGCGACGTTCGGATCGTCGGGCGCGATGGCAAAGGCGACACCCACCACCGCGCCGTCACCGTCGATCATGGCCGCGCCGGAGTCGCCGGGCCGGAGCTGCGAGGCGAGGATCAGCACCTTGCGCTCGGTCCGTCTGGCGTCGTAGATGTCGGTGCCGACGGCTCGGACCTCGTCACCGACGACGAACGGGGCGACTCGCAGTAATTCGCCGCCCGGGTGCCCGAAGACACCGCCGACCGAACCGGCGGAGCCGTCGGCGATCGGCAGCGGCGTGCGATCCAGGCCGGGGACGCGCAGGATGGCCAGATCTCGATTGGCGTCGAACACGACCACGGTCGCATCGAGCAGGCTGCCGTCGTCGCGCTCGACCCGCGTCGACTCCTGACCGGCGACCACGTGCGCGTTGGTGATGACCACGTCGGAACCCAGGGACACGAAGCCACTCCCTTCCTGGATCCTGCTGCACGCCGGGCCCGAGACCTTCACCGTCGACGCGGTGACGCGGGCGACGACGTCGGCGGGGAGTCCCGGGTCCGCCGGTGGAGGGCCGATGTCAGGAGCGGGCGTGAGCGCGTCGAAGACCCGCGGGAACTGGTCCTCCCCGACGATCTGGCGGAGCGCGAGCAGCGTGTCCGGCGCTTCGGGGAAGAGTCGGTCGACGCCGCGGGCGATCACCGATTGACGGGTCTGTTGTGCGAAGAAGCCCGGCGCGCTCGACATGGCGGGGAGCAGGAGCCAGAAGCACACCGCGGCCCCGATCAGGCCGGCTGCCGCCCCGAAGACGTGGTCGACACCTCGCCAGTCCTCGCTCGGCAGCCGGATCCGCAGTCGACTGCCGACGAGGACGCCCACTGCCTGGCCGAGGAACGAGCCGACCAGGAGCAGGATGCCGGCGAACAGCAGCAGGCTCAGCGGCGATTCTTCGGAGAAGCTGTCGATGAACCACGGCAGTGCACGCGCCGCCACCAGCAGTCCGATGCCCATCCCGATCCAGGACACGGTGCGCGTGAGGAACCCGAGGCGGTAGCCGCCGACGGCAGCGACGGTTGCGAGCACGACGAGGATCACGTCGAGCGCGTTCATGTCGAGGGTGGCCCCACTCGTCAGTCCTGGGCGAGGAGTCGTGCGCTGGTGAGGAACCCGGTGTGGGCGACCATCCGGTGGTCGGGCCGGACCGACTGGCCCTCGATGTGCCAGGTGCGTTGCAGCACTTCGAGCGTCTCGGCGAAGTCGAACCGCGACTCGTCGAGTCGCTTCCGCAGCGTCGAGGCCTGGCCGATCGTCGGCGTGTACGCGACGACGATGCCCCCCGGTCGCATCGCGGTCTCGGCGTGCTCGACGACCCGCCATGGCTCGGGGAGGTCGAGCACGATCCGATCGAGGTGGCGTTCGTCGATGCCGTCGTAGCAATCGCGGAGTTCGACGCGGTACCGATCAGCCAGCCCGGGCGTGAATCGTCCGACGTTCTCCGTCGCTCGATCGGCGAAGTCCTCGCGGAGTTCGTAGCCGGTGATCGTCGCACCGGCACGCAGCATCGCCATCGACAGCGCGCCCGATCCCACGCCGGACTCGAGCACCCGGACGCCGGGATGGAGATCGGCCATGATCACGATCGGTCCGAGGTCCTTCGGATAGATGACCTGCGCACCTCTCGGCATCTTGAGGACGATGTCGTTGAGCGTCGGCCGTAGTGCCAGCAGCCTCGCTCCGTGGGTCGTGCGAAAGGTCGTTCCCTCCGGCGAGCCCAGCATGTCGTCGTGTGGGAGCACCCCTGCGTGGTTGTGGAACTCGCCCCCCTCCTTCAGGGTGACCAGGTAACGCCGCCGCTTGCGGTCGATGAGCAGGACGTCGTCGCCCGGGGTGAAGCGTCGTTCCGGATCTGTCGGGAGGTCGTTGCTCATCGTGCGCTCCGGGTCGTGAGGGACACGGGCACGTCGCTGCACCGCTCGACCAGCGCACAGAACGAACAGATCTCGTTCGTCGACGGTGCGCCGCAACGGATGCAGTGGCAGCTCGCGCCGCCGGGGCCGTCGTCCACGAATGCGTCGACGGCCTTGCTGAGGAACTGGTGGTAGAAGGCGTGCTTCGACCCCGGCGACTCGGCCTCGACCCGGTTGAGGGCGTCCTTGTAGGCGAGGTGCTTGTTGCCCACGGCCATCGGGCACTCCTCGACGATGTAGTCGATGCCACGGATCACGCAGTACGCGGCCATCTCGCGTTCGCCCAGACGGATCAGCGGCTTGATCTTGCGGGGAAAGCCGTCACGTTCGGGCAGGACGGGACGCTGCCGGGCCAGGTAGTCGGTGTTCCAGCGGAGCGTGTTGCCGAACAACACGGCGGCTTCGTCGTCGAGGTTGTGGCCGGTGGCGACTGCGTCGTAGCCACCATCGACCGCGGCGCGATCGAAGAGGTGCCGCTTCGACAATCCGCACGCAGAGCAGGGCGGCCGTCGGGTGACCGTCGCCGCGGTCGGGACGTCGAAGCCGTGTTCTTCCCGGAGATCGGACTCCAGGAGACGGAGGCCACGATCTGCGGCGAAGGTACGGGCGAATTCCAGGGAGGTTCCGGAGTAGTCACCGATGCCCAGGCCGATGATGAAGCCGTCGGCTGCATACCCGAGGTCGACCAGCATGTCCCACAGCGCGAGCGAGTCCTTGCCGCCGGAGACGGCCACGAGCACCCGCTCGTCGGGCGCGAGCATCCGGAACCGGTGGATCGCCTTCTCGACCTGCGATCGGCAGAACGCCACGAAGTGGTCGGGGCAGAAGTTGGCGTTGTGCGCCGGCAGATCGATGACTGCCGGACCACGGCAGACGCGGCACTTCATCGGGCACCGCCGGAGATGACCGGCCGGATCTCGATGTCGGCGTCGTCGGGAAGGACGGCGTCGCCGGGCACCAGTTCGCGGTCACGGATGACGATCACCGCGCCGCGGTCGATCTCCAACTGGTCGAGGAGGCGTTGGACCCGCATCGGTCCGGTGACCTCGAGTTCACGTGAAGGATTGCGGAGGTGCACCAACATCGGGCGTCCATCATGGCAGCGAGCTGAGGCATCGCCGCAGCCGTCAACCGGCTCTGCGGCGAGCCCGTCGGGACTGCTTGCCCGGGAGGGGCGGCGCCTGGTCCTTCCCGAAGTGGGTGATGACCAGCTGCTGGCCCGGCTTGAGGGCCTCGCGAATGACCACGGGATCTTCTGCCGTCATCTTGCGGAGCTGCTTGTAGGCGACGGCGACGACCCACACGGCCAGCCACGCGCCGGAGGAACCGCGGAGGCCACGGTCGCGACCTCGCAGTTCGGCCCATGCCATGGAACGGGCGATGCGCGCGACCGCCATGGTTCAGATGCGCCGGATCTCGACGACGGTCGACTTCTTCTTGCCCCGACGCCGACCGGCGGTGAACGCGATCACGAAGATGACGATGCCGACGGCAGCGACACCCGCGAGCACATACGACTTGGCCGTGTCGGCCGCTTCGTCACCCTCCTCCTGGAGCTCGCGGAACTTGGCCTCCAGATCGGCCGGCGTGATCGTGCCGTTGCTCGCAGTTGCTTCCGAGGACGGGTTGCTGGTGGATCGAGCCATCACTTCTTTCCCTTGGTGAGGATCACACCGACGAGGCCGAGCACCAGCATGGCGCCGACCAACACGATGCCGTACGGCGCCCAGGACCAGTTCCCCGTGAACCGCGAACCGGTCTCGGTCTGGAGCGCACGGAGCCAGCCGATCGCCAACAGCACCATCCCCAGACCGACGAGCAGCATCGACAGCGCACCCCAGAGCAGGTAGCTCCCCAGCCCCTTGAGCGGATCCTTGATCTCCTGCTTGGCGTAGTCGACCGTCATGGTCCACAACTCGCTCACGACCTGCGGGACGCTCTTGTCTGGCGATTCCGATCGGGACGTCACCCGAATGGGCTTGGTCTTCACGGTCGGTTCGGTTTGTGCCACGGCACTCCTCGTGTCTGGTGCGTTTCGGTCTACCGGTTTCCAGGTGGGGCGGGCAACAACCATCGGCAACTGCCGGGTCGGTCGCCTCAGTTCTGGTCCGTACCCGGCCGGCGGTCCCGCAGACGGACGTCGAGCATCTCGTGCGCCGCCGGGAGCAGTTCGTGGAGGTCGGCGAGACGCAGTCCCACGGTCGGCGCACTCAGGAGGCGCTGCTGATCGATGGTGCTCAAGGGCGAGAGCGCGGCGAGTTGGTAGCTGGCCAGTACTGGATCGTCGGCGAGATCGGTCGTGGAAGCGTCGGCCGACTCGCCCAGGCGGGCGACCTTGTCGAGCGCCCTCGTCACCGATGCGGTCACGGTCTCGAGCAGCTCCGTCTCGGCCGGGGTCGGTGGAGGGTCCGGGAAGTCGATCACGTCGGCACGAGGGTACGGGTCGTCGTCGAGCCACCGTTCGATCCGGATGCGACGGGTTCCCACCGTGATGGTCGCCCACCGCCCATCAGGGAGCTCGGCGGCCTCCTGCACTGTTGCGACGGTGCCGACAGGGAGGCGGACGTCGCCGCCGCCGACCTCGGATCCACGCTCGATGAGGCACACCCCGAACTCACGATCTCCGTCGAGGACGTCGCGCATCAGCGAGCGGTACCGCTCCTCGAAGATGTGCAGCGGCAACACCAGCGACGGGAACAGCACGGAGCCGAGGGGGAACATCGGGAGCGCGGCCATGCGCTCACGCTATGGGTCAGCTGTCCGGCCCGGACGACGGCCGCAGTGCGGAGACGTCGGGGAGATCGGGATGCGCAGTGAGGATCTCGGCCAGCTGCTCCTGACCGGCGATGTCTTCTGGCCCGACGAACTCGTCCGGCGGGAGGTTCACGACGAGCGCGAAGCGAGCGTCGCCGTCGTCGGCCGTCACGGCATGTCCGGCGAGTCCCGTCACCTGGTTGAGTGTCCCGGTCTTGGCGCGGATCCTGCCGGCGAGGTCGGTGTCGCGCCACCGTCGGGACAACGTCCCGGACTCGCCGGCCACAGCGAGCGATGCGTCCACGACATCGGCCGTGGGTTCGTACTCGAGCACGTCGACGATCAGGTCACAGGTGACCTGGTCCTCCGACGCCAGCCCCGAGCCGTCGACGACCGATGCGTCCTCGATGTCGAGCCCGGCGTCGTCCAGGATTCCGGTGATCGCTGCCTGCCCGCCTGCGAAGCTCCCCGAACCGCCGATGCGGACGCCCAGCTCCTTCAGGACGAGTTCCGCGGTGTTGTTGTCGGATTCCTGGAGCATCTGCGCGACGATCTCGGACAGAGGCGGAGACGAATGCTCAGCGAGGACGGGTGCCCCGGCGGGGGTCGGGCCTGCGCCGGGATCGGCGACAACGGTGACTCCCCGGGCGCGGAGCAGGTCGGTCAACACCTGGGCGGCATAGGCGGCCGGGACCGGCGCGGCGCCGAACCCACCCGTCTCCTCGGGGAAGTAGGCGAAGCCGTCGTTGACCGAGAGGGCGCTGACCGGTCCGATCTGACCCTGCGACGAGAACCGTGCCGGCCACAGCGGGTTGAAGCGAACGTCGTCGTAGCGCGTGTCGTCGCCGATGATCGCGCCGTCGACCGTCGTGATGCCGGCGGCGACGACCGAATCGGCCAACCGGTCGAGGTCGCTGATGATCTGCGGCTGGTTGCGTTCGCGAGCGGCGTAGGGCGCCGTCGACAGGAGAGGATCGCCACTCCCCCGGAGATACAGGTTGCCGGCCACGATCCCTTCGGCGCCGACCTCACCCAGCACCTGCGTGTCGTAGGTCGAGTCCGGACCGAGCGCGACCAGCGCCGCGGTCGCGGTCAGCAGCTTCTGGAGCGACGCCGGTGTCTGGGGGTCGTCGCCGCGGTGGGCATAGCTGACGTCACCCGTCCGCACGGCGAGGCAGGTGTCGGCCGGCTGCATCGCCACGAACTCGTCCAGGCGGACGACGAGACGGGCGTCGGCCGAGCGCCGCAACAACGGGTCGAGCGAGCGACGCACCGACAGCACCGGCACCTCGGCCGCCTCGTCGGGGCGCGGCGTACGGGTCGGTGGCCCCTCGGACCGCATGACGACCCCCGTCGCACCGAGCGCGACGAGTCCGAGAAGCGCTGCGGGGAGCCAACGGACGACGCTGCGGAGCCGACTCCTCCGCTCAGGAGAGACCACGGGCGCTCAGGCGAGACCACGAGCGTCGCGCCACCGTCGGTAGCGCCACAGGTGATCGAGTGCGGTCACGGCCCGGTTCGCCGAGGGGTACACGAGACGCCCGCGCTCTCGCACCGTCCGCGGGCCGGGGTTGTCGGGGTGGGTCACGGCGAGCTCTGTCGCGATCAGGACCGGCTTCACGTGCTCGTCGCCGGCATCGCAGGCCGCCTCGGCGTACCGGGCGTCCTGGCGCTCGTGGAACCCGGCCATCCGCTCGAGTCCGTGATCCGGGAAGAATCCGCCCGTGCGGAGGAGCTGTGCCTGGTTCGACTGGATCCCGATGCCCAGGTACAGGACTGCGTCGACCTCGGGGTGGGCGGTGACCAGCGAGATGATCTCCGGGATCGTGTCCCGGGTCTCGCCGCCCGCCAGGTCGATGGGATTGTTCCGGCTCCAGCGCGGCGGCAGCAGCGAGTCGATCGAGTCATAGAGGTCGGCCGGAAGCTCGGCGAGCTCGAGATCGGTGCCAGCGATGGCATCGGCAGCCGCGACGCCCCAGCCCCCGACCGTCGTGAGGACGACGACACGGTTTCCCTTCGGCAGGGGTTGGGTGGCGAAGGTGGCTGCGGCCTCGAACGCCTCCTCGACCGACGGCGCCCGCGTGATCCCGGCCTGTCGAGCCATGCCGTCGAAGACGCGATCGTCGCTGGCGAGCGAGCCCGTGTGGCTGGCGGCGGCCCGCTGGCCGCCGGCGGTCGCCCCACCCTTGACCACGACGACCGGCTTCCGCTCGGCGACCGAGCGCATGCGGTGGGCGAAGCCATGGCCGTCCTCCACGCCCTCGACGTACGCGAGACCGACCGAGGTGGCGTCGTCGTCGGCGTAGAAGTCGAGGTAGTCGGCGATGCCGACACACACGGCATTGCCTGCGGAGATGCCGCGGGACAGGCCGACACCGGTCTGCACTGCGTAGTTCTCGAACGACGACACGAAGTTGCCCGATTGGCTGGCGACGCCGATGCGCCCGGGCGGTGGGATGGGAGCGACGATCTGGGCACACAGACGGGCCGGGCTCGAGACGATGCCCTGCCCGTTGGGACCCGCAACCAGCAGTCCGAGTTCGTCGGCCAGGGCGACGAGCTCGTCCTGGGCCTTCTGCCCTTCCTCGCCGGCTTCGCCGTAGCCGGCCGAGGTGATGAAGGCCGCTCGTACACCGATCGACGCGGCGTCTCGGAGGATCTGCGGATTGGCCTTGGCGGGGGTGCAGAGGAAGATCAGGTCGGCCTCGCCGCTCGGCAGGTCGGTGACCGACGGAACCGTCGGCACGCCGAGGACCTCGGTTCCCTCGAGGTTGGTGGCGAAGATCCGTCCGGGGTAGCCGCCGGCCAGGAGGTTGTGCAGCGTGACGAAGCCGAACTTGCCGGGGTGGGTCGAGGCTCCGGCGATGATGACGCCCTTGGGCTCGAAGAGCGAGAGGAACTGCCGTGACCTGCGGTCGTCTGTCGCGGCCATGGCGACCTCGGGGGGCGACGGGCGGTCGCCGAGCTCGACCAGGGCGTCGACGGCGACGGAACTCCCGTCGGCGGTGACGATGAGCGGGTTGCAGTCCGCGCTCACGATGCGGGGATCCTCCATCGCGGCGGCGGAGAGCGAGAGGAGTGCGGCAGCGAGTTGCCCACGGTCGACCGCAGCTTCGCCGCGGAACTCGCCCAGGAGTGCCTGGGTCTCGAGGTCGTCGATCATGTCGCCGGCATCGACTGCGTCGATGGGCACGAGACGGAACGTCACGTCGGCCACGGCCTCGGCGAGGATGCCGCCGACGCCGAGCATGACCGTCATCCCGAACTGCGGGTCGTGGTGCAATCCGGCGATGAACTCCCGGTTGCCCTTGACCATCGGGGCGACGAGCAGGTGGACGGCGCCGTCATCGGGTGTCGCAGCTGCGAGGAGTTCCGTGGCGGCGGCGCGGACCGAGTCGTCGTCGACGAGGCCGAGTCGGACCAACCCGCGCTCGGTCTTGTGGGCGATCGAGTCACCCCCCAGCTTCACGACGACCGGGTGACCGAGCGCGGCAGCGGCAGCGATGGCATCGTCGATCGAGTCGACGACCTTCTCTGCCGCGATCGGGAGGCCGTGGGATGCGAGGAGGGCCTTCGAGTCGGCCTCGGACAACGTGGGCACGATCGGCAACCGTAGTGCCGCGCCGGGTGAGGATCGGTTACCGCCCGGACCCGGCTGGAAACGCTAGCCAACGAGCCGAGCGCCAGCGAGGCGGCGGTCGGAGGGAGCAGGCAACTCCGTCGTACGTGGGAGTGCGCGCAGCGAAGCGAGCACACTCCATTATCACGGTTCCAGTGCGGCGCGAAAGAACTCGCGGATGTGGTCGCGACGGCGTTCGAGGAGTTCGGGTGCGAGTGGGTCCTCACCCAGGAGGCCTTCGATGAACGGGAGGTCGGAGAAGTAGGACAGGACGGCGCCGAGACCGGAGATCACCATCTGCTCGGGGTCGTGGACCCGGAACGTGCCGTCCTTCATCTGTCGCTCGAGGAAGCCGACCGCCTGGTCGAACATCGGTCGCAGGGTCGCCCCGAGATCGACCCCGAAGTGGCCGCCGTCGAGCGCTTCGCGACGGACGAGACGGACGAGGTCCGGGTTCTCGGCGAAGAACTCGAAGCCGGCCGTGAGGCCGCGGTCGAACCTGATCCATCCCTCCCCCGGCCCGTCGACCGACTCCTCGACCTTGATGAACCACTCGGCCAGCAGCTTCTCGAAGACGGCGGTGTACAACTCGTCCTTGTTGGGGAAGTGGTGGAGCAGGCTGGCCTTCGCGATGCCGACCGCACTCGCGATGTCGCCGATCGAGGCTCCTGCGTAGCCACGTTCGGCGAAGGCGGTGCGCGAGGCATCGAGGATTGCGTCCCGGGTCGAGCCCGGGTCTCGTCCCGCGTCCTGCACTGCCACGGCCGCAGGCTACCCGTCGCCGCCGAGCGCCCGGTTGGGGCCAGCGCGCCGGCGTCGGGGTCCGCCGGTAGGTTTCGGGCATGGACGTGGTCGCTGCACTCTTCTTCGAGGACATGGACACCAAGCAGGCCTTCGCCGGCGGACCGACGGCGCTGGACCTGGGTGGCGTGCACTTCTCCGCCTCGGCTCCGTCGCCCCCGCCGGTCACGATGGCGCCACACATGATCGTCCTGGTCCGGAGCGGCGAGGACGAGAAGGGGGCAGGCGCGCTCGAGGTGCGCTTCCTCGCCGGCGACGAACAGGTCGCCCGCAACGTCCAGCCGCTCGAGGTGGAGCCCGGCAAGTTCGCCTACCGGCTCGTTCGCGCCGAGCTCCCGTTCGAGGACTACGGAACCATCGAGGCGCACGTTCGGATCGACGGCGGTCACGTCACGGTCGTGCCGTACACCCTGGTGCCCGGGGTCGCCTGAGGGCCATGCCCTTCGCTGCGGCGCTCTCCGAGCATCCGGTCGCGGCCGACGCCGTGGGCGAGGTCCTCGGCACGCTCGTCGAACGTGGGGGTGTCGAACCCGACCTGGCCGTTGTCTTCGTCAGCGCCGCCCATGCGGAGTTCGTCGGCGAGATCTCGGCGACCGTCCGCAGCGTCCTACGGCCAGACACGCTCGTCGGCGCGGCCGCGAGTGCCGTCGTCGGGGGTCCACGCGAGGCCGAAGAGGCGCCGGCGTTGTCGATCTGGGCCGCATGGGCCGGCCCGATGCCGGGCATACGGGTCACGGCCGACCAGGACGAATGGGGATCGGCGGTGGTCGGGCTCGCGACCGACGTTCCCGAGGGCGCGACCATCCTGCTCCTCGCCGACCCCTACTCGTTCCCGGCCGACACGATGGTCGAGGCCATGACCGCGACCCGACCCGACGTCACGGTCGTCGGCGGCCTGGCATCGGCGGGTTCTGCCGATCTGGGGAGCGCACTGGTGCTCGACGGGACGGTGCACCGCGACGGCGCGGTCGGCGTCGTCATCCCCCGCGACCATCTCGTCGGCCCGGTGGTGAGTCAGGGCTGCCGTCCCGTCGGGGAGGCGATGGTCGTCACCGCCGCAGACCGGCACTTCCTGCTCGAACTGGCCGGGCGACCGGCGCTCGAGCGGCTCTGCGAACTGGCCGACAGCCTGCCTCCCGACGAACGCGCCCTGGTCGCCGGCGGGGTGCATCTGGGTGTCGTGATCGACGAGTCCCGGGTCGAGTTCACCCGTGGCGACTTCCTCGTACGCAGCATCCTCGGTGGCGACCGCAGTCGCGGCGTGCTGGCTATCGGCGAACAGGTCCCGATCGGATCGACGGTGCAGTTCCACGTCCGCGACGCGGTGTCGGCCCACGACGACCTGCATGCGCTGCTCCAGGATGTCCGAGGCGACGGCGCGCTCCTGTTCACCTGCAACGGGCGCGGACGGGACCTGTTCGGGACCGACGACCACGACGCCTCGGCGGTGGTCGAGCTGGTCGGAACCGACGCCGTGGCCGGGATGTTCTGTGCCGGTGAGCTGGGCCCGATCGCCGGCAGGAGCCTTCTCCACCGGTTCACCGCATCGGTCCTCGTCTTCGCTGATTCCTGAGCCCGACCGAGCCGGCCAGGACGCGGTCTAGGGTTGGAAGTTCACCCGACCTCGGCGGCGGCCGTCCATCTTCAGGAGAGAGACAGTGATTGACACGGACCTGGAGCATCGATCGATCGATGTGATCAGGGGCCTCGCGATGGACGCGCCCCATGCCGCCAACAGCGGCCACCAGGGGACGGCGATGGCGCTCGCTCCCCTCGCCCACGTGCTGTGGACGCGCGTCATGACCTACGACGCTGCCGATCCGGACTGGCCCGACCGCGATCGGTTCGTCCTGTCCGCCGGGCACGCGAGCATCCTGCAGTACTCGATGCTCCATCTCACGGGATTCGGTCTCACGCTCGACGATCTCCGCCAGTTCCGCCAGTGGGGCTCGCGGACGCCCGGACACCCCGAGCACGGCCACACCCGCGGCGTCGAGGTGACCACGGGGCCGCTCGGCCAGGGACTCGCGAATGCCGTGGGAATGGCGCTCGCCGAACGCTGGCTCGCGGCCCGCTTCGGCGACGATCTGTTCGATCACCACACCTTCGTCATCGCTGGCGACGGCGACCTCCAGGAGGGCGTGAGCCACGAGGCGGCGTCCCTGGCCGGTCACCAGCAACTCGGCAAGCTGGTGGTGGTCTACGACGACAACCATGTCTCGATCGATGGCATCACCGAGCTGTCGCTCTCCGACGACGCAGCCTCCCGCTTCCGTGGGTACGACTGGGACGTCGACGAGATCGGCGAGGTCGCCGACGACCTCGACGCGCTCGAGTCGGCCCTCACTCGCGCCAAGACCACCGATGCCCCCACCCTGATCATCCTGCGGAGTCACATCGCGTATCCGTCCCCGTCACTGACCGACGCACCCGCTGCCCACGGTCTCGCGTTCGGGGCCGAGGAGATCAGCGAGGCGAAGGCGGTCATGGGCCTGCCAGACGAGCCCTTCCACGTCCCGGACGAGGTGCGCGCCGTCTACCGCGCCGCCGGCGAGCGCGGACGGAGCGCGCGAGAGGGCTGGGAGAAGCGTCTGGCAGCCTTCGGTGGCGACCGTGCCGCCCTCGACTGCTGCCTCGACGCCGAAGGCATGCCCGGCTGGGAGAACTCGGTCCCGACCTTCGGCGCGGGCGAGACGCTCGCCACCCGGCAGGCCTCGGGCAAGGTCCTCCAGGCCCTGATCGACGACGTCCCCGGCCTTCTCGGCGGCGGCGCCGACCTCACCGGCAACACCGGTACCAAGATTGCCGACGCCGGCATCATGAGTGCGAGCGATCCAGCCGGCCGGCAGCTCTACTTCGGCGTGCGGGAACACGGCATGGCTGCGGTGATGACCGGCATGGCGCTGCACGGGGGCGTGCTGCCCATCGGCGGCACCTTCCTGGTGTTCTCCGACTACGCCCGAGGCGCCATCCGTCTCGCAGCGTTGTCCGGTGCGAAGGTGCTCTACTCCTTCACCCACGACTCGGTCGGCGTGGGCGAGGACGGTCCCACCCACCAGCCCGTCGAACAGATCACGTCGCTCCGCGCCATCCCCGATCTCCGCGTGATCCGACCCGCGGACGCGAACGAGACTGCCGCAGCGTGGAAGGTCGCGGTCAGCGGAGACGGCCCGACGGCGCTGATCCTGTCGCGACAGGGACTCCCGGTCCTCGACGGCACGTCGGAGGAGGGCGTCGCGAAGGGCGGCTACGTGTTGCGCGACCCCGCCGCCGCCGATGTCGCGCTCGTCTCCACCGGCTCCGAGGTGCATGTCTGTGTCGAGGCTGCCGAGGCGCTGGCCGCTGATGGCGTCTCGGCCCGGGTGGTCTCGCTGCCGTCATGGGACCTCTTCGAATCCCAGCCAGAGTCCTATCGCCGATCCGTGCTCCCGGCCGGCCTTCCTGCGTTGTCCGTCGAGGCCGGCGTCACCCTGGGTTGGGACCGCTACGCCGACGCCATGGTCGGTATCGACCGCTTCGGCGCGTCCGCCCCGGGCGACGAGGTGCTCGAGCGCCTCGGCTTCACGGCCGAGAACGTGGCGGCGAAAGCCAGGACATTGATCGACGCGGCGGGGAAGGACCCCTCATGACCAGACTGCACGACCTCCACGCCGCCGGACAGTCTCCGTGGCTCGACAACTTGCGCCGGGGCTACCTCCGCTCGGGTGAACTCGAGGCCTACGTCGCGCGAGGGATCCGCGGCATCACCTCCAACCCGTCCATCTTCCAGAAGGCGATCGCCGACAGCGACGACTACGACGAGCAGTTCGGGTCCTTGTTGGCGACCGGGACCTCGGTCGAGGACGCCTACTGGAAAATGGTCACCGACGACATCAGCGAGGCGCTGGCCGTGCTCGGTCCGGTACACGCCGAGTCCGGCGGCGTCGACGGCTATGTGTCGGTCGAGGTCGACCCGGGCCTGGCGCGCGACACCGACGGCACGATCGCTGCCGCCCGTGCGCTCCACGACCGGATCGACCAGCCGAATCTCTTTGTCAAGATCCCCGCAACCGAAGAGGGAACGCCGGCGATCGAGACCATGATCCGAGAGGGTCGCAGCATCAACGTGACCCTGATCTTCTCGCTCAGTCGATACGAGGACGTGATGGAGGCCTATCTCTCGGGCCTCGATGCTCGCCTCGATGCCGGACAGGATCTCTCTGCGGTGACCAGCGTGGCGTCGTTCTTCATCTCGCGGGTCGACACCGAGGTGGACAACCGCCTGGACGCGATCGGCACCGACGAAGCCCTGGCCCTGCGCGGACGCGCCGCGGTGGCGCAGGGGCAACTGGCCTACCAACGGTTCCTCGCCACCTTCTCCGGGCCCCGCTGGGAACGCCTCGCCGCCGCCGGGGCCAACGTGCAGCGACCGCTCTGGGCGTCGACGTCGACGAAGAACGCTGCCTATCCGGAAACGCTGTACGTCGACACGCTGATCGGACCGGACACCGTCAACACGCTGCCCGAGGCGACGATCGAGGCGTTCGAGGAGCAGGGAACGGTGGCTCGCACGATCGACGCCGACGTTCCCGACGCCGAGGCGGTACTCGATGGACTGGCGTCGGTCGGCGTCGACATGGCCGACGTCGCCCGAGTGCTCGAGGTCGAGGGTGTGGCGGCGTTCGAGAAGTCGTTCGACGACTTGCTCGAGACGCTGCAGACCAAGGCCGACCACAGGGGCTGACCATGCACGGTGAGGTGCGCGTGGTCGAGGACGTCGCCGTGGCCTTCGCCGAGGCTGTCGCCGACAGTTGGCGCGCGCGCCCGAATCGAGGGTTCTCGCTCGCCCTCTCCGGCGGCGAGACCGCTCGCCGGTGCTACCAGTTCCTCGCCACCTGGCCCGACTCCCCGGTCGACTGGATGGCGACGGAGATCTACTGGGGCGACGAGCGATGCGTGCCCCTCGACCATCCCGACTCGAACTACCGACTGGCCGCCGATGCGCTGCTCACGACGGTCGGCGGTGTCCACGCCTTGTTCCCGATGCGCGACGACGACGGACCGGACGGGTACCACTTGCTGCTGTCGAGCGTGGGAGCGATCGACCTGATCCATCTCGGGCTCGGGAGCGACGCCCACACTGCCAGCCTGTTCCCGAACTCGCCTGCGCTCGACGCCGACCCGGGCCGGCTGGTCGTGGCCAACGAGGACCCGGCCGGCGACCACCCTCACCCGCGGATGACGCTCACCTACGCGGGCATCGGCCGGGGTCGGACGGTGGTCGTCACGGTGTCGGGTGCCGAGAAGGCCGAAGCATTCGACGCGGTGCAGCGAGGCGTCGACGTGCCCGCCAGTCACATCCGGGCCGAGCAGGTCATCTGGCTCGTCGACGAGGCGGCCGCCGGCCACACCCAGTGACCAACACGGCTCGTGACCGTGGTCACCGTGTGACCAGTGACCGCCGCCGATGACCGCGAACCGCCCTCGCCCTTCGTAACCTGATCGACATGTCAGTCGCGTCCGACGTCCCTGGGCGAGTCCTCACCACCGAGGCCTCGGCCGACCTGCGCCGGACCGCGCGCGACGTCCGCATGCGGCTGCTCGTCCGGTTCTCGCTGCTCCATGCGGCCGGGGGCCTGATGGTCTTCAGTTACCTCCAGCAGCTCTACCCTGCGTCGCAGGCATTCGACACGCCGTGGCTCAACGACCTCGCACTGCTCGCGTTGACCGAGATCACCCTGGCCCCGGTGGCATGGCTGTGGTTCGAGAGGAAGTTCCGGACGTCGCAGCGATGGGCGCTCGACGGGCATCTCCCCACCGCGGGCGAGCGCGAGCGTGTGCTCGACGAGCCGTGGCGTATGGCCGCGCGCCCGTTGCTCCTCTGGGTGGTGGCCTCGTGCTTCGTCGCCGTCAGCATCTCGCTCCGCAGCAGCTACGACGGCCGGGAGATCTTCGAGATCGTCCAGATCATGCTCATCGGTGGGCTCGGCGTGTGCGCCATCTCGTACCTGGTCATCGAGCAGACGTACCGTCCGTTGTTCGCCTTCGCACTCGATGGTGAGGCCGCGCCGCGTCCCGCCAGCCTGGGTATCCGGCCCCGACTCCTGCTCGCCTGGGGCGTTGGGTCGGGCGTGCCGTTGCTCGGCCTGGTGCTCACGCCGTGGCGACAGACCGCACTCTCCCCCGGCGCGGTCGCCGTCCTCGCCGCCGTGGGTCTCCTCGGCGGTCTCTTCGCCGTGCTCGTCGCCTCGAACTCGATCGCCGAGCCCCTCGACGAGGTGCGCCACGCACTGCTCCGACTCGCCGGAGGTGACCTCGACGCCGATCTGGCCGTCGACGACGGTGGCGAGGTCGGTCAGGTCCAGGCCGGCTTCAATCGCATGGTCGCGGGACTGCGCGAGCGGGCCGAGCTGCGGGATCTGTTCAGCCGACATGTCGGACACGAGGTGGCCACCCAGGCGCTCGAGCGCGGGACGGGGCTCGGTGGCGAGTCGCGCCGAGCCAGCGTGATCTTCGTCGACCTGATCGGTTCGACGGCGATGGCCGAGGTCCTGCCGCCGGGTGAGGTCGTCGCCACGCTCAATGCCTTCTTCCAGGCCGTGGTCGAGACCGTGACCGAGCAGGGTGGCTGGGTCAACAAGTTCGAGGGTGATGGTGCGTTGTGCGTCTTCGGTGTCCCCGGCTTCCAGCCCGACCACGAAGCACGTGCGCTGCGGTCCGCCCGAGCGCTTCGCGCCCGATTGGCTGCGATGTCGTCGGAGCACCCCGGTCTCGACGCGGCCATCGGCGTGTCCGCAGGCACGGTCGTGGCGGGGAACGTCGGGACCGAGGAGCGCTACGAGTTCACCGTCATCGGGCGACCAGTGAACGAAGCGGCCCGACTCACCGATCTGGCGAAGCAGCGTCCCGGACGGTTGCTGGCGTCCGCCGGTGCTGTTCGCTCGGCCGGGGTCGAACGGACCCAGTGGGTCGACCGGGGCCGAGTCGGCCTTCGTGGCCAGCAGGCACCGACGGTGATCTTCGAGCCGAACACCGCGACCAAGATCACCGCGGCTGCTGTCGACTGAGCACCAGCGACGCCGTCTCCGGGATCGAGTCGTCGGGACCGGACGCTCCGGCCTCGCCGATAGGGTGCCGCGCATGGTGGACGCCCCCAACGCCGCGCTGCTCGATCTCCCCCTCGACGAGTTGCAGGCTCGGGCCCGAGCCGTTCGCGACGGTCGCACCGGCACGCGCCTGACCTATTCGCCCAAGGTCTTCATACCGCTCACGATGCTCTGTCGCGACAAGTGCGGCTACTGCACCTTCGCCCAGCCACCGGCCCGCGTCGAGTCGCCGTATCTCACCCCCGACCAGGTGCTCGCCATCGCCCGCCGCGGCGCCGAGACCGGCTGCCACGAGGCACTCTTCACCCTCGGCGAGCGTCCGGAGGAGCGCTACCCGGCAGCAGCCGACTGGCTCGCGGCCAACGGCCACGAGTCGACCGTCGACTACCTCGTCGCCATGTGCCAGTTGGTGCTGGACGAGACAGGACTCCTCCCCCATGCCAACGCCGGCGCCATGTTCGTCGACGAGCTCGCCCGCCTCCGGGCTGTCGCTCCCTCGCAGGGGATGATGGTCGAGACGCTCCGGGACGATCTGGAGTGTCACCGCGGCTCTCCCGACAAGACGCCGGAGCGACGGCTCGCCACCCTCGAGGCCGCAGGCGAGCTCGGGATCCCGTTCACCACCGGCATCCTGGTCGGCATCGGCGAGGACGCCGTCGATCGTGTCAGCGCCCTCGAGGCCATCGCCGCGAGCCACGCACGCCACGGCCACGTGCAGGAGGTCATCGTCCAGAACTTCCTGCCCAAGCCCGGCACCGGCATGCATCGCGCCTCCGCCTGCCCGCACGACGACTTCGTCCAGGCGATCGCGTTGGCCCGCTTGATCCTCCCGCCGGAGATCCACCTCCAGGCGCCACCGAACCTGTCCGACGACTTCGGGGTCCTGATCGATGCCGGCATCGACGACTGGGGCGGTGTGTCGCCGGTGACCGCCGACCACGTCAACCCCGAGCGCCCGTGGCCGGCGCTGGACCGTCTTCGCGAGGTGACCGAGGCCGCCGGGCACACCCTCGCCCCCCGGCTGACGATCTACCCGGAGTTCGCGCTCCGTCCCGCGCGCTTCCTCGACGAGAGTCTTCGTTTCCCGGTGCTCGACCGCTCCGATGCCGAGGCACTCGGGCGGGACGACCACTGGTACTCGGGCCACGAGGATGCGCCGCCCGTTCTCGTCCCCGGCCACGCCACCGCCTTCGGTGCCGTCGGCGAGGTCCTCGCCGGTGCCCTCATGGGCCAGGAGTTGGGGATCGACGAGATCACCACGCTGTTCGAGGCACGAGGGCCAGAGGTCGCCGCCGTGGCCGAGGTCGCCGACGACTTCCGCCGCGAGGACGTCGGCGACGTCGTCACCTACGTGCAGAACCGCAACATCAACTACACCAATGTCTGCACCTTCAAGTGCCGGTTCTGTGGGTTCTCGAAGGGTCCGCTGTCGCTGAACCTCCGAGGCAATCCGTACCTCCTGACCCTCGACGAGATCGCCGGCCGCGTGAAAGAGGCGTGGGACATGGGCGCCACCGAGGTGTGTCTCCAAGGTGGGATCCACCCCGACTTCGACGGCGACTACTACATCGACGTCACCCGCGCCGTGAAGGATGCCGCTCCCGACATCCATGTCCACGGGTTCACCGCGCTCGAGGTCACCGAGGGCGCCAAGCGCCTCGACGAACCCCTCGCCGACTACCTCCGGCGGCTGATGGACGTGGGGCTCAAGACGCTTCCTGGCACGGCTGCCGAGATCCTCGACGACGAGATGCGGGCGCTGCTGTGCCCCGACAAGATCGACACCGACGAGTGGCTCGATGCGCACCGCACAGCCCACTCGGTCGGACTGCGGTCCAACGTGACGATCATGTACGGCGCGATCGAGAATCCGGTCCACTGGGCCCGCCACATCGTCCGGACCCGTGATCTCCAGAAGGAAACCGGCGGCTTCACCGAGTTCGTGCCTCTCCCGTTCGTGCACATGGCGGCACCCATGTACCTCCAGCACAAGTCCCGTCGTGGGCCCACCTGGCGTGAGGCGCTCCTCATGCACGCGGTCGGTCGCATCGCCTACCGGGGAACGATCGACAACATCCAGGTGTCGTGGGTGAAGTTGGGACGCTCTGGCGTCGAGCAGTGCCTCCAGGCCGGCGTCAACGATCTCGGGGGAACGCTCATGGACGAGAACATCTCTCGTGCGGCCGGTGCGAACCATGGCCAGATGATGCAGGCCGAGGACTTCCGGTCGATCGTCGAGCCACTCGGGCGCCGCCTCGAGCAGCGGACGACGCTCTATGCGAGGCCGACACCGGCCTGATCCCCGGTCGAGTCGACGGTCTGATTCCGGACGAGAGCCCCGGTCCTCAGGTCTGGTCCGTCGCCCACCACTGCTCGTCCAGTTTGCTCTCGATGTCGCGTACATGGCGGCGTGTGCACGATCCGCAGAGCGATTTCCGTTCGCCATCGCACGTCGTCGACGACCAGTCCAACGTGTCGCCCTCGCCCACCAGTCCGCACCGATGGCAACGGAGTTCTGCCATGGTCGGAGCGTACCGCCCGATTTGTCCGCCTCACCGGGCAGCATGCTCGCGAGCACGTGCCATGCTCGGCACATGCCCACCTCTGACCACGGATCCACGGTGTCCCGGGGCGAGCTCGAGGCCCTCCTCGAACGTGCGGGAGCCGGCCGCAATCGCGACCTGTTGGTCGACATCCTGCGAACCGCCGTGGGCCTGGCCGGCGACGACGTGTCGCGCCTCGACCTGAAGATCACCGCTTCGGCCCTCCGGGAGATGCGCACCGCGTTCGCCACCTTCCGCCCCTACGAGGGCACACCCAAGGTCACCATGTTCGGCTCGGCCCGGACCCGACCCGACGACCCGCTCTACGACCAGGCCCGACGTCTCGCGGCCGAGCTCGCTGCCCGCGACTGGATGATCATCACCGGTGCCGGCCCGGGCATCATGGCCGCCGGCCTGGAGGGGGCCGGGCGGGAGAACTCCTTCGGGGTCACGATCCGTCTGCCGTTCGAGGACTCGGCCAACGAGTTCATCGAGGGCGACGAGAAGCTCGTCTCCATGAAGTACTTCTTCACCCGGAAGCTGATGCTGGTGAAGGAGTCGTCGGGCTTCGTCGCGCTGCCGGGTGGGTTCGGCACCCAGGACGAGACGTTCGAGCTCTTCACCCTCCAACAGACCGGCAAGTCGGTGCCCACGCCCGTCGTCCTCCTCGACACCCCCGGCGGGACCTACTGGCGTGCCTGGCTGTCCTTCGTGCGTGACGAGCTGGTGGACGGCGGTCTGGTCAACGAGGCAGATCTGGAGCTCTTCGTGGTGACCGACGACGTCGACGAGGCGTGCGAGGAGATCGTCGGCTTCTACCGCAATTACCACTCGATCCGGTGGGCCGGCGACCAACTCATCGTCCGCATGCGACAGGCCCCCTCTGCCGACCAGCTCGAGGCGTTGAACCGCAGCCACGGCGACCTCCTCGTCGACGGCACGATCGAGTCGGTCGACGCGTCACCAGCCGAACGGTCGAGCCACGACCACGTCGAGCTCCCGCGCATCGGTATGACATTCGACAAGTTCCGCCAGAGCGGCATCCACGGTGTCATCCGCGAAGTGAACCGATGGGTGGTGGCGTGAGCTTCCCCGCCAGCATCGAGGCGCTCGGACGGTCGGCAGCCGACCGCTCGGACGAGATCGAGGCGCTGCGCCGGTTGCCCGACGACCTCGCCGCCGGCATACGTCACCTCGGCTTCGGTCGAGCGATGGTGCCGGCCGAGATCGGTGGCGGGGAGTGGACCGTGGCCGACACCGTCGACCGACTGGAGGCACTCGCCTACTTCGACGGCGCGACCGCGTGGTGCGCCATGATCGCCGCCACGACGTCCCTGGTGTCGGGATCACTCACGCCGGACTGGTGTGAGCAGATCTACGGAGACCCTGATGCGCTCACTGGTGGCTTCGCCGCCCCCGTCGGGCGGGCGACCGCCACCGACGACGGTCTGGCAGTGACCGGACGATGGCAGTGGGGCTCGGGAACCCACCACTGCACCTGGATCGGCGGCGGGTGCCTCGTCGTCGATGCCCAGGGGACGTCGTCTCCGCTCCCCGACGGCACGGTGGCGCCGTTCGTGTTCTTTCCCGCATCCGACGTCTCGCTCGACGACGACTCCTGGCGGGTCAGCGGGCTCAAGGGCACGGGCTCGGTCGACTACGCAGTCGACCGGGTGTTCGTGCCCGAGGGTCGCTGGGTGCAGATCGGCTCGACGCCGGTCGTGGACCGTGTGCTCTATCGCTTCAGCTTCCTCGGCGCGCTCGCCGTCGGGATCGGCGCGGTCGCGCTCGGCCTCGCCCGTCGGGCCCACGACGAGCTGGTCGCCATGGCCGGCGGCAAGCGACCGCAGGGGTCATCGAAGACGTTGGCCGAGCGTGCCGTCGTGCAGGACGCCGTCGCACGAGCCGACGCCGCTCGCCGCGCCGCCCGTCTCCTCCTCGACCGTGCGGTGTCCGATGCGTGGGATGTCGCCGCGGCCGGGGGAGGCGCCGACGCGGTCTCCCGTCTCGCGCTCCGGCAGGCCGCGACGCATGCGACCCTGACCGCTGCCGACGCGGTCGACGTCTGCTATCGCGCCGGAGGTGGCGCCGCCGTCCACGAGCGCTCGCCACTGCAGCGGGTCTTCCGCGACGTGCACGTCGCCACGCAGCACGCGATGGTCGCGCCACGCACCATGGAGGTCGTGGGTCGCGCACTCCTCGGTCTACCGACCGAGATCGGTCAACTGTGAGGCCGTTGCCGGACATCGACGCGATCACGCAATGGCTCGACGCCAACCCCGCACCGTCGCACGCCGATCTCGGCGCCGCCGGTCTCGTCGCGCCGCACTATCCGGTCCCGTGGGGACTCGGCGCAGACACCTCGCTGCAACTGGCGATCGACGCACTGCTCACTGACCGCCGGATCGACCTCCCCGACAACCCGATCGGCATCGGCTGGGCGGGGCCCACGCTGGTGGCGGGAGGATCACCCGAACAGCAGGATCGGTGGCTCCCCGGGCTCTTGCGCGGCGAGGACTTCTGGTGCCAACTCTTCTCCGAACCCGAGGCCGGGTCTGATCTCGCCTCCCTGCGGACGACGGCGGTGCTCGACGGTGGCGAGTACGTAGTCAACGGGCAGAAGATCTGGTCGACGTGGGCCGACCGCTCGGCCTACGGGATCCTGCTCGCACGGACGGACACCACCGTGCCCAAGCATCGCGGGATCAGCTACTTCGTGCTCGACATGGCAACGCCGGGCATCGACGTCCGCCCCATCACCGAGATGACCGGACAGTCCCACTTCAACGAGGTGTTCTTCACCGATGTCCGCGTCCCGGTGGACTGCCGCATCGGCGACAAGGGCGAGGGTTGGCGCCTGGCCAAGGTGACCCTCGGCAACGAGCGTGTCTCGCTGTCGGAGGGCGGTGTCTGCTGGGGTATGGGGCCGACGAGCAGCGACACGTTCGCACACCTGCGATCGCCGGGACCGCAGACGGGTCCCGTCGAACGCCAGGAGGCCGCACGTCTCTGGATCCAGACCAGGATCCTCGAACGCCTGGGCCAGCGGGTCATCGACACGGTCGAACGAGGCGATGACCCGACGCCGATCGCGTCCCTCAAGAAGCGCCTGGCCGACGTCCACGGTCAGGAACTGATGACTCTCGTCAAGGACCGACGCGGGCCACACGGCATGCTCGGCGTCCAGGACCACCGGGCCGAGGAGCGGGACGAGTGGCACTGGGCCTACCTGTTCAGTCGCGCCCTCACCATCGGCGGTGGCACCACCGAGGTGCTGTCGAACGTCATCGCCGAGCAACTGCTCGGACTCCCCCGCGAACCCCGACCCCCCGATCCCGAGAACACGGAGACGACGTGACCCACGAGTTCACCTGCATCGACTTCGACCGCGACGGCGACGTCCTGATCGTCACCATCGATCACCCGTCGTCGCCGATCAATGCCGTCGACCACGACCTCCACGCCGACCTCACCGCACTCTTCCCTCGGCTCCAGGCCGAGCGGTCGGCGCGGGCCGTGCTACTCACCAGCCGGGGTCGCGCGTTCTCGGCCGGCGGTGACTTCGAGTGGTTCCCGTCGCTGCAGGACCCCGAGACGCTCCGCCGTCTCCACCACGATGCCAAGGCCATGATCTGGGACCTTCTCGACGTGCATCTCCCGATGGTCACTGCGGTCAACGGTCATGCCATGGGGCTGGGCGCCTCGATCGCACTGCTCTCCGATGTGGTGTTCGTGGCCGAGTCGGCACGTCTCGGCGATCCCCACGTCTCGGTCGGTCTGGTGGCCGGCGACGGTGGGACCATTGCGTGGCCACTGGCTCTCGGCCCGATGCTGGCCAAGAGATTCCTGTTCACCGGTGACCCGATCTCGGCGGCCGAGGCTGTCAGGCTCGGGCTCGCCGCCCGCGCCGTGCCGGACGACGACCTGCACGCCGAGGCACTGGCGTTCGCCCATCGGCTCGCGGCTGGTGCCCCGCTGGCGATCCAGGGGACCAAAGCGGCGATCAACGCCTGGATCAAGGCGACGGCCGGGCCGGCCTTCGACCTCGCGATGGCCAACGAGATGACGACATTCCGGTCGTCCGACCATCTCGAGGCGCTCGCCGCCATCGCCGACAAGCGCCCCCCGGGGTTCGAAGGGAAGTGACATGGAGCTCAACGACGCCATCATGACCACGAGGTCGATGCGCCGGCTCGGCAACGACCCGCCGGTGACCGACGCCGAGATCGAGCACTGCCTCCGAGCCGCAGTGCAGGCACCCAACGGCGGCAATGTGCAGCCGTGGCAGTTCGTGGTGCTGACCGATCCCGACCAACGAGCCCGGATCGCCGCGGTGTTGCAGCGGGCGACGACCCGGTACATGGACGCGATCGAGGCGATGCGCCCGCCGTCCGACGATCCGGCAGCCGAGAAGTCGTGGGCGCGCGGTGCGGCACTGACCCGTCACCTGGCCGACCACCTGGCCGACGTACCGTTCGTCCTCTTCGTGCTGACGCCGTACCCCAACATCCTGACCGACGAGGAGGGGCCGATCGAGATCGGCCGTCTCGAGGCGTCGATCTTCCCCGCCGTGCAGAACTTCCTGCTCGCGGCGCGCGACATCGGCCTGGGAACCACTCTCACGACCCTGGTCAAGGTCTACGAGGACGAGGTCAAGGAGATCTGCGACATCAAGGCGCACCACGACATCGTCGCCCTGGTTCCCGTGGGGCGTCCCCTCGGCAACTTCGGCACGCCGCCACGTCGGCCGGCGGAGACGGTGACCAGTTGGAACACCTACGGCGACAGGCGCCCGTTCTCCGAGTGAGTCGTCACGACGAGAGCGCTTCGACGGCCTCGATCGCCGCATCGGCCTGCTCCAGAGGTACGAGCAGATGGTCGTGGTAGTAGCCCGCGAGCACGTTGCAGGCGATGCCACGGGCCGCCAGTGCCGACGAGAGCGCCGCCGTGAGGCCCACGGCCGCCAGGGAGCTGTGCACCTCGATGGTCAGCCATGCTGCCTCGAACCCGTACGTCCAGCCCCGTCGTTCGGCCTCCGCGAGGGAGACGACGACTGTCGTTCCCTCCTCCTCGGCGATCACCGCCTCGATGCCCGGTCCGAGGTCGACCGCAGACGGCAACGAAACGAGGGTGACGGGATCCTCCCGCCGCCGGACCCGCAGCGAGGCGAGCATCTTCGCCAGGTCGGTCTCGCCGGTCACGACTCGTCCAGGGAACGCAGCACCTGGATGGCCTTGCCGACGGAGCGTTGCGCCTTGGCCAACTGCTTCTCCTCGCCGGGATGCTCGCTGGCGCCGGCGTCGATGGCTCGGTGCAGGACGTCGATCGAGCGATCGGTGAGCGCCTCGGCCACGTTCTCGAGCTGGACGCAGAGGTCCTCGTACCGACCACGGGCAGGCTTCGGGGACGATCCGGACATCTTCGAAGTCTGGCATCAACAGGAGTCGACAAGCGGCGAGGGCACGGTAGCCTGCCGCCTCCCACCCCGAGAGCGAGCACATGGCGTCGAAGCAGCCGAACACCGACCTGGAGGACCTGCACGAGTTCATCTCGTTCGAGGACCCCGACGAGCACCGCACCTGGGTCTTCGACGTCACGTTCCTGACCAGCAACTGGACGTGCATCTACGGCCAGGGCTGCAAGGGTGTCCTGACCGAGGAGTCGGCCGAGCTCGAGCATGGCTGTTGCAGCTACGGCGCCCACTTCGTCGACGACGAGGACCACGAGGGCATCAGCACGCTCATCGACACGCTCACCGAGGAGCAATGGCAGTTCAAGGCCAGGGCCGCCAAGAAGGGCGCGACGCGCCAGACCAAGGGCGGCCAGTGGGTCACTCGCATCCACGACGGCGCCTGCATCATGCTCAACCGCACCGACTTCCACGCCGGGGCGGGATGTGCCCTGCATCTCGCAGCACTCGAGGCCGGCGAACGCCCCCTCGACTGGAAACCTGACGTCTGCTGGCAACTTCCCCTCCGCCTCGAGGAAGCCACTGACGACCACGGCCACGTGACCTCCACCCTGCGGGAGTGGAAGCGTCGTGACTGGGGTGACGGCGGCAAGGAGTTCCACTGGTGGTGCACCGACGATTCGGCGGCGTTCGTTGCCGCCAACCCGACATACGAGGTGCTCCGGGACGAGATCGTCGAGATGGTGGGCGACACCGCCTACCGCCTCCTGGTCGACCATCTCGAGGAACGGCGCAACTGGACGCCACTGCCACATCCGGTGCTGGGGAGCCGATCCACGCGTGCGGACTGAACCGACGGCATTCTCGACGACCACGCTCGCGCAGGCGGCCTCGCGGGCCGGGCTGCGCGTACCGTCGCAGGTGATCGACCAGCTCGTGGCCTCGATCGATGCCGGCAAACACGTCATCCTCACCGGCCCTCCGGGCACCGGCAAGACGACACTCTCGTTCCTCGCCGCCGAGGTCGCCCAGCAGGCCATGCTCTGCACGGGCTTCCTGCCGACCACCGCCACCACCGAATGGACCACGTTCGAGACCATCGGTGGCTTCCAGCCCTCGTCTGAGGGTCTCCTGTTCCGCCCGGGCATGTTCGTCGAAGCGCTCGAGAGCGGTCGATGGCTGGTGATCGACGAGCTCAACCGGTCGAACTTCGACCGCGCGTTCGGTCAGCTGTTCACGGTGCTCTCGGGCCAGAGCGCAGTCCTGCCGTTCAAGCGAGCCGGACGCACGGATCCGGTGGCCCTCGTGCCGGCTGGCGTCGATCCACCACCGGAGACCGACGTGATCCGGGTGCCGGCATCGTGGCGGATCATCGCCACGATGAACGTGTTCGACAAGAACCTGTTGTTCGAGATGTCGTATGCGCTCATGCGACGCTTCGCGTTCGTCGAGGTCACGTCACCAGCGCAGCACGTGTTCGAGGAGCTCCTCGCGCCGCACCACGACGTGGTGACCGATCTGCTGCTCCTGCGGCGGTTTCGCGACCTCGGTCCCGCCGTCTACCTCGACGCCGCCAAGTACGCCGACCGGCGAGCCCGCGACGACGTCACCCGCTCCCGTCTCCTCTACGAGACCTTCTACAGCTACTTCCTCCCCCAACTCGAGGGGGCCGACGACTACGAGGCGACGTCGCTCTACCGGACCATCAGTCCGATGCTCGACGAGGCGGAGCTGATCGAGGTGCGACGAACCATCGTCGACGTCCTGGGCGTCGAGCTGGCCCTGTGAGTGATCTCCCGTCCCAGGGTCGACCGCGTACGGGACCGGATCGCGGATCGGGTCCGGAATGGGCGTCGCGGCCGCCGAGCGGGCCGGCGGGGTCGGCGGAGGCGTCGCTCCTTCGGATCTGGGGGCGCATCCGACGTCCCGTCGATCCTTGTGGTGCTCTCCAAGCACTGGTCGGCATCCCCCGCCGCACCGCCCGCCAGGTGATCGGCGCAGCAACCGCCGGAGGCGACGAGGCCGCGTCGCTGCTCGCCGCCATGCCCCAGATCATCCGGACCCTGTCGATCTCCACCATCTCCGTCCCCGAGCGCTGTGTCGGCGAGATCCGCGGCCCGATCCTGTGGTCCGAGACGATGTCGGCCCGGGGTTCGTCGGCGGGCGATCCCGGGGTCTATGTGTGCTCGACGGTCAGCCGAGCCCACGACACCGCCGAGAACCGTCTCCTCGTCGCCGCCCTCGAGGCCATCGTGCGCGGTGGACAGGACGTCGCCCGATTCCACGTCGACGAGGACCAGGAGTCCGAGGCCACGCTCCTGACCGACGCTCGACGTCACGCCGACCTCGCCCACCGGTTCCTCGATCACCGGACGCTGATCGACGTGACCGCTGGACGCTCGAACCGACGCATGGCGCGACGCGTCCGCCACGATCCCCGCCGGCGGGCGTATCGCCCGGTGGCCGCGATGCTCGAGCGGGCGGCCGAGCCGCTCGACATCTCGACCGTCCGGCTGTTCTGCAACGCCATCACCACCGCTCGACATGATCTCCTGGTCGCGACGCTCGACCACCTCGAGGCTCGTGGCGTCCGGGTGCCGACGCTCCTCGTGGTCGACCGAGAGATCGTCGGCGGGCCGCTGCGATTCCACCACCCGGCGCTGACGCAGCGCGACCCGGGCCGGCACGGCCTGTTCGTGGGGAACACTCGACTCGACGTGCCCGGCGGCCTCGCGGCCGAGACGGGCACCGTGACCGTGCACAACCGCACCGATCTCGTCGTCGCCATCGACCATGCGATCACCAGCGACGGCCTCTGACCGGCCGTCCGTCGACTCGAGGGACGCCTGCCCGGCCTAGTAGTCGTCGGTGTCGGCCATGCACCAACCCGCGTGGGACGCGCCCGGCTTGGCGCCGCACTCGTCGCAGGGTTCTGGTGGCTTTTCCTCGAAGATGTCCGAGATGTCGATCCCGGTGTCCGAGCGCTTGAGCGCACGGGCTTCTTCGAAACGGCGATGTCGACCCTTTTTCACGGGCGTGCTCCCGACTCGGTGGGGGCTTGTGAGCGAGCCAGTGTAGCCCCGAAGGTTCCGGACACACCCAGCCGTCAGCCAATGTATCGGGCCAGGGACCGGATCCGCGGCCGGCGGTCAGGTCGATGGTCCTCGTCGCAGGACGAGACCGACGCCGCGCTCGAACGACAGGGCCGAGCGACCGTCGAGCAGGGCTTCGATGTCGGCCGCCAGTGCCTCGGCTCGCCAGCCGTCGTTCAGGCGGCTCTCGGCGTCGCCCCGGAGGAAATCCTCGAGATCGCGCCGCGTGGCCAGGACTGCGGGATCGAGTTCCAACTCCCGAGCCCGCTGCGAGACCCACGAGGTGAGCAGCGGCACCGCACCGCGGACGTCGGCCGGTACCGGGGTCGACTCCGGGAAGCGGACATCGTCGAGGTCGAGATCCCGGCCCCGTGCGATCGCTTCCATCAGATCGCCACGGACCGCTTTCGGGATGCCACGGTCGCGCAGCCCTCGGATCTTGGTCAGGGCGTCGACGGACTTGGGCGGCCGCTGCGCGACACCGGCGAGTGCCAGATCAGGGAGCACGGATCGCAGCGGCCGATCGCTCTCGGCCGCATGGGATTCCCGCCAGCGTGCGACTTCCTGGGCGACGGCGGCGGCCCGCCCTCGCAGGCGACGGGCCTCCTTGACCCGCCACCACGCCGTGTCGGGGTCGTTGTCCACCAGCGCCTTGGCGATCATGGCCCGGCACTCACTCTGCACCCAACCGATGCGATCTCGCGCGGCCAGCGACTCGGTCAGCAGGTCGTGGAGATCGAAGAGATGTTCGACGTCGGCCTCGGCGTAGGCGAGCGCTCCCGGTGGAAGGGGCCGTTCGAGCCAGTCGGTCAGTCGGTCTCCCTTGGCGAGGTCGACGTCGAGGAGCTTCTTGACCAGCGGTGCGAGCCCGATCGAGCTCATGCCGAGGAACGACGCGGCGACCTGGGTGTCGAACAGGTCGTCGGGCAGGACGCCGATGGAGCGGCGGAAGACCTCGAGGTCCTGACCGGCGGCGTGCATGACGATCGTCCGGTCACGCAGGACCGCCCCGAACGGGGACAGGTCGATGTCGATGGGGTCGATCAGTGCTCGACCGCCGGACCAGGAGACCTGCACCAGGGCGCAGACCGGCCAGTACGTCCGTTCTCGGTGGAACTCGGTGTCGATCCCCACACGAGGTTCGTCGACGAGGACGTCGATGAGGTCGGCGAGGGAGTCGTCGGTGTCGACCCAGCGGGCGTCAGTCAAGGTGTGGCTCAGGCGCCGGTCTCGACCGGCTTGCCGGCCTCGATCCATGCCATGGTGCCGCCGGTGACGTTGACCGCGTCGACACCACGCGCCCGGAGGAACTCGACGGCCTTCGCGCTCCGACCGCCCGACTTGCAGATCACGTAGACCTCGCCGTCGGTCGGGAACTCGTCGGCGCGATCGGGGACCTCGTCGAGCGGCACGAGGACGACGCCGGGGGCGTGGGCCTCCTCGTACTCATCGGGTTGGCGCACGTCGAAGACCGGAAGTCCGGCCTCGAGCTTGGCGGCCATGGTCTCGACGTCGATCACGGGGATGTCCACGACGACGATCGTACGCATCCGGGCCGCGCCGAGACCTCACCCCGGGTCGGGCAGATCGGCTGGCGTGTCGGCATCGGCGTAGCTGGCGGCCTGCTCCGCGGTGACGAAGTCGACCTCGAGGCCGCTCACCGCGCCGAAGAGCGACCGCTCGCCGGACGCGAAGACGTCCTCGAGCACCCCGGCCACCCTCCGCCGCCAGGCCCCGTGCAGCCATTGGGCGCGATCATCCAGCCGGGATACGACGGCATCGGCTTCGCATGCCTCGAGACGACGGACCAATCGGCGGATCTCTGCGGGATCTGGATGGAGCAGATCGCAACTCAAGACGACGACGATCTCGGCTCGACCGCCCGCACCGAGCGCCGACACCAGCCCGCCGAGCGGGCCCTCTCCCGGCCAACGATCGGGAACGAACTCCAGCCCGAGCCGGGTCAACGCGCCACTGTCGCCGCCGACCGCGGTCACTGCCGACGCGCCGCCGTCACGGAGCCCGGTGGCCACCCGGGCCGCCATGGCCGTGCCGTCGATCTCGACCAACGCCTTGTCGCTTCCCATGCGCCGGCTCTCGCCACCGCACAGCACGGCGCCGTCGAAGGAGGTCACGTCTCGGCGATGCCGCCGTAGCTCGCTGCCACTCCCCTGCTCTGTCCGTGGTCGGCGACGGCCTCTCGCAGGTCGTCGAGGAACTGTTCGGCGACGTTGGCGTGGAACGGCCACAACATGAGATGCAAACCGCCCTGCTGGCGGTCGAGGTGCCACCCGCGGTCGTCCATGACGTCGCCGACCGCGTCGATGTCGGGGGCGTCGTCGCCCTGGGCGCCGTCGGCCGTGAACTCGAACAACGACATGTCGGGTTCCTGCGTCAGCGCCAGGCCGTCGATGGCAGCGACCCCGTCCCGGAACGTTCGCACCGTGTCGCGCAGCTTCTCCGCCAGTGCCGTGTAGCCGGGCTCCCCGAGGTGCCGGATCGTCGCCCACGCCGCAGCGATCGGCGACGCGGCACGGGTTCCGGCGGTGGTGGCCGAGCCATAGAGACCGCCGGGCCAGTCGTCGTAGAGGAAGAACTGCTTCGCGAGGAGCGCCTTGTCCCGATAGAGGACGAGCGACGCACCCTTGAACGTCCACCCGTACTTGTGGATGTCGGCCGACATCGAGGTGACCCCGTCGACGCGGAAGTCCCACGGGGGCACGTCCTCACCGATGCGTTCCCAGAACGGCAGGAGGAAGCCGCCGAGGCACGCGTCGACGTGACAGAGGACTCCCGCCTCGGCAGCGGCGGCCGCCAGCGGCGGGATGTCGTCGATGACCCCGAACGGATAACACGGTGACGACCCGACGACCATGCCGGTGCGGTCGTCGATCGCCTCGATCATGGCGGCGACGTCGGCACGGCCGTCGGCCTGAACCGGCACGCGCACCTGGTCGACATCGAGGTACTTGCACGCCTTCGCGAAGGCCGGGTGCGCGGTCTCCGCCGTGAGCAGGGTCGGCTCGGCGATGCCGCGCTCCTCCCGACCATGGTCGCGCATGGTCTGGACGGCGAGGAAGATCGACTCCGTACCGCCGCTGGTCAATCGACCGTGCCCGGGACCGTGCATCAGCGCCGAACCCCATTCGATGACCTCGCCCTCCATCTCGGTGAGGCTGGGGAAGGCGAAGGGGTTGAGCGCGTTCTCGTGGAGATACTCGCTGGCGACGGCTTCGTGGAGCCGGTCGAGGTCCTCGTCGTCGGGGTGGTACACGAGGCTGAAGGTTCGTCCGCCTCGCCAGTCGGCGTCCCGGTCGCGCCGCGCCACGATCGCGGCGAGCACGTCGTCGACGGACATGGACGAGTCGGGGAACGTCGGTTCGCTCATGATCGGAGACTACGAAGTCCCGGACGACCCGTGCGGGTCCAGCTGCTGGAGGAACTGGAGGCACCGCTCTGCTTCGTCGTGTTCGCCGATTGCGTCGGCCATCCGGCGGAGTCCGTCGAGCGACCGGAGGAAGCCCTGGTTCTCCGGGTGGATCCAGCGGACGTAGCCAGAACCGCGCCACCCGTTGGCGCGGAGGCGATCGAGGCCTCGGTGATAACCCACGCGGAACGCTGCGTAGGCCTCCACGTCGTCGCGCGCCGTCTCGCCGAGCTGCGCCCATGCGAGGAGGCAGCGCGGATGGTCGGCGACCACGCCGGCGACGGCGGTCCGTCGGTCGGGCGTTGCCAGCCCCTCCGCCGAAGCGAGTCGATCGAGCGCGTCAGCGGGCTCGGCATCGAGAACGGTCTCGGGCGGCCCGCTGGACGACAGGTTCACGTGTTGCGACATGGGCCGGAGCCTACGGGCGGACCCTCCACACGGCCGCAGCGTGTCGCAGTACCCTGCGCGTGTGGGATACCTGTTGGCGGCCGCTCCATTCGAAGACTTCGCACGCGAGAACAGTCCGATCCTCGCCGTCATCGTCTGCGCGATCCTCGGGATCCTGGTGGCGAGGCTCATCACCCGGACGGTGACCCGATTCCTCCTGCTCGGCATCATCGCGCTCCTCGGGCTCTTCGTCGTCGTCGAGCGCGACAACATCACCGAGTGCACCCAGACCTGCGAGTGCCGCCTGGCCGGCATCGACACCACGGTGCCCGCCTGCAACGCGGAGCTGCCGCGCACCGGTACCTGAACGGCGATCAGGCGGCCGGGGTCCGATCGACCATCGACCGGACCAACGATGCGAATGCCGCCGGGTGCGTCAGGTGCACACCGTGCGTCGCGCCGTCGACGACGACGTGGCGGCCGCGGGGCACCGCCTCGGCGACCGCCCGGACCGACGCCGCGTGGTGCTCGGCGCCTTCCGACCCGTTCGCTGCGAGCACCGGTCGGTCGAC
>JBBKVY010000131.1:0-5970 GCA_037968675.1 Acidimicrobiales bacterium | reverse complement strand
CGGCAGCGAGGACGGCGATCTCGGTGCCCGACAGCGCGAACTCGTCGCGGAACTTGGGCAGGAGCGCGCCGAAGGCGCCGATCAACATGTCGGTGCTCAGATGCGACACGGCCAGCAGCCCGACGAGGCCCGAGCTGGTGACGGCGGCGTCGGGGGTCCGGAGACGGAGACTCATCATGGCCCGGTGATCCGGATCGGCCGGCGGAGGTCGACCCGGCGGAGGAGCTGGGCGTTGAGCGCGACGACGATGGTCGAGATGCTCATGAGGGCGGCGCCGACGGCGGGCGGCATGGTGACGCCGGCCCAGGCGAGGGCCCCGGCCGCGATCGGGATGGCCGCCACGTTGTACCCGGCGGCCCACCACAGGTTCTGGAGACTCTTGCGGTACGCCGCGCTCGACAGGGTGATGATGCTGACCACGGCCCGGGGGTCGGAGGTGGCGAGGATCAGCCCGGCGGACTCGATGGCCACGTCGGTGCCGGCGCCGATGGCGATGCCGACATCGGCCCGGGCGAGCGCCGGCGCGTCGTTCACACCGTCGCCGATCATCGCCACGGTCAGTCCCCGCGCCTGGAGCTCGGCGACCTTGGCGTCCTTGTCCTCGGGGAGGACCTCGGCGAACACCTCGTCGACACCCAGGTCGGTCCCGACGGCATCGGCCACCTCGTGGGCGTCGCCGGTGATCATCACGACTTGCCGGCCCAGCGCCTGGAGGGCCTCGACCGCGGCCGCAGCCTCGGGACGGATGGCGTCCTCGAGGGCGAGGCCGCCCACGACGGCATCGTCGCGCACGAGGTACAGCACCGCCGCACCCCGGTCCTTCCAACCCCGGGACCACTCGTCCAGACCGCTCAGGTCGAGCGACCGTTGTCGGGCCAGGGCCGGACCGCCGACGGCATAGCGGCGACCGGCGATGACCGCCTCGACGCCCCGGCCGGTGATCGACCGGAAGTCGGTGGCCCGGGCCAGCGACCCCCGCTCGCGAGCGGCGGCGACGATCGCTCGGGCCAGCGGGTGTTCGCTGTCGGACTCGACCGCGCCGGCGAGCCGCAGCACCTGATCGTTGGTCAGCCCGACGCCGACGACACCGACCACCGTGTGCTCGCCCGTGGTGAGGGTTCCGGTCTTGTCGAAGAGGAAGGCGTCGACGGTCCGGCTCCGCTCGAGCGCCAGGCGATCCTTGATCAGGATGCCGTTGCGAGCGGCCATGGCCGAGGACAGCGATGTGGTCAGCGGGATGGCCAGGCCGAGTGCGTGTGGGCACGAGATCACCAGCACGGTGACGACCCGCACCGTGGCGTCGGTCGCGTCGCCGACGATCGACCACACGACGGCGGTGACGAACGCCGACGCCGTGGCCACGTAGAACAACAGGGCGGCGGCCCGATCGGCCAGGACCTGGGCACGCGAGCTCGATGCCTGGGCCTCCACGACGAGACGGTGGATTCCGGCCAGCGTCGTGTCGTCGCCCAGCGCGTCGACCCGGACCCGGATCGCCGAGTCGGTCGAGACCGTGCCGGCGACGACCCGGTCGCCGACCTCCTTCGGGACGGGCCGGGACTCGCCGGTGATCATCGCCTCGTCGACCTCGGCCGCGCCGTCGACGATCGTCCCGTCGGCCGGCACCCGGCCACCGCTCCGGACCAGGACGGTGTCGCCGATCGAGAGGGCGTCGACGGCGACGGTCTCGACCTCGCCGTCAACGCCGACGCGTTCGGCCTCGTCGGGGAGCATCGCGGCGAGGGCAGCCAGCGCGTCCTGGGCCTGGCCGAGCGCCTTCATCTCCTGCCAGTGCCCGAGCAACATGATCGTGACCAGCAGCGACAGCTCCCACCAGAAGTCGAGGTCGAACCAGTCGAGCGACGTGGCCAGCGACGCGCCGTAGGCGACGGTGATCGCCATGCTGATCAGGAGCATCATCCCCGGCTGGCGGTCTGCGAGCTCGCGTCGCCCGCCTTCGAGGAACGGCCAGCCGCCCCAGGCGAAGATGACCGACCCCAACACCGGACCGATCCATTCCACGCCGTAGACGTCCAGGTCGTACCCGAACCATTCCATCACCATGGGGCTGGTGAAGAACACGGGCACCGTCAGCAGCAGGCTCCACCAGAACCGGTCGCGGAACATCTGCACGTGATGGCCGTCGTGGGTGTCGCCGTGGTCCACCGCAGCGGCACCGGTCGACGCCGGCGCGCGGTCTTCAACGGTCGACTGCATCATGACCGCTCCCCTCGGGTCGCCACCACCGGACCAGACCGTGCTTTCAGCCTGCTGGCCGCGAGGTTTCAGGAAGCTGTCCCGTGTCCGGCCCGGACCGATCGACGGGTAGCTGGTGCTCGACCCAGTCCTCCTTGCCACCCAGGTAGATGAGGACGGCGCGGTATCCGAGATCGCCGAGACGATCGGCGACCACCCGCGAGCTCTGGCTGTCGCCGCTGCCGTACACGACCACACGCGACCCCCGGTCGGGGATGACGACCGAGGCCAGGCGATCGACCTGGCCGGGCGGGATGTTGTGCGCACCCGGCAGGTGGGCGTCGTCGTAGAAGGCCGCGCCGAGGGCCTCGACGAGCACAGGTGGCTCGGGTCCGGCCAGTTCGGCCCGCAATGCGTCTCGATCGATCGGTTCACACACGTCGCATGCTCCTGGGAAGCGACTCTCGTGCCAGCAGACCACCACGACCTGTCACCGAACTGTCGGGCACGGTCATCCCCCCGGCACGGCCGCAGGTCCGTCGGTAGTGTCATGGTTCGTGGAGTTCGGGGTGCTCGGTCCGCTCCGGGTGGTCGACGGCGGCCGCGAGGTCGACATCCGCCGTGGCATCTCCCGGACGTTGCTGACAGTGCTGCTCCTGCGCGTGGGCGACACAGCGTCGGCGACCGGCCTGATGGAGATCCTCTGGGGAGACGAGCCGCCGCGCAACCCGGCCAACGCGCTGCAGATCCAGATCTCGCATCTCCGGAAGGCCTTGTCGACCGAGCCGCCGTCGGGTCAGCCGATCGTGACGCGGCCGGGGGGCTACACCCTCGATGTCGAACCGACGTCGATCGACGCTGTCCGGTTCGAGCGCCTCCTCGCCGGTGTCGCACCCATGGACGAGATCGTCGACGACTCGCGAGCCCGAGCCGACCTCGATCGGCTGGAGGTTGCATTGGCCCTGTGGCGCGGTGACGCACTGGTGGATGTGGCCGGCGAGGGTTTCGCCCAGGGTGCTCGTGCCCGCCTGGACGAGATGCGGTGGGGCGCGAACGAGCAGCGCATCGATGTGCTCCTGGCGCTCGGGCGCCATCGCGATGCCGTCGGCGAGGTCGGCCGTCTCATCGCCGAGCAGCCGCTTCGCGAACGCCTGCACGAGCAGCTCATGCTCGCGCTGTACCGGTGCGGGCGCCAGGCCGACTCGCTCCGGGCCTACGACGCGGCCCGGGTCACCCTGGTCGACGAGCTGGGACTCGATCCCGGCCCCGGCCTCCAGCACCTGCAACAGCAGGTGCTCGGTCACGACCCGGCGCTCGAGTGGGTGCCCGCCGTCGCCCCGTCCGCGGTGGCCACCGCGTCGGAGCGCTCCGAACGCGGCGGGCGATCGGCGACCTGGCGGCGGAACTTCGTGCCGGCCCCGCTCACGCAATTGATCGGGCGAGCGGTCGAGCTCGATCGGCTGACGGACCTGATGGCGACGGCCCGACTCGTCACCCTCACCGGGCCCGGCGGCGCCGGCAAGACGCGCCTGGCGATCGACCTGGCCGGACGCGAGCCAGCCGACACCCCGGTCTGGTACGTCGATCTCAGCTCGATCGAGCTCCCCGAACTCGTGGCCTCGACGGTCGCGGCGAGCCTCGGCGCGACGACCGGACCGAACGAGCAACCGGGCGAGGTCGTGGCGTCCGCCCTGTCGGGCGAGGCCGGCCTGCTGGTGCTCGACACGTGCGAGCACGTGCTCTCCGGTGCCGCATCGCTGGTCAGGGCGGTGCTCGAGCGCGCGCCCCGGATGCGGGTGCTGGCGACGAGCCGCCGCCCACTGCTCGTCGCTGGCGAGGCGGCCTGGCCGGTGCCGCCGCTGGGTGTCGCATCGCCCGATGCCGAGTCGGTCGAGGCGATCTCGTCGTCCCCGGCGGTCCAGCTCTTCTGTGAACGGGCGCGCGGGGTGCGTCCCGACTTCACGCTGACCGAGGAGAACGCCGCTGCGGTCGCCGGCATCTGTCTCGCGCTCGACGGTCTGCCCCTGGCCATCGAACTGGCCGCGGCCCGGACCGACGTGGTGGTGCCGGCGACCATCCTGCGCCGGCTCCAGAACCGGTTCGACCTGCTCGTCGACGGAGCAGCGGACGCGGCCGAACGCCAACAGACCCTCCGCGGCGCCATCGACTGGAGTATCAACCTGCTGACCGAACCGCAACGGCGATTCTTCGCCCGCCTCGGTGCGTTCAGCGGCGGGTTCGACCTGCGAGCCGCCGAGGAAGTGGCCGGCGAGGGGACCGACGATCCCCTCGGCGTGCTGGCCGGGTTGGTGCGCCACTCGATGGTGGTCACCGACGGCGCCGATCGGTTCCATCTCCTCGACACGCTGCGGGCGTACGCCGGCGAGTTGCTGGCCGGGCTCGACGCCGACGAGACCCGCCGCCGCCATGCCGAGCACTACACCCAGCTCGCCGAACGGTTCGAAGCGCTGGTCCGAGGGCCCGAGCAGGCGGACGCGCTCCGTCGGCTGCGCACCGAGATCGCCAACTTCCGATCGGCGTTGGAGTGGTCGCTGGCCGTCGGCGATGTCGATGTCGCCACCCGGCTCGCCGGGTCGCTGGCGTGGTTCTGGGCCCTCGACGGGCGGCTCGACGTGGCCACCCGTCATCTCCGCCGAGCCGTCGAGGTCGAGAGCGCCACCCCGGCCGCCCGGGCCAAGGTGCTCTGGGGCTACTCGCTGCTCGTCGCCGGCCTCGGCTATCTGGACGCGGCGCTCGAAGCCGGGCAACGGAGTACGGCCATCGCTCGCGAACTCGGCGACGACGCCGCCATCGGCTCGGGACTGAACGCCGTCGCCGTCGGCGCCTGGTCACTCGGCGACCTCGACACGGCGATCGTCGCCCACGACGAAGCCATCGAACGCTTCGCCGCCGCCGGCGACATCTGGGGAGAGTCGATCTGCCGCGTGCTCCGGGCCCGTACCGCGCTCGACCTCGGCGATCCCGATGCCGCGACCCGGCTGCAGTCTGCGCTCGATACGGCCCGGCGCTGTGGTGACGTGCATGTGCTCGGCCTCGGGCTCTGTCTCCTGGCCGAGCTACAGGCCAGCGAGGGGGCGCACGACGAGGCGATCCGGACCGCGACCGAGAGCCTGGTGCTCCAGGAATCGATCGGCTACATCGAAGGGACGATCTCGGCGCTGCACCTGCTCGCCCGCTTCCACGCCGCAGTCGGCGACGACTGCGCCGCGCGGGCCGAACTGCTCCGCGGCCTGCGCCTCGCCTGGAAGATGCAGCATGCTGCGGCGATCTGTGAGGCCATCGAGGGCCTGGCGAT
This sequence comes from Acidimicrobiales bacterium, assembly GCA_037968675.1. GTDB lineage: Bacteria > Actinomycetota > Acidimicrobiia > Acidimicrobiales > Salinilacustritrichaceae > Salinilacustrithrix. Next base: position 458 of record JBBKVY010000131.1, on the reverse strand, counting down.
GGTCGCGTCCCGAGCCGGCGACACCGCCACGGCTGGTCAACTCGTCGGTGTGGCTCGGGCCGAGCGGGCCCGGCGGAACCTGAAGGTCCGTCCCCGCGACTCCCCGGAAGAAGTCGCCGCGGTCGGCGCGCCATCGTCGCTGACCGGACTCCGTCCCTCGGTCCGCGCCGACTCCCGACCCATCGCCGATGTCGTCGCCGAGCTGCTCGTATGAGCGAACGCCAGGTCGACATCACGATCGAGGCCCCACGAGAACTCGTCTACGACTTGCTGAGCGACATCGAGGCGATGGCGATCTGGAGCCCCGAGGTGGTCCGGTGCGCCTGGCTGGGCAACGCAGGGGGCCCGAACGTGGGCGCGCAGTTCCAGGGGTGGTGCCGAAACGGTCGGCGGCGATGGTCGACCATCTCGACCATCGTCGTCGCCGATCCGCCCGCCGCCTTCGGGTGGCGGGTCAC
>JBBKVY010000130.1:0-18715 GCA_037968675.1 Acidimicrobiales bacterium | reverse complement strand
GTCATGACCGTCGGCGGCCGTCGCGTGCGGATGTGGGTGGACGATTCGATCGACGGCGACATCGATCGCGCCCGACGCGTCGCCGCCGCCCGCGGTCGCTTCGCCCGCAACGCCACCATCCAGGGTGCGGCCGCCGAGTTCTTCAAGGTGTGGGCGATCATCGTCCGCACGCGGGCGCGCCCGCTCGGCGCCCGTGTCGCGCTGTGTCTGCACGACGAGTTGCTCGTCCACGTGCCGGACGAACAGGCCGATCAGACAGTGCAGCTCCTACACGCCGCACTGGACGAGGCCGCGTTCCGCTGGTCGCCACACCGTGGTGTTCGTTACCTCGCCGACGCCAGCATCATCACCCGATGGTCCGAAGCAAAGGGTTGAGCGTCGAGCCGCGAATTCCGCCGGAACGATGACTATGGTGGCCTACAGGCACAGACCAGCTCGACACGGGCGTCGGGCCGACGGGAGACAAGACATGACCGACACGATCGACCGGTCGGGATCGAACAAGGCCGAAGTCCTCGACCGACTCGTGGTTCGTTTCGCCGGAGACTCCGGTGACGGAATGCAGCTCACGGGAGACCGCTTCACGTCGGTCAGCGCTGCGTTCGGCAACGACCTCTCCACGTTCCCTGATTTCCCGGCCGAGATCCGCGCCCCCCAGGGCACCGTGAACGGCGTCTCGGCGTTCCAGGTCCAGATCTCCGATCACGACATCACCACACCCGGCGACGAGCCGAACGTGCTCGTGGCGATGAACCCGGCTGCGCTCAAGGCCGACCTGCACCGGCTCGAGATCGGCGGCACGCTGATCGTCAACGACGACTCCTTCGACGAGCGGAACCTCGAGAAGGCCGGCTACGACGCCAACCCGCTCGACGACGGCACGGTGGCGAGCTATCGGGTGCTCCGGGTACCGATGACGTCGATCACCAAAGAGGTGTGCAGCGAACTCGGCGTCAAACCCCGCGACGCCGATCGGTCCAATAACTTCTTCGCGCTCGGCCTCGTCTCGTGGATGTACACCCGTCCGACCGAGCCGACGATGGAGTGGATCACCGAGAAGTTCAAGACGAACGAACTCGTCGTGGCCGCCAACCAGGCCGCGTTCAAGGCCGGGTTCGCGTTCGGCGAGACGACCGAGGCCGTCGGTCACCGGTACGAGGTCCGTCCGGCCCAGATGCCGCCTGGTGAGTACACGAGTATCAGCGGCAACACCGCGCTGGCCTGGGGGCTGATCGCGGCGGGGCAGCTGTCCCAACTGCCGGTCACGCTCGGGTCGTACCCCATCACCCCGGCCAGCGACATCCTGCACGAACTCTCCAAGCACAAGCAGTTCGGCGTCCGCACGGTCCAGGCCGAAGACGAGATCGCGGCCGTCGGGGTGGCGCTCGGTGCTGCGTTCAGCGGTCACCTGGGTGTCACCACCACCTCAGGGCCTGGCCTGGCGCTGAAGAGCGAGACGATCTCTCTCGCGATCGCGATCGAGCTCCCGCTGCTGATCATCGACATCCAGCGTGGCGGGCCGTCGACCGGGCTGCCGACCAAGACCGAGGCGTCCGACCTGAACCTCGCGATGTACGGTCGCCACGGCGAGTCGCCGCTGCCGATCGTCGCGAGTTACAGCCCGGCCCAATGCTTCTACGCCGCGATCGAGGCCGCCCGCATCGCGCTGAAGTACCGCACGCCGGTGATCCTCCTGAGCGACGGCTACGTGGCCAACGGCACCGAGCCGTGGCTGCTGCCCGACATCTCCACGCTCCCCGACATCTCGGTGCCGTTCGCGACCGAGTTCAACCACACCGACGCCGAGGGCGAACCCGAGTTCTGGCCGTACCTCCGTGACGAACACCTCGCCCGACCATGGGCCATCCCGGGCACACCCGGTCTGATGCACCGGGTCGGCGGCATCGAGAAGTCCGACGGGTCGGGCAACATCGACTACGGCCCCGAAAACCACGCCGCGATGACCGCTCTGCGCCAGGCCAAGGTCGACAAGGTCGCCGACGACTACGACGAGCTCGAGATCCACGGCGATCCGGACGCCGACATCTGCCTGCTCGGCTGGGGGTCGACCTGGGCCGCGATCGACTCCGCCATGCAGCGCCAACGGCGAGCCGGACACAAGATCGCGTGGATCCACCTGACCAACGTGAATCCGCTCCCGCACGACCTCGGCGAGAAACTCCGACGCTACGAGACGGTCATCGTCCCCGAACTCAACAACGGGCAGCTCTGCCGCATCATCCGAGCCAAGTACCTCATCGACGCGGTCTCCGCCGGAAAGATCGCCGGCCTCCCGTTCACGGCCCGAGAGATCGAGGCCGCCATCGAAGACGCCCGCCAGGCAGGAGCAACATCATGAGCGACGCCGCAGTCACCATCACGACCAAGAAGGACTGGGCCAGCGACCAGGAGGTGCGTTGGTGCCCCGGGTGCGGCGACTACGGCATCCTCCAAGCCGTCCAGCAGCTGATGCCCGAGCTCGGCGTCGACCCGCACAACACCGTGTTCGTGTCGGGCATCGGTTGTTCGAGCCGGTTCCCGTACTACATGAACACCTACGGGATGCACTCGATCCACGGGCGCGCCCCGGCCATCGCCACCGGCCTGGCGATGGCCCGGCCGGATCTGCACGTGTTCGTCGTGTCGGGCGACGGCGATGCGCTGTCCATCGGCGGCAACCATCTGATCCACGCGCTCCGCCGCAACATCAACATCACCATCCTGCTGTTCAACAACCAGATCTACGGGTTGACGAAGGGCCAGTACTCGCCCACATCCGAGGTCGGGAAGGTCACGAAGTCGACACCGTTCGGGTCGATCGACCGGCCGTTCAACCCGGTGTCGGTGGCGCTCGGGGCAGAGGCCACCTTCGTTGCCCGCACGCACGACATGGACCGTGCCCACATGATCGAGATGTTCACGCGGGCGCATGCCCACCAGGGGGCGTCGATCATCGAGATCTACCAGAACTGCAACGTCTTCAACGACGGTGCGTTCGGGCAGATCACCGCGAAGGATTCCCGAGACGCGATGCTCGTCCCGTTGCAACACGGCGAGCCGATCCGGTTCGGTAACGAACGGGAACGAGGCGTGGTGCTCGACCGGGGTGGACTGCATCTCGCCGAGGTCGCCGAGGTCGGCGAAGAGGCGCTGCTCGTCCACGACGAGACCCGCGGCGATCCATCGATCGCCTTCATGCTCTCCCGGCTCGCGCAGGGCCCATACGAGCCGACGCCAGTGGGCGTGTTCCGGGCGGTCGAACGTCCCGAGTACGGCGCGGGCGTCAACCAGCAGTTGGCGGAGGCGCAGGACGACAAGGGTCCCGGCGACCTCCATACGCTGCTCCGCTCTGGCGCGACCTGGGACGTCGAGTAGGTCACGCACCGGCAACTCCTCGGGTCCTGACCGTTAGGTTCCGGCCCGTGGACCTCCGAATCTTCACCGAACCCCAACAGGGCGCCAGCTACGACACGCTCCTGGCCGCGGCCCGAGCGACCGAAGCGGCCGGATTCTCGGCGTTCTTCCGATCGGACCACTACCTCCGCATGGGCGACGGGTCGGGCGATCCCGGTCCCACCGACGCGTGGATCACCCTCGGGGCGCTGGCCCGGGAGACGGCCTCGATCCGGCTCGGGACCCTGGTCACCGCGGCAACGTTCCGGCTGCCCGGTCCGCTGGCCATCGGCATCGCCCAGGTCGACCAGATGTCCGGTGGCCGTGTCGACATCGGCATCGGTACCGGTTGGTACGACGAGGAGCATTCGGCCTACGGGATCCCGTTCCCACCGGTGGCGGAGCGGTTCGAGATCCTGGAGCAGCAGCTCGAGATCATGACCGGACTGTGGCGCACGCCGGCGGGAGAGACGTTCTCCTTCGAGGGGTCGCACTACACCGTGGTCGACTCGCCGGCGCTCCCGAAGCCGGTCCAGGACGGCGGCCCGCCGATCATCATCGGCGGCGGGGGGCAGGTGAAGACCCCGCGACTCGCCGCTCGCTTCGCGTCGGAGTTCAACCTGCCGTTCTCACCGCGGGAGTTCTTCGTCCACCAGATCGGTGTGGTCGCCGACGCCTGCCGGTCCATCGACCGGGATCCCGGTGATCTGACCTACTCGGCTGCGCTGGTGGCGTGTATCGGCGCCGACGAGGCAGAGATCGAGCGTCGGGCGGCCTCGATCGGCCGCGAGGTCGACGAGCTGCGTGAGAATGGCGTGTGTGGCACGCCGGCCGAGGCCGTGGCACGGCTCGAAGAATGGCGCGCCGCCGGCGCCGAACGTCTGTACCTCCAGATCCTCGATCTCGACGATCTCGACCACATCGCGCTCATCGGCTCCGAGGTCCGTCCGCGTCTGTAGGCCACCCGATCCGGTCAGTCGAGGGAGCGGAACACGATGCCGGTCGCCGGCTTGGGGGCGAAGAACGTGGTCTTCGGGGGCATGCGCTCGCCACCGTGGGCGATGGCCTGGATCTGGGGAACGGTGGCGGGGCGCATGAGGACCGCTGCCTGTGCCGATCCGTCGGCGACCGCGTCGGTCACGTTGCCGACGCCGTGCTGATAGCGGATCTCGTGGGTCGGGAGGTCGGTGAGCACCTCGACCAGGCGGACGGTGTCGAGCTCGATGTCGGGTCCGAAGGCATCGTCGCGGGGTATGCACACGAAGGTCCCGTCGGGTGTGACGAGACCGAGCCCGCCGGCTTCGACCAGTTGTTCGACGGCATCGGGCCCGAACGGAGCACGCGACGTCACCTCGAACTTCTCCTTGAGCAGGGTGGCGAGGTCGGTGCCCTCGGGGAGGCCGGTGACGAGGCGGTGGATGGGCTGGACCGTGAGCTCGTCCTCGACGAGTTCGACGACGTAACACATGGTGAGGTCGGCGGGACTGCCTGGGCCGTCGGCGACACGGCGCTCGTCTCGGTACTGCAGTGACGTCTCGTAGCGGTGGTGACCGTCGGCGATGACGATCGGCGAGCCGAGGACGAGTGCGGCGATGCGACCGTTGCGCTCGGGGTCGGTGATGGTCCACACCGTGTGTCGGACGTCGTCGGGATCGGTCCAGTCGTCGTCGGGCTCGGCGTCGGTCGGGAGGAGGTCGGTCAGGCCGGACGCGAGCGACAGACCCCAGATCGCGGAGAGGTTCGCCCGGCACGAGCGCAACATGTCGAGACGGTCCGACTTGGCCTTCTTGGTGGTCTGCTCGTGCGGGAGGATCTCGCCGGCGTCGGGATGCCAGAGTTCGAGCGCGCCGATCACGCCGGTCGTCTTGCGGATCGTCCCCGCCTCGTCGGTGAAGGTCATCCGGTACACCGTGAAGGTGGGAACGTCGTCGGTCACGAGCGCTCCCTCGTCCTGCCACTCGTGCAGGAGTCGGCAGGCGACGTCGTAGCGATCCTCGCCGTTCTCGTCGACGGGCAGATCGATGCGCACCGCGTTCATCGGCTCTGCGGCCAGCTGCGCCCGCTGGCGATCGTCGATCACGTCGTAGGGTGGGGCGGTGACGTCGGCGAGCGACCACGATCGGTCGTAGCGGAGGCCTGGGAAGGGCTCGAAGCGGGGCACCGGGACATCGTGACAGACCTGCGGCGACGCTCCGAACCCGTCGCCGTGGTCCGGCGATGCCCAGCGTGCCTGGTCGCGGTGTCACCATGCTCCGGTGCCATGGGTATTGGACCTCGACGGAGTGCTGTGGCTCGGCTCGGAGCCGATCGCCGGCGCGGCGGAAGGTGTGCAGCGGCTCCGTGACGCCGGAGAAGAGGTCGTGTTCGCGACCAACAACGCGTCGGCGCGCGTCGCCGACCAGGAAGCGAAGCTCGAGGCCATGGGGATCCCGGCCCGAGGGTTCGTCGTCACGTCGGCCCAGGCTGGCGCTGCGCTCATCGACCCGGGGGAGCGCGCGCTGGTGGTCGGCGGGCCGGGACTGCGCGAAGAGGTCGACAAGCGTGGCGCGACGATCGTCAGCGAGACGCCGTGCGACGTCGTGATCAGCGGGCTCGACCGCGAGCTGACGTACGCCCACCTGCGAAACGCCTCGGTCGCCATCGGTTCGGGCGCCCGCTGGATCCTGACGAACAGTGACGTGACCTATCCCACGCTGAGCGGGCCCGAGCCCGGCGCGGGGGCCATCGGCGCGGCCATCGCCGCTGCGAGCGGCGTCGAACCGATCGTCGCCGGCAAACCGCACGCACCGATGGCCGATCTGATCCGGCGCAGGCTCGGCGAGGACGGCGTGGTGGTCGGCGACCGAGCAGACACCGACGGCCTGTTCGCTCTCGCCCTCGGCTACCGGTTCTGTCTCGCGCTGTCGGGCATCACGACCGCCGCCGACCTCCCGGTCCATCCCGAGCCCTGGCACGTGGGCACAGATCTGCGCGCCATCGTTTCTGACGTGCTCGGCTGATCGGCACCTGCCGGAGAACAGTTGCTAGGTTTTGCTAGCAGCGACGACTCGGCCGTACCATCACGCGATGGCCCAGAATCCGCTGATCAAGCGCTATCTCGATGCCGGCATGGCGTTCACCCAGATGACCCAGTCGCGCGCCGAGGCGATCGTCAAGGACCTGGTCAAGGCGGGTGAGGTCCAGGCACAGCGCACCGAGGAGCTCGTCAACCAGCTCGTCGAGCGTTCGCGCAAGAACACCGACAGACTGCTCGAGGTCGTCCGCAAGGAGGTCCGAGACCAGATCGCCGGCCTCGGACTCGCAACCAAGGCCGACATCGCCCGGCTCGAGAAGAAGCTCGCGGCGACCGCGCCGAAGAAGACCGCAGCCAAGAGGTCCGCCCCGAAGAAGTCCGCAGCCAAGAAGTCCGCAGCCAAGAAGAAGTCGGCGTCCAAGAAGTCCACGAGCTGAGGAGCCGGTCACGGCCACACGTCGTCGCCTCGACGTCGAGCTCCATCGGCGAGGTCTGTCCGACAGCAGGCAACAGGCGCAGTTCCTGATCGCAGACGGCCGTGTGCTCGTCAGTGGCGCGTCGGCGACGAAGTCGTCGCGGATGGTCGGGTCCGATGAGCCCGTGGTCGTTCTGGGCCCGCCGCCGAGGTTCGTGAGCCGTGGGGGCGACAAGCTCGCTGCCGCACTCGAGCGGTTCGAGATCGTCGTCGCCGGCGCCCGGTGTCTCGATGCCGGATCGTCCACCGGCGGATTCACCGATGCGCTGCTCCAGGCCGGCGCGGCCACGGTCGTCGCCGTCGACGTGGGGCGGAATCAACTCCACGAACGAATCCGGGCGGACCGTCGGGTGGACGTGCGCGAACGGACCGACATCCGCTCGATCATGCCGGAGCTGCTGGGCGGTCCCGTCGACCTCGTCGTCGCCGACCTGTCGTTCATCTCCACCAGTGGACTGGCCGACGTGCTGATCACTGCCGTGCGCGCCGGGGGCGATCTGGTGATCCTGGTGAAGCCGCAGTTCGAGGCAGGACGGGCAGAGGTCTCGAAGGGACGAGGCGTGATCCGTGACGCGGCGGTGTGGCGACGCGTGCTCGGTGAAGCTCGTGTCGCCATGGAAGCGGGCGGAACGGCCATCATGGACGCCATGGTCTCCCCCCTACGCGGGGCCGAAGGCAACGCGGAGTTCCTTGTCCATGCAGTTCGCGTCGATGTCGACGCGCCGGACGCGGCGCGGCTGAAGGCGCCTGCCGTCGACTTCGACGCGGTCGTCGCCGATGCCCACCAGGAAGCGCCCTGATGGTCGTGGCCGGCCTCGTCGTGCACGAGGAGCGAGACGCCGCATCGCAGATCGCCGTCGACATCGCGTCGTGGCTGGCGGAGCGGGGCCACGATGTTCGGTTGCCCGCCGCCGACGCGCACCGGATCGCGTTGCCCGGTCATGCCGTGGACGATGCGGCGTTCGGCCCGGGTCTCGACGTCGCCATGAGCTTCGGCGGCGACGGCACGATGCTGCGGACCATCGACTTGGTCGGTGGCGACGGCGTCCCGGTCATCGGGGTCAACGTCGGTCAGCTCGGCTACCTGACCGAGGTCGACCCGGACGGCGCTCGCATGGCCGTCAAGCGCTTTCTCTCGGGCGCGTACGAGATCGAGGAGCGGATGATGCTCTCGGTCCAGATCGACGGGCAGGGCGCAGCAGTGGCGCCCGACGAGATCATCGCGTTGAACGAGGTCGTGATCGAGAAGACGCCGTCTGGCCACACGGTCCGGCTCGCCGTCAGCGTGGACGGGGAGTTCTTCACGACGTACGCGGCCGACGGGCTCATCGTGGCGACCCCGACCGGATCGACTGCCTACTCCTTCTCGGCGCGCGGACCGATCGTGTCGCCCCGCCATCGGTGCCTCGTGGTGACGCCCGTCTCGCCCCACATGCTCTTCGACCGCAGCATGGTCCTCGATCCGTTGGCGTCACTCCGCGTCGAGGTGACGGGACATCGTCCCGCGACGATCTCGGTGGACGGGCGCAACCTGGTCACGCTCGAGGCCGGCGAGGCGGTGCGGTGCACCGCCAGCAACAGAACGGCCCGCCTCGTGACCTTCGGCGACCACGACTTCCTCGGGATCCTCAAGAAGAAGTTCGGACTGTCGGACCGATGATCGCCGAGCTCGTCGTGCGCGATCTCGGCGTCTTCGCCGAGGCACGTCTCGTCCTCGGCCCGGGGTTCACGGCGCTCACCGGGGAGACCGGTGCCGGCAAGTCGTTGGTGGTGGGTGCCATCCAGCTCTTGCTCGGCGCACGCGCCGACGCCGCTGTCGTCCGGCCCGGCGCGTCCGAAGCAGTCATCGACGGCCGCTTCGTGGCCGACGACGGCTCGGAGACGATCCTGTCGCGCGTGGTGCCGGCCGATGGGCGCAGTCGCGCCTACGTCGACGGTCGTCCCGTCACCGCCGCCGAGTTGGCCGAGCACGGCGCCCGCCTGGTCGAGCTCCATGGCCAGCACGCCCACCAGCAACTGCTCCGACCGGCTGAGCAGCGGACCGCGCTCGACCGATTCGCCGGTGTCGACCTGACGGCGCTGGTCGACGCGAGGACCGAGATCAAGGCGATCGACGCCGCGCTCGGGGCGCTGGGTGGCGACGAGCGAACGAGAGCTCGTGAGCTCGACCTCCTGCGCTATCAGCTCGACGAGCTCGATGCGGCCGATCTCGACGATCCCCTGGAGGACGAGTCACTCGACCTGGAGGAGGACCTGCTGGCCGATGCGGTGTCCCACCACGAGTTGGCAGAGAAGACGTCGGCGTCCCTCGTCGGCGACGACGGCCTCCACGATCAGCTCCAGTCAGCCCTCGGAGGTCTGGTCGGTCGAACGCCGTTCGTCGAGGCGCTCTCCCGTCTGCGTGCGGCTGCGGCCGAACTCAGCGAGGCCGCGCACGACATCCGGTCGATCGCCGAGCGCATCGCCGACGATCCCGAACGTCTGGACGAGATCCGTCGACGGCGACAACTGCTCGCCGAGCTGCGACGGAAATACGGCGAGACCCTCGCAGACGTGATCGAGGAACGGGACCGGGTCCGGGAGCGTCTCGCCGAGCTCGAGTCGCACGACGACCGTGCTGCGCAGCTCGATGCCCGACGCTCCGAGGCCCAGCAGGCCGAGCGTGCGGCTGCGGCCGTGGTGGCGAAGGCCCGGAAGGCGGCGGCACCGGCGCTGGCCGGAGGCGTCCAGGAACGGCTGCGCGACCTGGCGATGCCCGACGCGTCTGTCCGGGTCGAGGTGACCGGCGACGACCCGGCTGACGAGGTCAACCTCCTGCTGGCTGCGAACCCCGGATCGAGCCCGCAGCCGATCGCAAAGGTTGCGTCCGGCGGCGAGTTGTCGCGGGCCACGCTCGCACTCCGTCTCGAATTGACCGCCGGACCGCCCTCGCTCGTCTTCGACGAGGTCGATGCCGGGATCGGGGGCGAGGCGGCGTGGGCGGTGGCCCGGTCGTTGCAGGCACTGTCCGACCGCCATCAGATCCTCGTGGTCACGCACCTTCCGCAGGTGGCGGCGTTCGCCCACCAACAGATCTCGGTCGCCAAGCGTTCCGGCGGAGGGTCGACCGAGGCCATGACGGTCCTGCTCGATGACGATGCAAGAGTGGAGGAGATCGCGCGCATGCTCTCGGGCCAACCAGGCTCCGAGGTCGGCCGGGAGCACGCGGTCGAATTGCTCGCCGAGGCCGGGAGGACCGCATGAGCCAACAATCGCCGGTCTCGAACGACTCGCTCCTCGTCGGCGTGGCCAGGGTCGACCGTCGGACGAAGGAATTGGTCAATCGGATCGGCCCCCAGGACATCGCCGTGATCAACCACGAGGACCTCGATCGCGTGGCCGCCGAGACGCTGGTCGCCGCGGGTCCGCTCGCCGTGGTCAACGCTGCGGCATCGCTGTCCGGCCGGTACCCCAACGTGGGGCCGCTGGCGCTCACCGAGGCGGGAATACCGCTCGTCGACGCTGCTGGCCCGGACGTCATGGACATCGTCGAGGGCTCGGAGATCACCATCGACGGCGGACGGATCCTCGTCGACGGGACGGAGATCGCGCGTGGTGTCCGCGAGAGCACCGAGAACCTTCTCGCTGGCATCGCGCTCGCCAAGTCCACGATCGGCGCCGAGCTGGAACGGTTCGCGGAGAACACGCTCAACTACATCCAGACCGAGGGGCATCTCCTCGTCGACGAGCCGGACGTGCCCGACGTCGCGGGCCTCGACTTCCGAGATCGCCACGTCCTGATCGTCGTCCGTGGAATCGGTTACAAGGAGGATCTCCAGATCCTCCGGCGCAGCGGCTATCTGCGTGAGCAGAAGCCACTCCTGATCGGTGTCGACGGCGGTGCAGACGCCATCCTCGACAACGGCTACACGCCGGACCTGATCATCGGCGATTTCGACTCGGTCTCGGAGAAGGCGCTGCGCAGTGGCGCACACCTGGTGGTGCACGGCTACCGCGACGGACGCGCGCCGGGCGGCAAGCGGCTCGAGGAGCTGGGGCTCGCGTACGAGGTCTACGGATCCGAGGGCACGAGCGAGGACATCGCGATGCTCCTCGCGTACGAGAAGGGCTGCGAGTTGATCGTGGCCGTCGGCACCCACAACTCGATGGTGGAGTTCCTCGACAAGGGCCGGGCCGGCATGGCATCAACCTTCCTCGTGCGCATGAAGGTCGGGCCGCTCCTCGTGGATGCCAAAGGCGTGAGTCGGCTCTACCACTCGACCGTCCGGACCCGTGATCTCGTCCTCATGGTGCTCGCCGCGATATTCACCATGGTGGTCATCGTCCTGGTCAGCGAGCCGATCCGCCTCGTCATCCGTCTGTACTGGGTCTCGCTCACCTCATGATCAACCTCCGCTATCACATCGTGTCCCTCACCGCGGTCTTCCTGGCCATCGGGATCGGGCTGACACTCGGGTCCACGTTCCTCGACCGGGCCACGGTCGACAACTTCGACGGCCAGTTGAACAACCTGCAGACCCGCCTCGAGGGCCGAGAAGATCGCATCGGCGAACTCGAGGACGTGGTCGACCGACAGACCGAACGAGACGACGCGCTGGACGAACAGGCGTTGGCGCTGCTCGCTGGACGCCTCGAGGGCGTCCCGACGGTGGTGATCTCGGCTCGCGGCGTCGAAGAGTCCGACGTCCAGGCGGCAGTACAGGCGCTCGTCGTCGCGTCGGCGGACGTCCAGGGTCTGTGGTGGTTCACCGAACGGTGGCGACTCCAGGACGACGGCGAGGTCAACGACCTCGCGACCCTGCTCGGGGAGGAGTCCTCCGATCCGTCCCGGCTGCGGCGCACGGCGGTCGATGCGCTCGGCGGCGAACTCCGGTCCCGTCAGCTGCAGGCAGAAGGCGTCGAGACCGCACCCTCGGACCCCGGGGAGACGACGACCACGACGGCTGTCCCGCTGGGAGCCACCGAACCGATCCCGCTCGTCGTCGCGCTGGTCGACGCCGGCTTCATCGAGTTCGAGGCGGTGCAGGGAGGCCCGGAGGATCCGGTGTTCCCGGCCGGGACTCGGATGCTGATCGCCGCCGGCTCGCCCGAGGTGCCCGACGATCTGGTGATCGGGCCGCTCCTGTCCCGCGTGGGTCGCGCGACCGATACGCCGGTACTCGCCGTTCTGTCGTCGGCCATGGACGGCACCGGTGGGGTGAGCGACGCAGTGCTGGTCGTGCGCCAGGACGAGATGCTGCGTGATCTGGTCTCGACCGTCGACGCGCTCGAACACTTCGACGGGCTGTCCGCCGTCGTGCTCGCCCTGGCCGACCTCGGTGACGGCGTCGTGGGTCACTACGGCCTGGACGACAGCGCGTCACGGCTCCTCCCGCCGGTCCGATCGCCGTGACCCCTCCCGTCGACGAGCGTCGGACACTCGCTCGTTCGACGGCGACGCAGACCGTTCTCACCGGGATCAGCCGGGTCACCGGTTTCGCCCGTGTGGTGGTCGTGGCTGCGGTGCTCGGGACGACATTCCTCGGGAACACCTACCAGTCGGCCAACACGATTCCGAACATCGTGTTCGAGCTGTTCGCCGCCGGCGCGCTGCAGGCAGTGCTCGTCCCGGCCCTGGTCGCGCGGCTCGACCGCGGAGACGACGAGGGTGCCGAACGTCTGGCCGGCTCGGTCCTCGGCTACACGATGCTCGCACTCGGAATCTTCGTGGTCGTCGGAGCACTCACGGCGCCGTGGGTGATGCGGGTTCTGGTCTCCGGGGTCGACGACGCTGCGGTCCGCAACGACCAGGTCGCGCTGGGCACGATCTTCCTCCTCGTCTTCCTCCCGCAGGTGTTGGTGTACGACGTGGGCCTGGTGGCCACGGCGGTGCTGCACGCGAGAGGCCGGTTCGGCGTTCCCGCGTTTGCGCCAGCCGTGAACAACGTCGTCGTGTGTTCGGCCTACGGCATCTTTTGGTGGATGCGCCGAGGCGAGGCGCCGAGCCTCGATCTGACTGGGGCGGAGATCGCGGTCCTCGCCGGCGGCACGACGCTCGGCGTGCTGGCGTTCTGCACGCTCCCGATCGTCGCAGCGCGCCGGACCGGGTTCCGTTTCCGGTTCCGGCTCGACCGTGGTGACCCCGAGCTGGCGACGTTGGCCCGCGCCGGCGGCTGGGCGGCGTTGTTCCTCGGCATGACCCAGGTGCTGCTCACTGCCGTACTGGTCCTGGGCAACCGCGTCGAGGGCGGCATCGTCGGCTACCAGGTCGCGTTCACGTTCTTCATGCTGCCGCACGCGTTGTTCGCGCTCCCGGTGCTCAACACGCTGTTCCCCGATGCCGCGCGCAAGTGGCAGGGACGAGACGTCGAGGGCGTCACCCGTACGATCGAGCGAGGCGTCCGCGCCATCTCGTTCTTCGTCCTGCCCGTCGCTGCGGCGTTCATCGCGCTCGCGGGACCGATCGCCGCCGTGGCGCTGTTCGGTGAGGTGACGGCGGCGGGATCCGACATCGTCGTGGCCGCCACCATCGGCTTCGCGCCAGGTCTGCTGGGCTACGGCATCTTCTACTTCCTGTCCCGCATCTGGTACGCCATGGACGACACCCGGACGCCGGCGCTGGTGCACGGCGTTGTCGTCGCCGGGGGAGTGCTGGCGATGGTCGTGTCGGCGTCCCGACTGGAGGGAGCCGACCTCATCGGTGCGCTCGCGTGGAGCCACACCGGCACCTATCTGGTCGGCGCGATCGCCCTCGGGCTACTGCTCGTCCCCCGCCTGGAACGTTCGCCCGCGGTCCTGCGGGTCCTGGCGATCGCCGTCGCTGCCGCGGCCCTCGGCGGCATGGCGACCGCGCTCGTCTCGCAGTCGATGTCCATCGACGGGCGGATCGGGAGCCTGGTGACGATCCTCGTCGCCGGTTTCGCGGGCTCGATCGTGTACCTGGTGGTGCAACAACTCCTCGGGGGGACCCGTCCGAGAAACGTGATGCGACTCCTGCGAGGTGGCGGTGCCTGACGCAGCTCCTCGGGTGCTCGAGTTGCTCGGCCCGTCGACGGGAGGGATCCGACGCCACGTGACATACCTCGCTGACGAGCTCCGGTCCGCCGGTTGGGCGGTCGACATCGCCGGCCCCGCAGGCGTGCTCGACGACCTGACCCACGAGGTCCCGGTGCCCGACGGGATGAACCCGCGCAAGGCGTGGGAGGCGACACGCCGGTTGCGGGCGATCATGGATCACTACGACCTGGTCCACGCGCACGGTCTCAAGGCCGGTTGGGTCGCATCGCTGGCCCGTCGAGGCCACCGACCCCCCGTGATCCTGAGCGTCCACAACCTCGTGCTCCGTGAGGCGGCCGGAGCCTCGACGGGCATGCTCCGTCGACTCGAAGGGTCGCTCCCGGCCCGCGTCGATCGGACGATCGCCGTCTCCGGCGAGGTCGCCGAGCGGTTCCGCGGCCTCGCCGGAAGTGACCGTATCGACGTCATCCCACCGGCCGGGCCGGTCCCGACGCCCCGACGGTCGGCTGCTGCGGTGCGCGCTGCTCTCGGTGTCGACGACCACGACGACCTCGTCGTCACCGCGGCCCGGCTCCATCCGCAGAAGGACCTGCACCTGCTCGTGTCGGCAGCGGAGCTCGCGGTGGGCGAGCGGCCGGGGCTTCGCTGGTTCGTGTTCGGCGAGGGGCCCCTGCGGGCCGAACTCGAGTCCGAGGTGTCACGCCGCGGGCTCGATGGGGTGGTCCACTTGGCCGGTGCCCGACCCGACGTCGACGACGAACTCGCGGCGGCCGATGTGGTCGCTGTGACATCGCGGTGGGAGTCTGGCCCCTTGGTGGTCCTCGAAGCGCTCGCCCTCCGACGTCCGATCGTGGCCACGCGGGTCGGCCTCGTCCCCGACGCCGTCCAGGCACCCCACGGGCGCGTGGTCGATGTCGGTGACGCCGCAGGGTTCGCCGCAGCACTGGTCGAGGTCCTCGGGATGACCGACGACGGACCGGTCGCCGCCACCCCCGCCGACCTGGTGCCCGCCGCGCTCGCGTCCCGGGTGGCCGACACGTATCGCACGGTCCTGGAGTCGACATGACGAGGCGATGGCTCCTGGGCCTGTTCGTCGCGGCCCTCTTCCTCGGCGGGCTACCCCGACCGGCCGGCGCCGACGGGGTCGAGCGGTCGGAGAAGGTGCTGATCGTGACGACCCCCGCCCTCCGTTGGGAGGATCTCGCCGACCACGACCTCCCGCATCTGGCGTCGTTCCTCGAGACCTCGTCGACCGCGATGCTGAGTCTTCGTACGATCGGCGCACGCACGAGCATCGGCGAGGGGTATGTGACGCTCGGAACCGGGAACCGTGCCTCTGCCAGAACCGAGAACGCGGGGCTGGCGCTGGAACCCGAAGAGCAGTTCGAGGAAGGTTCGGCAGCCGACGCGTACGAGCGACGGACTGGCCAGCGACCGACGGGCGCGCTGCTCCACCTCGGTTTCCCTTCCGTCGTGCAGACCAACGATCGGTTCTTCTACGGCGCCGAACCCGGGTCGCTGGGCCAGAACCTCGCCGATGCCGGACGAGTCGGCGCTGTGGTGGCCAACGCCGACGAGGGCCTCGCCGTCGCGGCGCCGCCGCCCACCGAACCACCACCGACCGACCTCGACGACGCACCGGTGGATCCGCCGGTCGAGATCCCCGAAGACGAGACGCCGCCGGCAGAAGATGTGGTCGACGCCGACGACGAGACCTCCAATGCGTCGGGGGCCTTCATCGATGCCGACTACGGCCGGTCGGCAGCGCTGATGCTCGCCGACCGGAGCGGCCAGGTCCCGATCGGCCGCGTCGACGGCCTCCTCGGAACCGATCCTGATGCCCCGTTCGGCGTCCGCTACGACCAGTCGGCCGTGATGGACGCCTTCGGCGAGGTGTGGGACGAGGCCGACGTGGTCGTCGTCGAACTGTCGGATCTCGATCGCGCCGACGCCTACCGACGCGAGGCCGACCCCGCCGCTGCCCAGGAGCTCTGGCTCGGGGCGTTGCAGGATTCCGACGCGCTGTTCGGCCGGTTGGTCGACGGTCTGGAAGGCACCGACACGACGGTGATCGTGGCCTCACCCTCGGCCCCACGGTCGGCGGAGTCGCTCGGCGTGTTCGCCATGCGCTCGATGGCTGAGTCCCGCACCGTCGGCGGCCTGGCGCAGTCCGGGACGACCCGGCGTGCGGGGTACGTCACCTTGCCCGACGTCGGACCCACGGTCCTGCGTCTGCTCGACATCGACCAGCCCGGCGACATGACGGGCACGGTGATCGACACCGTGCAGGACGTGGAGGTCGGTCCCGAACGCTTCCAGATGTATGCAGACAGCACCGAGGAGTCGATCTTCCGCGACTCGGCAACCGGCCCGATCAGCGTGATCTTCGTCATCGCACAGATCCTGGCCTACGGGCTGGCGGCGGTGGCTGTCGCCCGTCGCCGACGCTGGGTCGGACCGGTGTCGTTCCTGGCCCTCGTCGTCCTCGCGACCCCGACCATCGGCTTCGCTGCCGGAGCGCTCGAAACCCGCGCCGCCGACCTGACGACCTACGCGCTGGGGATCTTCGGAGCGGCCATCGCGCTGGCCGCGTCGGCGGAGGGGCTCGCCGTCCTCGTCGCTCGGCGTTGGCCACGGACACGTGCGATGGTCGCGCCCCTGTCCCTCGTGGCACTGAACTGGCTCCTGCTAGTGGTCGACGTCACGACCGGTGGACGCCTCCAGATCAACACCGTCTTCGGCTACTCACCGATCGTGGCCGGTCGCTTCGCCGGCTTCGGCAACCTCGCGTTCGCGCTCGTCGCCGTGGGCGCGGCCGTCGCGACCTGTGGCGCGTGGGCCACCTACTGCCTCGCCAAGGCCCGCGCCGACGGCTCGGCCCGTCTGGCCGGCGGCGCAGCTGTGGTCGTGGCCGTCTTCCTCGCGGTCACCGTCGTCGTCGACGGGGCGCCGGCGTGGGGCTCCGACGTCGGTGGCGTCCTGGCGACGGTGCCGGCGTTCACCGTCCTCGTCCTCGTCGCCATGGGCGTGCGCGTCGACGCGAAGCGCGCCGCATTGATCGGCGTCGCCACGATGCTGGTGCTCGGGATCTTCGCCGCGCTCGACCTCGCTCGACCCGAGTCGGAGCGGACCCACCTCGGTCGTCTCGTCGGTGGCCTGGTCGACGACGACGGTGGAAGTCTGGGCGACACGCTCCAGCGCAAGGTCAACACCAACATCAACATCCTGACGAGTTCGATCTGGACGCTCACGATCCCCTTTGCCCTCGGTCTGATGGTGTTCCTGGCCCGACGAGACCGGGGATTCCTGCGTGATCTCCAGGAAGAGGTGCCCGGCATCCGTCCGATGCTGGCCGGTGGGCTCATCGTGGCCGTGCTCGGCTTCGCGCTCAACGACTCGGGCGTCGCGGTCCCGGCGATGATGTTCGCCGTCCTGCTGCCCTATCTCACCTACGTGATGCTGCGATGGGACCGGGCGGAGTCCTGACCCTGTCGGCGGCTCTCGGGGCCGTCGGCGGGGCGCTCGTGTGGCACATGATGCGTGCGACGTTCGCGAAGCCGCTCTTCCTGCGGACGAACGTCCGTGGTGCCGAGGTTCCCGTGGCGGCGGGGATCATCCTCCCGATCGTCCTCGTCGCGGTGGCGTCGATACTGGTTGTCGCCGACTCGGCCGACTGGTTCGAGGTGGCCACTGGCCCGCTGCTGACCACGGTGCTCGCGGTGAGTGGCTTCGGCATGCTCGGTCTGCTCGACGACCTCGCGGGCGATGGTTCGTCGAGGGGCTTCGGTGGGCACCTCCGAGCCCTGGCTGGCGGCCAGCTGACGACCGGCGCGGTCAAGTTGTTCGGCGGGGGAGCGGTCGCCGTCCTGGTGGCATCGACGGTCAGCGACGAGCGTCCGGCCAGGCTGGTCGCCGATGCTGCGTTGATCGCGCTCGCGGCCAATCTCGCCAACCTCCTCGATCGGGCGCCGGGGCGCGTCGCGAAGACCGGCCTGGTCGCCGCCGCGCCGATCGCAGTGGTGGCCGGCGTCGACGGACGCCTCGTGGGCCCGTTGGTGGTCCTGGCCGCGACGATCGCTCTCCTGGTTCCCGACCTCCGCGAGCACCTGATGCTCGGCGACACCGGTGCGAACGCGATCGGCGCTTCGCTGGGCGTGGCCGTCGTGTTGACGGCGGCGCCGTCGACCCGATCGATCGTCCTGTTCGTCGTCCTCGGGCTCAACCTCCTCAGCGAGCGGGTGAGCTTCTCGGCGCTCATCGACGGAACGCCCCCGCTGCGGGCGTTCGACCGGCTCGGCCGGCTGCCGTGACTCCGGGCTCCCTCGCGCCTCCGTCACGGCGGATCCCTTGGTCGCGGGGGTCGCCGGGGTATGTTGTCCTCCCGTGACGAAACACATCTTCGTGACGGGCGGAGTGACCAGTTCCCTCGGTAAGGGACTCACTGCTTCCTCCCTCGGTCGCCTCCTCAAGGCGCGTGGCCTACGGGTCACGCTCCAGAAGCTCGATCCGTACATCAACGTCGACCCCGGCACGATGAACCCGTTCGAACACGGTGAAGTCTTCGTCACCGATGACGGCGGTGAGACCGACCTCGATCTCGGGCACTACGAGCGCTTCATCGACGAGAGCCTCACCCAGGAGTCCAACGCCACGACCGGCTCGATCTACTCGGCCGTGCTCGCGGCCGAGCGACGAGGCGACTACCTCGGAAAGACCGTGCAGGTCATCCCGCACATCACCGACGAGATCAAGCGCCGCATCACCAACGTCGCGGGCGACGACGTCGACGTGGTCATCACCGAGGTCGGCGGGACCGTCGGCGACATCGAGATCCTCCC
>JBBKVY010000129.1:0-8321 GCA_037968675.1 Acidimicrobiales bacterium | reverse complement strand
CCGGCATTATGCCGGTAATCGGGGCCGGCGGGGTCGGTGGTGGGGTCATGGTTGTTGCTCCTCGATGAGCTGGTTGTAGATCTCGGCGCGCCCGTTCTCGCCGTGGTCGGCGGCGTGGTCTCGTTGCCGGATCAGGACCGGCACATGCGAGCTGTCGGTGGCGTAGAAGCTGCAGGTCTCGCAGATCGTTTCGTAGTGACAGGCCATGTCGACGGGCCGGTCACACCACCCGTTGGCGAGCAGTCGGCGGTGCTCGTCGTGGAGGCGGCGCATGTTCGGTCCCTCGACCGACGCGGGCCGGCGTGCTTGGTAGAGGCCGTCGACTTTGGCGGTGACGTCGAAGTACTCCTCGGCCACGGTTCGATCCGCGATGCGGGCGTAGACCAGGGTCATCTCGAGGCTCTTGTGACCCAACATGGCGGCGATGTTCTCGAGGCGCATACCCTGGTTGATGGCCTGGGTCGCGAGCGTGTGGCGCAGCTGGTGCGGGTGGACGTGACCGACCCCGGCAGCTTTCGCGATCCGCCGGACCATGCGTGATGCCCGGTCCCGGTTCAGCGCGCCGGTCTCATCAGCGAACAGCCGTTGGTGTCGGGCGATGAAGGTGGCCTGGGTGGTCTGCCAGGACTCGATCTGGTCGACGAGTTCGGGTTGGAGGGGAACGAGTCGGTCGTTGCGGAGTTTGCCGACCGGGACGTGGAGCCAGTGGTGGCCGCTCATGACGGCGACCGGATCCGGTGGCAGGTTGCAGAGCTCGGAGACACGCATCCCGGTCCGGGCCAACAGCAACACGACGAGCCGTCGGAGCGGGTCGGGTTCGATGGTGGCGTGGTGGATGAACGCGGCCATGGCGTCGTCGTCGAGGAACTTGGGCATCGGCTCCGGCCGGGGCGGAACGTCGCCGTGGATGATCGGATTCCGGGGCGGAGCATCCGTCCAGTCCCACTCGATGATCCGATCGAAGAACACCTTCAACAACCGCAGCCGTTGACGGATCGTGTTCGTCGCCAACGACTTCCCGGTGCTCGTGGTTGTCGTGTGGCAGTGGATCTTGAACGCCTCGATGTGTGCCCGGCCGATGTCGGCTGCGCCATCGATGGTGGGGTCGTGATCGGTGAGCCACAATCCGAAGCGACGCAGTGCTCCGTCGGCGGCGTAGATGGTGCGTGGGGCGAGGGTGAGGGCCTGTTGTTCCAGGTAGGAGCGCATGGTTGCTGCCAACCGTGGGCAACGCGCCGCGAGCGTCGACCACTGCTCGGACGGCTCAACACGAGCGGTGGCGGGTGCCGCGGTCATCGGTCGGTTCCGAGCGCGAGGACCTCGTCAGCGAACCGCTGCGCGTCGGCGTCGAGTGCGTTGACGGCGCGGAGGTATTCGTCCGCGAGCCAGTCATTGGACAGGTGCAGGTAGATGCGCGTCGACTCAATCGACCGGTGCCCGGCCTGGGCCTGGACGGCCTCCAACGACATGCCGGCCTCGCGGAGCCGGGTCAGGCACGTGTGCCGCAACTCGTGACACGTGCAATGCGCGAGTCCGGCCCGTTGTCGAGCTGACAGGACGATCTGATCGAGGCCTTTGGCCGACAACGGCTGGCCGGTGTTCGGTCCCTTCAACACCACGAACACCCGATCCGTCGACGCAGCTTCGGGGCGTTCGTCGCGCAGGTAGTTGGCGACCGAATCGAAGAACCGTTTCGAGATCGGCACCTGGCGTTGATGGCCGCCCTTGCCCTCGACGATGAACACCCGCCGGTCCCCGAACTTGAGATCGGCCATGCGCAAGCCGAGGACCTCGCAGCGACGAAGCCCGCCCAACACCATCGCTTCGACCATGGCCCGGTCCCGCCACTTCCGACACGCGTCCAGCAGTCCGGTGACCTCGTCGGGTTCGAGGATCGTCGGCAACGTCTTCGGGGTCCGGATCAACGGCGTGCCCCGATCGGTGCGCGATCGTTTCCGGTTCGACAAGCCCCGCGGGACCGGGTTCGAGTCGACCTCGCCGCACGCGACCAAGAACGCGTACAGGCCCGAGATCGATGACAGCCGGCGTTGGATCGTCCGCGCCGACATGCCCGACTCGCCATCACCGAGACGCACGACGGAACGGTCGCCGCGCTGCGCGGTGATGAACCCGAGGACATCGGCGGTGGTCACCGCGAGCGGCTCGGTGTCGATGACCGAGAAGAACACCTTCAGGTCATACGCGGTCGCCCACACCGTGTTCGGTCGGGCTCTCGCCGCCACGAACTCGAGGTAGCGATCGACCTCGGGATGACCCAGCCGAAGGACCGGTCGATCACCGCGATCAGCGGCACGGACAAGACACGGGAACCAGCTCATCGGCCAGCCTCCTCACAGCTCGCGAACACATCCTGTGGATGGTCCCGAAACGCCACAAGGATTACAGGCATATATGGCATTCGGTGCGGATCCTTTCACCGTCCGGCCCCGCCGGCGACGGCAACAGATCGGCAGATACGGGCGCGTCAGCCCGCTCGGCGAACGAGCCGGAAGAAGCGGGGCCGAGCGTTCCTTACAGCCTTCGGGGCGCCGGTCACATCAGCAACAGCTTCCTCCACGATCTTCCACCCGCTGAAGGCGGCAGTCACCTGCTCCTTGGTCGCTCCGCGGGGAAGCATCGGGTTCCGGCCTCGAGGCTCGAACGCCTGCAACAGCATCGTCGCATCGGTGGTCGCGACAGCGTCGACCGCGCGACCCATCGCTGCCCGACGCTCGTCATCGAGTTCGTGGAAGCAGCTCACGTCGAGCAACAGGTCAAACCGACCCAGCCCCAGCGAATCAACCCCTGCAACGTCCCCCTCCACGAACTTCGCGGACACAGCCTGGTCCTTTGACCGGCGACGGGCCGACTCAACGGCCCTCGCCACAACGTCGACACCGGTCACGCTCCATCCACGTTGCGCAAGCTCGATCGCCCAAATTCCAGTCCCGCAGCCCAAGTCGAGCGCAGCACCGGGAACACCTCCTCGCTCACGCTCTTCTCGCTCGAACATAGATACGAGTTGCTCTCTCACCGGCAGGTCGGCCATCTGCTCCCACGGCGTGAACCCCAGCCGATAGAGCAACCGATACTGAAGGCTCATCAACACCGTCCTCCCGCGTCCGCGGTCCCGCACATAGTGCCCGTTCTGGAGCGTACGCGCCGGTGCGAATGGGCGCGCCGACGTGCCGTTCTTCGCGTCGAGCTGTCGCCCCGAAGATCTGTTATGCGGCGCCGGCGTCTCAGATCGCGAGGCCGGGTCCACTGCGGCTGGGCGTTGGCGTTCGGAGCATGACTTCTTCGGGGGTTGTGAGCCCGGTCTCGAGTTGGAGGCGTTGGGTTTCGCGGTCGAGGGTCGCGAGTCGTTCGAGGGCGGTGGGGTGTTCGAGGAGCCATGCTTCGCGTTTGGCTCGGTCGACGCCGAGCTGGTCTCCAGCGCTGTGGAGCACCTCGAGTTGGGCCGTCAGCTCTTGCTCGATCGGTCTGCCAGTGGATTGCCAGATCTCCCGTGCCTGGTCGACCTCGACTCGTCGCTGATCGACGAGGCCGTTGGCCTTGCGGCGTTGCCATCGGCTGAGGTCTCTCCGTCCAGCGTGGTGTGTCGCTCGTTGGAGCTTGTCCTCGGCGGCGACGAGGTCTTGGGCTGCTTCGCCGATGGGGGTGTAGGTGTAGCGGCCGGTGCCGGTGCGGAGTTCCTCGAGATGCTCAGTCACTTCCTGCCGCTCACGGTGGAGTTGGAGGTAGTCGGGTTCGGCGGGCATGACCGCGTGAACGGCGGCGCGCTCTGCGCGGAGTCGACCGAGACGGAGTCCGGTCTCGGTCCCGGGCAGGAGCGCGGGCCGGGAGGGTTGTCCGGGCGCGGCGGGAAGATCGGTGTCGAGCGTCCACCTCTGCCTCCGGTCGACACTCCAATCGCGATCGAGGTCCTCGACGGCCTGGTCGACGGTGTCGGCTACGCAGTGGATCGTGGTGGAGTGCCGGGCGCGGGAGAGGGCGACGTAGCTGAGTTCTCGGCCGCCACCGTTGGCGAAGACGTGGACGCAGTCGACGGTGGCGCCTTGAGCGCGGTGGACGGTGGTCGCGTACGCATGGTCCAGGTGAAGACTGTCGATCTCCTCACCCGACAACGTCACCGGCTCTGCTGCGCCGGTGAAGTTGATGGTGATGGTTCCGGTGGTCTTGTCGATGGCGGTGACGTGGCCGCGTTGGCTGGTGACGAACCGTCGCTGGGGGTCGGGGGCGAGGGCGACGACGTGGTCGCCGGTGCTGTAGCGGCGGCCGCCGGTGGCGTCGACGCTGGTGTCGCCGAGGTGTCCGGCGCCGCGGCGGTAGAGGCGGGCGAAGTGGTTGAGCTGGGCGACATCAGCGCGCCGCCACGCCAACATCACCGTGTCGTGGCCAGCTTCGAGATCGTCGTGCCACGCGGCCGTGGTGGCGAGCAGCGCGTCCCACCGCTCCTCGTGCCGGTCGACCCGACCATGCCGGGCGTAGAACGCGACGGCCCGGGACACGTTCCCGGATCGGAGTTGTTCGAGCGCGGCTCGTTCAGCCGGGTCGGTCTGGCGGATGTTGTCGTCCAGGTGGTGGACGGCGTTGGGGTGGCGGGTGGTGAGGGCTTCGAGGCCGCCGCCGGGGCCGACGGCGCCGAGTTGGTGGTGGTCACCGACCACGATCACTTTCGAGCCGTTGAGTTCGGCGGCGGTGAGCAGGGCGAGCATGGCGGGGTCATCGACCATGCCGGCCTCGTCGACGAGTAGCACCGTTGACGGGTCGAGGCGTTCACGGCCGCGCTGCAGCCGCCACAACAACGACGCGGTGGTGTGGGAGTTGATGTGGGCGGCGTCGCCGAGGGTCTTGGTTGCTTGGCCGGAGGTGGCGGTCCCGATCACCCGGTGCCCGTCGGTCTCGTAGGCGACGCGGAGGGCGTCGAGGGCCGTGGTCTTGCCGGCACCGGCGACACCGAGGACCAGCTCGAGCTGTCGACCCGACGTTGCCGCGGTCGTCACGAGGTCGCGTTGGCCGGGGGTGAGGCGGGCTTCGATGTTCCATTCCTTGTCTCGGACCGCGTCGACGGCCGTGTCGAGATCCACGGACACGGCACCGGTGTTGGCGGCGAGACGGTCTGCGCAGTCCGCGATCGCTTCCTCCGCCGCGCGGGTCGAGGCCAGGACCCAGGCCCGGTTCCGAGCGCCGGGTTGGCCGAGGAGCGGCAACGCTTCGGGGTGGGCGATGACCGCTCCTACCGCACGGCCGAGTTCGTCGGGGTGGCGGCCGTGGAGTTTGGGGGCGAGGTGGCGGATCAACTCGGCTCGCCCGAACTGCTTGTCCCCAGCCAACGGTCCGGTGGGGGACAGGACCCAATCGACCAGGCCCGTGAGCTCCCGGTCCGACAGGCGCGCCGGCGTCGCCACCGACGGGGCGGACTGTCCGATCGACTCGACGATGCCGGTGGGTGTGAGGCCGATGCTGTTGAGTTCGGTGTGCCAATGGTCCATCAACTGTTCCGGAGCCAACTCGTCATCGTTCTTGTCAGGCCGGTTCGCTCGAGCTGCTGTGGAGCGCAGCTGGTAGGAGGCGTCGGGGCCGACCTGGTCGTCGATGGCCTCGGACCGCTTCGAGAACAACCGACACGCCTGGTCGGGAACACCGGCGATGGCGAAGTGGTCGAGCTTCCCCGACGGGCCGTGATCCGGTCGGATCCCGTAGCCGAGCTGTCGGGCTTCCCACGCCGCATGCAAACGCCCGACCGCGGTCGCGGCGTGGACCATGTCGCGGATCCCGGCAGTGTCGAGGGCTTTCCAGCCGCCCCGGTCGTCGAGCATCTCGACCACGTTCGCGACGAGGACATGGTCGTGGGGGTTGGGGTCCCCGGCCCGGCTGGTGGCGTGGCGGGTCGTTCCGTAGGTGAGCCCGGAGGTGGGGGTGCGGACCTGGAGACGACCCCGCCGTCCGCCCTGACGCCGCGTCCACGAGTCGAGGAACGCCATCGTCGCGTGCGTTTCGGCGTCGAGGATCCGATGCATGTCATCAGCCCGACCGACCACGCCCAACACAGCCACGGTCTTGTGGGCCGAGACGACGAGTTCCATGCCGGGCCGTTTCGTGGACACCAGCCGCTCACCGAGCACCGGGTCCTTCGCTCCGCCGTCGGCGAAGACCGAGTAGTAGTCGTCGGTGCGGACCGGTCCGGTCAGCCCGAGGCGGGCGGCGCCGGCACCGTCCCAGACCATGGGAGTCTCGCCCCGCGAGCCGTAGTAGGCGAGGGTCTGGCCCGCGAAGTCATCGCCCCGCTGCACCACGACCTTGTCGTGATAGCGGACCGAACCGGCTCCCATCATCGTCACCCACGCCACCGCGGACCCTCGTTTCCCAACCCCGAACGGGTTGCAATCGTGTTCTCGTCTCCCTCCGTCATACGGGCCATCCGGCGCTGCGTCCACGACTTCTCGACGGCCGGACACGCCCGGTCAATCACGGACAAACCACCCGGCTCCCACGCTCCACATCGGCTCCCACGCCGGCTCCCGCGTCTCCACCGCTGCCGGCCTCGAGCATCTGTCCGACCGCGCATCGGCGTCAGGTTCTCGCGTGAAACCGGCTCGCCGATCGGCCTAGTGCTCACGAGGACCCACGCCCGGGCCTCGACCCCACCCGACGATCTCGAGGAGCTCAGCTGCCATGGCCGCCACCGTCGACCTGCCCTACCTGATGGACATTCCCACGCTCGCCGAACACCTCGGCGTGTCCGTCCGCCACATCCGTCGACTGGTCCACGAACGCCGGATCCCGTTCATCAAGTGGGGACACCTGATCCGCTTCGATCCCGTCGAAGTCCGCGCCTGGCTCGAGGCGTGCCGCTACGAACCGCTCCGCCACGCCATCTGACGACCGATCCGGCGACCCGAGCGCGGGTACCAAGCAGGTACCAGGACCAGGTCAGCACCGGTTTTCGACCCGCAGCGACGACGGCCAGGAGACGAAGCTGGTACCTCGACTGGTACCTACCCGACAGGTCACCGCGGTGCGTCGCGGAATTTCTCGGACCTTCTTGGCCGTTTCGGGGGTCCTAGAGGGCATTGGTAGGTAGAGGGCCGAGATCGGGCCCTCCCAAGACTCCGATCCCGGAGGAACATCCCGATGACGACCACCCGTCAACCCGCCAAGCTCATGACCATCGAAGAAGTCGCCGAACGCCTCGGCGTCTCCGTCCGCCACGTCCGCCGACTCGTCCACGAACGCCGCATCCCCTTCATCAAGTGGGGCCACCTGCTGCGCTTCGACCCCAATGACATCGAAGCCTGGATCGAAGAGAACCGATACGACATCCGGCTGCCAGCTGGCTGACTCGAGGGGTTCGAAAGCCGTCGTGGGCACCGGCTCGGTGCCGGTGCCCACGGGGCAGAGGCGAATGTGCGCGGGACAGTCGGCGGGGTCCGGCGTAGCCTTGACACCGTGACCGGAGCGCAGAAGCAGTTGATCGGCAGGGACCCGGCGATCTGTCATGGGCAGGCGGTCATCGCCGGCACCCGCATCCTGGTGAGCGTGATCCTCGACTGCCTGGCCGCCGGGATGAGCGAGGCCGAGATCCTCGGTGAGTATCCGACCCTGACGCCGGAGGGCATCCGCGCTGCCGCCGCATACGGCGCCGATCTCGCCCGGGACGAATACCCCGCCGTCGCCGCCGGGTGAGGGTCAAGCTCGACGAGAACATTCCGTCCCGCGTGGGCGTGATCGTCGCCGATGCAGGTCATGACGTCGACACCGTCGTCGACGAAGGCTTGGCCGGTGCCGATGACCCCACCGTGTCGGCCGCGGCGACGGCGGAGGAGCGGCTCGTCGTGACCCTCGACCGGGGATTCGGCGACATCCGGCGCTACCCGCCCGGGTCGCACGCCGGGATTCTTGTCCTGCGTTTGGACGACCAGGCCGCGCCGGCCGTTGCTCGTGCCGTCGAGCAGTTGCTCGAGTCGGTCACCCTCGACGAGCTCGCCGGCTGCGTCGCGGTGTTCCGGGACGGCGATCTCCGGGTGCGTCGTCCGGCATGAGTGGTCTCCGAAGCGGACTGATCTGCGATCTCCTCCCAATCTCCTCCCAATTTTGATCGAGAATCGTGGCAAATGGAGGATAGCCACGGTCACTGCCGGGAGAACGAGAAAGGCCCTGACCTGCGCATTTCTGCTGGTCAGGGCCGATGTTCCGCTCGTGCCCCCGGCGTGACTCGAACACGCGCACACGGCTCCGGAGGCCGATGCTCTATCCGCTGAGCTACGGGGGCTGGGAGATCGAGATCGTAGCGCGGGTCCGGGGCCCGACCGGCAGCG
>JBBKVY010000128.1:0-6853 GCA_037968675.1 Acidimicrobiales bacterium | reverse complement strand
GCGCTGTCGGTGCCGGAGCTCGCGACGGCGCGGGTTGGCTGGGCAGCGGGGCCAGGGCTCGGAACTCGGTGCCGCCGGCACCGGCAACGGGTCCTTGTCGGCCGTCAGCGCGCGGGCTGCGGCGACGACACCGGCGACGATGCCGCTGAGAGCCACGAGTCGGAAAAGGCGCCTGATCACTCGGAGGACCCTACCTGCACCGGTGTTCCTCGTTGGATGATCTCCCACGCGAGCCGGGCGAAGATCAGCCGGTGGAACGGGGCCATGACGTACCAGTACAGGCGTCCGAACAGCCCACGAGGCGCAAAGATCGCCCGCTGGGTGAGGCGGGCACCTCCCTGGTGCGGTTCGACGTGCCATTCGAGCCATGCTTCGCCCGGAAGTCGCATCTCTGCCCGCAGGCGGAGGAGCGTGGGGACCTCGGTGGCCTCCACCCGCCAGAAGTCCAGCGCATCGCCGACCCGGAGTCGGTCGGGGTCGCGGCGACCCCGACGCATCCCCGGCCCACCGACGGCCTGGTCGGCCAGGCCACGGACGCTCCACAGCGCATCAGCGACGAACCAGCCCCGAGCCCCACCGATTCCGGAGAACGCGGCGAACACCTGGGCAGGATCAGCGTCGGCGACGGTCACCGTCTGCTCGTCGGAGAGAACGGTGCCACCGGACCAGTCGGGGTCGGACGGGAGGGGATCGGCCGCGGTCGAGCCCGGAAGGGCGGCATCTGACCACCGGGTGTGGACGTCGAGGTCTTCGATCCGGCGGAGGGCCAACTCGACCGACTGTCGGAACGAGAGCTGGTCGACGTCGACGAAGAGATCGATGGTCTCGTTCCGGACGACGACCTCGTTGACCAGACTCTCGACCAATGGCGCCGCCAGATCCTTGGGGAGCGGCGTGACGAACCCCACCCAGTGGCTCGACAACGACGGGCTCAGGACGGGAACGGGGATGATGACCCGCTTCCTGAGGCCGGCCACGTCGGCGTAGGTCTGCATCATCTCGCGATAGGTCAAGACATCGGGGCCACCCACCTCGATGATCTGGCCTCGGGCGTCGGCGCGGTCGAGAACAGCCGCCAGCGCGTGGAGGATGTCGCGGATGCCGATGGGTTGCACACGGGTGTCGACCCATCGCGGCGTCACCATCACCGGCAGGACCTCCACGAGATTGCGGAGCATCTCAAAGCTCGCGGAACCCGAGCCGATGATGACCGCGGCCCGGAGCTCGGTGACCGGCACCGACCCCGACGCGAGCACCCGACCGACCTCGTGCCGGCTCGAGAGGTGCAGTGAGAGGTCGTCTGCGTCGTCACCCAGACCGCCGAGATACACGATCTGTCGCATCGTCTCCGTCCGCCCGGCGACGTCGGCGAAGACGGCGGCGTGGTTCCGGTCCTGGGCCGCGAAGTCGTCGTCGCCGCCCATCGAATGCACGAGGAAGTAGGCCGCGTCGCATCCCGCCATCGCCTGCTCGACCGCGTCGTCGTCTCCGATGTCCCCCTCGACCACGGTCACCAGGTCGGCCCATTCGAGGCCCGCCAGCTTGGCGGGTGTCCGCACGAGACACCGCACACGATGGCCGGCGTCGAGGAGGGCGGGGACCAGCCGACCGCCGATGTAGCCGGTGGCGCCCGTGACGAGGATGGTAAGCACACGTGGTTCTTACCCCCTGGCCCGCATGTTCACGCGCGGGGCATCCGCCGGTCAACGAAGTGGAAGGCTGTGCCGATGCGCTCGATCCGCTGGAGTCTGCTGGCACTGGGGACGACGCTGTCCGTGGTCACGGCATCGTGCTCGGCCTCGGATCTCGCGCTCGAAGGGGAGACGGCATCGACCCAGCGCGACGAATCGACCTCGTCCACGTCGCCTCCGACAACCGCGGCGGGAACCGCTGGCGCCGATGGTGTCGGTGACCCCTACTACCCGCAGCTCGGCAACGGCGGCTACGACGTGTCGTCCTACGATCTCCAGATCGAGTGGCTGGCCGACGACGGCATCATCGACGCGACGGCAACGCTCCGCCTCACTCCACAGCTCGACCTCGACACGTTCAACCTCGATCTCGAGGGTCTCGACGTCGAGCGCGTCCTCGTCGACGGCGACGAGACCCCGACGAGTCGGGCCGGGCGCGAGCTGACCATCGACCCGGCGCGCGTTCTCGCCGTCGGGGAGCGGGTCACCGTGGTCGTGGAGTACGGCGGCGCGCCGGCGCCGGTCCGGGTTGGCACCGATGTCTTTCGCGTCGGGTGGCACACCGACGGTCGTGATGCCTACGTCGTGTCGGAGCCAGCCGGCGCAGCGTCGTGGTTCCCGGCCAACGACCATCCGACCGACAAGGCGCTGTTTCGCTTCTCGGTCACGGTGCCATCCGACCTCGGCGTGATCGCCAACGGCCGGCAGCAGTCGACGAGCGAGACCCAGGACGGACGGACCACCTACGAGTACGAGTCGTCCGACGAGATGGCCACGTACCTGGCGTCGGTGGTCATCGGCGACCTCGAGTTCGTGGAGGAGACCACACCGAGCGGCTTGCAGCTGCGCAGCGCCTACCCCCGGCGGCTGGTCGGGGAAGCCAAGACCGATTTCGCCGACACTGCCCGGATGCTCGCGGTGTTCGAGGACCGGTTCGGGCCCTACCCGTTCGAGGTCTACGGCCACGTGGTCGTCGACGAGGTCCTCGGGTTCGCGCTCGAGAACCAGACGCTGTCGCTGTTCGGCTCCGACCTGGTCACGGGCAACGGAACGATCGACGCCATCGTCGCGCACGAGCTCGCCCATCAGTGGTTCGGTGATTCGGTCAGCCCCGCGAGCTGGATGGACATCTGGCTCAACGAAGGGTTCGCCACCTACGCCGAGTGGATCTGGGAGTCGGAGTCCGGCGGTCGCTCGATCGAGGAGTCGGCGGCGGCGACCCATGCGCGAGCGGACTTCGGCGTCCCGCCGGGCGATCCCGGCCCCGAGGAACTCTTCCAGGGAACCGTCTACCTGCGCGGCGGGCTGGCCCTCTACGCGCTGTCGAAGGAGATCGGTGACGAGGCCTTCGGCGAGGTCCTGGTGTCGTGGGCGGAACGCTACGCCAGCGACAGCGCGTCCACCGATGATCTCCGCGCACTGGCCGAGGAGGTGTCCGGCCAGGATCTGGACGACTTCTTCGATCAATGGGTCTACGGCGAGGCGTTGCCGCCGCTGCCCTGAGCCTTGGCGCCGCGGCTGGCGTTCGACGGACCCGTCAGGTACACGCGCAACACGTCCTCGGCGGGCGGCTTCTCGGGCCACGTCGTGAGCACGTTCGGCCCGTTCTCGTCGATCGCGAGGAGCGGTATGGCCCCCTCGAGCACGTCGCGGTCGAAGGTGTCGGCGGACACCGCGGTGATGCTCCAGTCGAAGGCCGCCAACTGTTCGATCTTCACCTGAGTGGCGTCTCGGCCGAAGGGCCGCCGGGCCATCACCGCGCCGTGGCTCGATTCGGCGGAGTCCTCCTGCTCGTCCGAACGCGGGAGGAAGTAGACGTTGGCCCGCCCGATCGCCTCGGCTGCTCGGGCGATGACGAGGGCGTTGACCTCCTCGAAGCGTGAGACGCCGATGACCACGCGGACTCCCACGCTGTCCATCGCCATCAGGAGGTCCTCGGAGTCGAGAGTTCCCTGATAGCTCAACACGCCGTGTCTCGTGGCGGCCTCGAGCTCGTACGGGTCGGTGGTGATCACCAGGGTGGGGATCTCGTTGTCGGACAGCCAGGCGGCCAGGTCGAGCGCCCAGTCGGGTCCACCGATGAACGCGACGCCGCGCGGCTCCGGGCGAGCGACGCGGAACCGTCGAGCCCCCACTCGTGAGGCGACCGCCGAGAACAGGACCGTGGTGACGATCACGATGAACGTCACCGGCGCCAGAGCCTCCACCGGTTGTCCGGCCTCATCGAGCTCGATCGCGAACAGCGCGGAGACGGACGCGGCGACGATTCCTCGCGGTGACATGCACGCCAGATACGCACGCTCCACGAAGCTCAGACCGGAGCCGACCGTGCTCAGGTAGACCGCGACCGGCCGAGCGACGACGATGAGGATGAGTGAGAGCGCGATCGACTCGGGGAGGTAGTCGACCAGCAGATCGAGGTCGACGCGCGCACCGAGGACGATGAACAGGCCCGCGAGGATCAGTGATCCGAGATTCTCCTCGAACTCGCGGATGTGCGCGATCGGCGCCCAACGCTGGTTGGCGAGCGCCACGCCCATGACCGTGGTCGCGAACAGGCCGGCTTCGGGCTGGATCAGATCGGCCCCTGCGAACGCCCCGACCACCATGGCCAGGGTGAAGGGGTTGTGCAGGTTGTCAGGCACCCAGTGGCGGTTGAAGAGCAGGGTGAGGATTCCGGCGCCGATCAGTCCGCTCGTGGTCCCGGCCGCCGCAGTGGTCAGGACGCGCTCGATGCTCGCCCCGGCGCCCTCGTCGCCGATGACGGCCTCGAGCACGACGATCGCCAGCGTCGCCCCGACAGGGTCGATGAAGATCCCCTCCCACCGGAGGATGCCGTTCACCGGTTCGCGCACGCGCGCGAAGCGGATCAGGGGGAGGACGACCGTCGGCCCGGAGACCACCAGGATCGCCCCGAGGAGGATCGCGGCGTTCTGGTCCACGTCGATGAGGAAGTACGCCGCGACGCCGCCGATCACCCAGGTGACGAGGACGCCGATGGTGATCAGGCGGATGATCGGCCCGCGTCCGTGGTGTTCGAGCTCGGCCCATCGGAGCCCGAGTCCGCCCTCGAAGAGCAGGATGCCGACCGCGAGCGAGACCGCCGGGAAGAACAGGTCGCCGAGGAGTTCGTCCGGGTCGACGATGTCGAGCACCGGGCCGGCGAGCACGCCGCCGAGCAACAACAGCAGGATCGCTGGGACCTGGATCCGGCTCGCGAGCAGCTGGGCGCCGACGCCGAACACGACGATG
The DNA here is from genome assembly GCA_037968675.1 of Acidimicrobiales bacterium. Classification (GTDB taxonomy): domain Bacteria; phylum Actinomycetota; class Acidimicrobiia; order Acidimicrobiales; family Salinilacustritrichaceae; genus Salinilacustrithrix. Next base: position 1,910 of record JBBKVY010000128.1, on the reverse strand, counting down.
GCAGCCAGTCCGACACCGAGGTTCGGTTCGGACGCGGCGAGGATCAGTCCCGGATCGATGGCCATGTCGACGGGAAGGCTAGGCAACGCCGACGTCGACGAGTGGCCGCATCATGCGACCTCGTCGTCGCCGAGCACTGCGGCGAGCGCGTCCTCGATGGTCGGGTGACGGAACGTGAAGCCGGAACGCTCCAACACCGCCGGGAGTACGCGCTGCGACTCGTAGAGGAGCGCCTGCGCCAGTTCCTTGCCGAGGAGGAGGCGCGGGCCGATCCGCGGGATCGGTAGGAGTGTCGGTCGACCGAGCTCTCGACCCAGCGCTTTGGTGAACTCGCTGTTGCGGGCCGGGTTGGGCGCGGTGAGGTCGACGGGTCCGTGCACGTCGGCGGTGAGCAGGTGGATCATCGCGCGGACGTGGTCGTCGATCGAGATCCAACTCATCCACTGCTCGCCGGAGCCGAGGCGTCCTCCGATGCCGAGCTTGAAGGGGAGCAGCATCTTCGCGAGCGCCCCGCCATCGGCCGACAGGACGATGCCGGTACGGAGATGAGCGGTGCGGATGCCGGCACCCGCGGCCGGAGCGGCGGCGGCCTCCCACGCAACGCACAGGTCGGAGAGGAAGCCGCTGCCGGGAGCAGAATCCTCGGTCAAGGTCTCGTCGCCCCTGTCGCCGAAGTACCCGATCGCCGAACCGGACAGCAGGACCTTCGGTGGACGGTCGAGCCCGGCGAGCGTGCGGGCCAGGAGATCGGTCGACGTCGTACGCGATTCGACGAGCAGACGCTTTCGTTCCTCCGACCAGCGTTCGTCGCCGATGCCGGCGCCGGCGAGGTTGATGACGGCGTCGGCTCCCTCGAGGCCATCGGCATCGATCTGACCGGCGGAGGGGTCCCACCGGATCTCGCCGTCGCCGGCCTCCCGGCGGACGACTCGCACCACTTCGTGACCGACCGCGGTCAACCGACCACGGAGTGCGCTGCCCAGCAGACCGGAGGACCCGGTGATGGCGATTTTCACGTGCTATCCAACCCTTCGGTTTCCGACCGTCGTACGGTACCCACGCTTCACACGGGATCAACTGCAAGGAGTCCGAGCAATGCTGAAGGATATGAAAGAATTTCTGCTCAAGGGAAACCTGGTCGACCTGGCCGTCGCGTTCGTCTTGGGCCTTGCGTTCGCCGCCGTGGTCAACGGATTGGTCGACTTCGTCGTCAACCCCTTCATCGCCGGGATCCTCGGCCAGCCCGACATCTCCGGTGTGCTCGCCTTCGACATCGGCGACGCCACGGTCTCGATCGGCGGTTTCCTCCAGGAGGTGCTGAACTTCGTGATCATCGGCACGGTGCTGTTCTTCATCGTGAGGGCGTACCAGACGATGACGAAGCAGGAGGAAGAGGTCGAGTCTCGCTCCGACGAGGTCGTCCTCCTCACCGAGATCCGCGACTCGCTCCGCGCCCAGGGCTGATCGCCCGACCATCTCGCAATGACGCGCGACGAGTCCGCCGATCCTCGCAGCCGGTTCGGCGGGCTCTCGCCCCGTGTCGTGCTCGGCGGCCTCGTTGTCGTCGCAATCGTCGCGTTCGTTGCCCAGAACACCGATGACACCGAGGTCACGTGGTTGTTCTTCGAGGCAACGCAACCGCTGTGGGTCGTCCTCCTGGTGACTGCTGCGGCGACGTTGCTCGGTGCGGAGCTGCTCACGAGCGCCCACCGGCGGCACAAGCGCAAGGACGACTGAGCGCGCGCCGCTAGAGTCCGCCAGATGGCCGACATCGAGATGCCGCAGCTCGGCGAGACCGTCACCGAGGGCACGATCACGCGCTGGTTCAAGGCGGTCGGCGACACCGTTGCCGAGGACGAACCGCTGTTCGAGGTCTCGACCGACAAGGTCGATTCCGAGGTTCCGTCGCC
>JBBKVY010000127.1:0-10413 GCA_037968675.1 Acidimicrobiales bacterium | reverse complement strand
GGCTCGCCCGAAACCACGCCGGGCGGCCGGGCGTTGAAGTTCTACTCGTCGGTCCGCCTCGACATCCGTCGCATCGAGACGCTGAAGGACGGCACCGACGCTGTCGGTAACCGCACCCGTGTCAAGGTCGTCAAGAACAAGGTGTCCCCGCCGTTCAAGCAGGCCGAGTTCGACATCATGTACGGCAAGGGCATCTCCCGAGAGGGTTCGCTCATCGACATCGGTGTCGATCTGGGCCTGGTGAAGAAATCCGGTGCCTGGTACACCTACGAGGGCGAACAACTCGGCCAGGGCAGGGAGAACGCCAAGACGTTCCTCACCGACAATCCCGAGATCATGGTCGAGATCTCCGATCGGATCCGCAAGCAGATGGGCATCGGCGACGACGTCGACGGTGACGGCGAGACCGACGGCGCCGAGAGCGGCGGCGACGAGACCGTCCACGACGAGATCGATCTGGACGCTCCCATCTCTCTCGACGACTAGGCGAGGCGCGCCGGATTCCGCGACGGATGCCGACGCATTCGTCGGTCGTCCCACCAGTTCACGAACCCGCTCCGGGCGTCTCCACCACACGGGACTCCGGGGCGGGTTCGTACGCACTCGACACGGGTTCGGCCGGCGGCCGACGAGTCGGCGTGGGCTGCGACCACACGGTGATCGCCACGTAGCCTGGGCATCCGTGGCCCGCACCTACCGAGTCAGCACCTACGGGTGCCAGATGAACCAGCACGACAGCGAGCGCATCGCCGGTCTGCTCGAGGCCGATGGACTCGAGGTCGCGTCCGACGAGGTGGTGCCCGACGTGATGGTGCTCAACACCTGCTGCATTCGCGAGAACGCCGACAATCGGCTGTACGGCAACCTCGGCCACCTCAAGTCGGTCAAGGAAGCCAATCCGGGGATGGAGATCGTCGTCGCCGGCTGTCTCGCCCAGAAGGATCGCGACGCCGTGCAGGCCCGGGCACCGCACGTCGACGTGGTCGTCGGCACCCACAACGTGGGCCGTACCGTCGAATTGCTGCATCGTTCCCGCACCGACGGCCCGATCACCGAGATCCTCGACGCCATGTCGGACGACCATGCGTCGTTCCCGAGCGCCCTGCCGACGCGACGCGAACTTCCGTACGCGGCGTGGCTCACGATCCAGGTGGGCTGCGACAACTCGTGTGCGTTCTGCATCGTTCCGTCGGTCCGCGGTGAGGAGATCAGCCGATCGATCGACGACATCGTCGACGAGACCCGTCGTCTCGCCACCGACGGCGTCACCGAGGTCACGCTCCTGGGCCAGAACGTCAACTCGTACGGCCGCGATCTCACCCTCGCCGCTCGACGGGCCGGCGACGACGTGCGGGTCCGACCGTTGTTCGCCGACCTCCTCCGCCACGTCGCGTCCGTCGATGGCATCCGGCGGGTTCGGTACACCAGTCCACACCCCAAAGACCTCCGTACCGAGACCATCGCCGCCATGGCCGAGACCCCCGAGGTGTGCGACCACCTCCACCTCCCACTGCAGTCCGGCTCCGACCGGGTCCTCGCCGCCATGCATCGCGGCTACACCGCCGGGCGCTACCTGGAGCGACTGGCACGAGCCCGAGCCGAGATCACCGACCTGGCGGTCACCACCGACATCATCGTCGGATTCCCCGGCGAGACCGACGCCGACTTCGCCGAGACGCTCGCAGTGGCGGCCGAGGCAGAATACGACTCGGCCTACACCTTCATCTTCTCGCCCCGTGACGGGACCGAGGCGGCCGGTATGGCCGACGCCTTCGTCGGTGCCGACGTCGTGGCCGAACGCTTCGAACGGCTCCGCCAGGTGGTCGAGCGCAGCGCGCTCCGCCGACACGAAGCGCGGATCGGTCGTGTGGAGGACGTGCTGGTCGAGGGTCCGAGCCGGAAGGACCCGGCCGTCCTGACCGGTCGCACCAGCCAGAACAAGTTGATCCACTTTTCCTCGGCCCCGATCCGCGTCGGTTCGTACGCGACGGTCGAGGCGACGGGCGCCGCACCCCATCACCTACGGGGCGAACTCATCGACGTCGTTCACGTGGCCGAGCACCGCACCCGGATTCCCGTCGTCGCCGGCTGAGGTGGGACCCGGACGACACGTCGCTCTCGTCGGCTCCACGGCGAGTGGGAAGTCGGCCGCCGCGCTGCGCATCGCCGAATTCGATGACCAGTGGGAGATCGTCACGATCGACTCCATGCAGGTGTATCGGGGCATGGACATCGGAACGGCGAAGCCGACTGCCGGGGAACAGGCACGCGTCCCGCACCACCTGCTCGATCTCGCCGATCCGTGGAACGACTTCGACGTCGCCACCTTCCAGTCGGCAGCCAGAGGAGCCCTGTCGGACATCGAGGCACGCGGAAAGCGGGCACTCCTCGTCGGCGGCACCGCCCTCTATCTCCGAGCCGTCGTCGACGACCTCACCCTTCCCGGTCGTTTCCCGGCCGTCCGCGCCGAGATCGACGCGGAACCCGACACCGAGGCGTTGCACGCCCGGCTCGCGGACCTCGATCCGCGAGCCGCAAGGCGGATGGAGCCCAGCAACCGCCGTCGGGTCGTCCGGGCGCTCGAGGTGACCATCGGTGCGGGGGTGCCCTTCTCTTCGTTCGGACCTGGCCTGGACCGCCATCCGCCCACGCCATTCCGACTCGTGGCACTGGGCTGGTCGCGCGAGGCGCTCGATGCCCGCATCGACGCACGCTTCGACGCGCAGATGGCCATGGGGTTCCTCGACGAGGTGCAACGGCTGATCGACGACCCGCGTGGGTTCTCACGCACCGCCGGCCAAGCCCTCGGCTACAAGGAGTTGGCGATGCATCTCCGGGGTGAGTGTCCGCTCGCCGGTGCCGCCGAGCTCGCCATTCGGCGTACCCGCCAGTTCTCCCGTCGCCAGGACAAGTGGTTCCGTCGGGATCCGAGAATCGTCTGGCTCGATGCCGACGGCATGCCCGCGCCGGGGCTCGCCCGGCAGGTGGCCGACGTCATCGAGGGTCGGTGACCACCGACAACGTGTGCCGGTGTCAGCGCCACATCCAGGCACAATGGTGGGACTCATGCAGGTGACCAAGCACCACGGACTGGGAAACGACTTCCTCGTCCTGCTCGACCTCGACGGCAGGACACCCATCGACGAGGACATCACGCGCTCGATCTGTGATCGCCATCGCGGCGTCGGCGCCGACGGGCTGATCCGTGTCACGCGCGACGCGGCCAGTCGGTTCCGCATGGAGCTCCGCAACGAGGACGGAAGCCGGGCGGAGATGAGTGGCAACGGCATCTCGTGCATGGCGCAGGCCATCGTCATGGCCGGGCACGCGCAAGCAGGCGGGGTGTGCATCGACACCGACGCCGGGGAGCGCGCGGTCACCATCGTCGAGCACACCGCGCCGCATCGTCACCGAATGCGGGTCGCCATGGGAACACCGAGGATCACGGGCACACGCGCCGAGTGGGAGGACGATCGGGTTCTCCGTGCGATGCAGGTCGATGTCGGGAATCCCCATGTGGTCTGTCACGTCGCCGATCCCGACCACGGTCCTGACCTCGTCACCTTCGGCGAACGGGTGAACGCCTCGACCCCGGGCGGCACCAACGTCGAGCTGGTGAGCACCGGCGACGCGGGCTCGATCGTGATGTCGGTCTACGAGCGTGGTGTCGGTCCGACCCTGGCATGCGGAACCGGCGCCGTGGCGGCGGCGGCGGCCGCCAATGCGTGGGATCTCGCGCCGACCACCGTTCGGGTGACACAGCCGGGCGGCGATGCCGAGGTGGAGCTGGGATCACCTGCTCATCTGACGGTGCCCGTCGTCGCCATCGCGCAGATCGAATGGCCACTCTGATGGCGCTGATCGAACGCGCGATACGCGAGAAGATCGTGCTCGTCGGCGTCACGTTGCCCCCAGACGACGTGGAGGAGACCGAACGCGGTCTCGACGAGCTCAGTGCCCTGATCGACACGGCAGGGGCCGACGAGGTCGCCCGACTCACCCAGCGACGACACGCGCCCGATCCGCCCACCTACGTCGGCAAGGGCAAGGCCGAGGAGCTCAGGGAGCTCGCGCTGGCGACCGATTGCGACACCGTCGTCTTCGACAACGAACTCACGCCGGCCCAGCAGTTCAACCTCGAGAAGATGCTGGGTCGCACGGCCATCGACCGCACGGCCGTGATCCTCGACATCTTCGCCCAGAACGCGTCGAGCATCGAGGGCAAGACCCAGGTCGAGTTGGCGCAGCTCCGCTACCGCCTACCGCGGCTCCGCAAGCGCAGCGGGTCGTTCTCGCAGCAGGGCGGCGCGATGTCGGCCGGCGGTGGTGCCCGGATCGGGACCCGCGGCCCGGGCGAGACACAGCTCGAGACCGACCGGCGCCGGCTGGTACGACGGATCCACAAGCTCGAGTCCGACCTCAAGGACATCGCCACCCACCGCGACACGCAGCGCAAGCAGCGGCGCGAGAGCCGGACCCAGCGTGTGGCCATCGTGGGCTACACGAACGCCGGCAAGTCGACGCTCCTCAATCGACTGACCGACGCCGGGGTCCTGGTCGAGGACCGGCTCTTCGCCACCCTCGATGCGACCACGCGCCGCCTCGATCTGCCCGGCGGCGAGAAGGTCCTGTGCACCGACACGGTCGGTTTCGTCCGCAAGCTGCCGCACCAGTTGGTCGAGGCGTTCAAGTCCACCATGCAGGTCGCGGCCGACGCCCACCTGCTCATCCACGTCGTCGACGCGACTGCCCCCGATGTCGCCGGCAACATCGAGGCCGTGGACACCGTGCTCCGCGAGATCGATGCCGGCCAGGTCCCGCAGGTCCTCGCGTTCAACAAGGCCGACCTCGACCCGGAGACGGCACGGACCCTGGTGAAGCGTCACCCCGGGTCGGTCCAGTTCTCGGCTGCGACCGGCGAGGGGGTCGAAGCACTCCTCACCACCATCGGGACGCAGCTGCGAGCGATGCAGCCGGTGGTCGAGCTGCTCGTGCCCTACGAACGCGGCGACATCCTGGCTGCCGTGCACCGTGAGGGTGAGGTCCTGGTCGAGACCCACGGCGAGCATGGCACGACCGTGCAGGCGCGCTTCGACGACGCAGCCCGGGCCACGCTGCGGGCGTTCGAGACCGGCTCGTCGGAGTAACTGAGTGCCTGGATTCCAGCCGCCCCCGTACCCGTACGACCGTCTCGATCCGCTGCGAGCCCGGGCAGACGCACATCCCGGCGGCGTGGTCGACCTCTCGATCGGGACGCCGTTCGATCCTGCGCCCGCCGTGGTGATCGACGCCCTCGCCGGGGCCGATCCGCGGGGCTACCCGCCCTCGATCGGGACGCCCGCATTCCGCGGCGCCGTCTGCGAATGGTTCGACCGGTACCTCGGGGTCGACCTCGACCCGGATCAGGTCGCGGCGACGATCGGGAGCAAGGAGTTCGTGGCTGGTGTGCCGCAGTGGCTCCGGCTCCGCACGCCGGACCGAGACACCGTCCTCTACCCCGAGATCAGCTATCCGACCTACGAGATGGGCGCCACGCTCGCCGGATGCCGTGCGGTTCCGGTGCCGGTTCGGGACGACTGGTCGATCGATCTCGATGCCATCGATGCGGGCGACGCCGCACGTGCGTTGTGTCTGTGGGTCAACACGCCCGGCAACCCCGCCGGTGGTCTCGACGACCTCGGCGCGGTCGCCGCATGGGGCCGGGCGAGGGGCGTGCCGGTGCTTTCCGACGAGTGCTATGTGGCGTTCACCTGGGACGGCGAGCCGCGGTCGATCCTGCAGCACGGAACCGACGGCGTGATCGCCGTCCACTCGCTCTCGAAGCGTTCGAACCTCGCTGGTGGACGTGCCGGATTCTTCGCCGGTGACGACGACCTCGTCGGCTACCTCCGCGAGGTCCGCAAACACGCCGGCTTCATGGTCCCTGCTCCGGTCCAGTCGGCAGCGATCGCTGCCCTGGGGGACGAGGACCATGTCGACGTCCAGCGGGGCCGGTACCGATCTCGGCTCGAGAAATTGCGGCGAGTGTTCGCCGACGCGCTCGGCATCGACGTCCCCATGCCCGGCGGCGCGTTCTACCTGTGGGTTCCGGCGCCGGGCGGCGACGCATGGGCGCTCGCCGAGGACCTGGCAGTCCGTGGTGGCGCGATCGTGTCGCCCGGTGAGTTCTACGGAACGGCCGGACGCCACCATGTCCGCGTTGCCGCAGTGCAGTCGGACGAGCGCATCTCGCTCGTCGTCGATCGGCTCCGCTCGGGCTGAGCCCGACCGGTCCGGGCGAATCGACCCCTGCGAGCGTGGCTGCCGGGGGCGCGGCGCGGGACTAGATTCGCCCCTCATGTCGACGCTGCCGGAGACGATCAACGACCTGTGGAGCCGTCGCGACGAGCTCACGCCTGCCGACACCGATGCGATGGCGTCGGTCCAGGAGGCGATCGAGCTGCTGGACTCCGGTGAGGCGCGGGTGGCGGAGGTCGGGGCCGACGGGGTCACCGTGAACGAGTGGCTGAAGCACGCCATCTTGTTGCTGTTCCGGCTGTCGGCGATGGAGACGATGGAGCTCGGCCCCTTCGAGTATGCCGACAAGATCCCCCTGAAGTCCGAGTATCAGTCGGCCGGCGTCCGGGTGGTACCCGGTGCGTCGGCACGGTGGGGGAGCCACCTCGCACCGGGCGTGGTGATGATGCCCTCGTACGTGAACATCGGCGCCTTCGTCGGCGAGAACACCATGGTCGACACGTGGGCCACCGTCGGATCGTGTGCCCAGATCGGTCGCAACGTGCACCTCTCCGGTGGCGTCGGCATCGGTGGCGTGTTGGAGCCGGCGAACGCCGTTCCCGTGGTGATCGGTGACGAGTGCATGATCGGCAGTCGGTGCGTCGTCGCCGAGGGCGCCCGGGTCGGCGACGGGACCGTGCTCGGTGCCGGCAGCATCCTGACGGCGTCGATCCCGGTGATCGACGCGGAGTCGGGTGACGAGATCAGTCGTGGATCGGTACCGGCATGGAGCGTTGCCGTGTCGGCGACGCGACCGCGGACCTTCGCCGGGGGCGAGTTCGGCCTTCCCTGTGTCCTGGTCGTCAAACGACTCGAGCCCGGCGAGCGCCACGACAAGTCGAAGCTCAACGCGATCCTGCGCGACAACGGTGCCACCGTCTGACCGCCGAGGCAGTGCAGTGAGCGACGTCGACCTCCTGGCTCGAACGGCCGCGCTCGTCGACATCGCATCCCCCAGCCTCGAGGAAGCAGCCTTGGCGGACCACGTCGAGCACCGGCTGCGTGCGCTCCCACATCTGGTGGTCGACAGGGTCGGCGCCAACGTCGTTGCCCGCACCGATCTCGGACGCACGCAGCGTCTGCTGCTCGTGGGTCACCTCGACACCGTGCCGGCCAACGGCAACGACGTCGCCCGCATCGACGGCGACACCCTCTGGGGCCTGGGGTCGGCCGACATGAAGAGCGGACTCGCCGTGTTCCTCGAGTTGGCCGAGACAATCGAGGCGCCGTCCGTCGATGTGACCTACGTGTTCTACACAGCGGAGGAGATCGCCGCCCAGCACTCCGGGCTGCTCGAGCTCTATCGGGAGCGCCCCGAGCTGCTCGACGGGGATGCCGCGGTGCTGGGGGAGCCCACTGACGGGTGGCTCGAGGCCGGGTGCCAGGGCACGGCCAGGGTCCGGTTGACATTCCGCGGAGAACGGGCCCACACGGCGCGTCCCTGGATGGGGCGCAATGCCATCCACCGCCTCGGCGCGGCGATCGCCCGGATCGATGGATTCGAGGCGCGGTCCCCGGTGATCGACGGGTGTGAGTATCGCGAGGCGGTGCAGGCGGTGTTCGTCGAAGGCGGCGTCGCCGGCAACGTGGTTCCCGACGAATCGACGCTCACCGTGAACCTGCGGATCGCCCCGGATCGAACGGTCGACGACGCGCTCGAGAGCCTGCGGGCCCTCCTGGGCGACACCTTCGAGCCCGACGACGGGTTCGAGGTCGTGGACCGGGCGGCACCTGCGCCGCCGTCACTCACCCACCCGCTGTTCGCCGAGCTGATCGAGGGCGGTGCGCCGGTGCGGGCCAAGCTCGGCTGGACCGATGTCGCCCGCTTCGCCGAGCACGGCCTGCCGGCGGTCAACTTCGGGCCCGGCGATGCCACGGTGGCCCACACCGCGGACGAGCACGTGAAGCGATCGTCGATCGACCGAGTCCACGTTGCGTTGCGGGATCTGTTGCTCACCTGAGCGGGCTCGGTCGGTACGCCCGGCGGAGCACGAGCGAACCGGCACCCGTCGCCACGATGGCGGCGATGGCGGCGAGCACGACGACGAGCGGCTTCTCCGGGTGCTCGTCGACCACGAACGGCTGGGGGGCCGAGGTCTCTCCGGGCTGACCCGGGTCGACCACGGTCGGGCCGTCGCCGAAGTCTGGGAGGGTCGTGGCCGCCGCCGGATTCACCGATGGTGCGATGGCGAGCGCCGCGCCGGCGTCGATCAACCCGGTGCCGAACGTCGAGTCGACGCCGGGGTCGCCGAGATCGTCGGCCGTGTCGAGCATCGTCTCGATCGCCGACGCCGGATCGAGGCCGGCGCTGAGCAGGAGTGCCAGGAGGCCGGACACATGGGGTGCGGCCATCGAGGTCCCGGACAAGCAGGCGTAGGCGTCGTCGTCGCCGGGCGCCCAGTACGTCGAGAGGATCCCGAGGGGTTCGCCGTCCTGCGAGCAGCTCTCAGCGGTGTCGCCACCCTCGCCACCGGGGGCGGCAACCGCCCACCGCGCCCGACCGACGCCGTTGGCGTAGCTGGGGATGCCGTCGCCACGGGTGACGGCCGAGACGACGACCGCCGGTGCGTCGCCGAAGTCGGCCGTGAGGACGAACTGGTTGCCCGCGGCCACCACCGGGATGGTGCCGCGTTCCCACGCGTAACGCACCGCGTCGACGAATCCGGGGCCGAAAACGTTGTTGGTGGTCGACCCGAGCGAGAGGTTGATGACGTCGGCGCCCCGGTCCGTCGCCCAACGAATGGCGGCGACCACGTCGTCGGCACTGCCGGCCGACGAGCAGTCGCCGCAGGATCGGTGGAGGACCTTGACCGGCATGATCCTGGCCGCGGGTGCGACGCCGGCGATCCCGACGCCGTTTCCGTCGACGGCGGCGGCGATACCTGCCACGTGGGTGCCGTGACCGTCGTCGTCGTCGGGCGATCCGGCGCAGCGGGTGGCGTCGCCGTCGGTGTCGCGACAGGCCGTGCCCTCGACCAGGTTCGTCGCCAGATCTTCGTGGTCCAGCGCGACGCCCGAATCGACGACCGCGATGGTGATTCCCTCGCCGCGTGCCGTGTCCCATGCGGCGATCGCATCGATGCGATCGAGGCCCCACTGGAGCCCGGCGTCGTGCGCCACGTCGCCCGTCGACCCGCCGCCCGCCGACGCAGTGGAGGCCGATACCCCGGTGCAGACGAGCGCGATGGCGGCCACGGCCCACCAGCGCTCGAACCACCGGTTCACGTCCACCACCGCATTGTGGTGCACGTGAACCGACGTCGACGGGAGAGCGTCAGAGCTTGCGCATCACCGTGACGACAGCACCGAAGATCTGGACCTCGTCGGCGTCGAAACGCATCGGTTCGAGGGCGCTGTTGGCCGGCACGAGCATGACCTGGTCGCCGTCGGTGTCGAAGGTCTTGACCGTGGCCTCCTCACCCGGGATGCCCGCCACCACGATCTGCCCGTTTCGGGCCGTGGTCTCGGAACGACACACGACGTAGTCCCCGTCGAGGATGCCGGCCTCGATCATCGAGTCGCCCCGGACCCGGAGCATGAACAGCTCGCCCTCGCCGGTGAGGTCGGAGGGCAGCGGCATCGTCTCGGTGACGTTCTCGTGCGCCAGGACGTCGGTACCGGCGGCCACCTCGCCGACCAGCGGAACGTGGCGGACCGGACGGCGGTCGACGGCGGCGCCGGAGTTGGGGTCCCACCGGACCTCGATGGCGCGGGGCTTGTCGGGATCCCGCACCAGGTAGCCGTGACGCTGGAGGGTGGCGAGGTGGGCATGGACCGACGACGGGGAGGTCAGGCCCACCTGCTCGCCGATCTCGCGCACCGACGGGGGATAGCCCCGCGTGCGCTGGTGCTCCTCGATGACCACGAGGATCTCTCGCTGGCGCGTGGTGATGTCGTCGGACATGGGTGGCTCCCGTGTTTTCTGGAGGGCGGACATCTGGCGGGCGGGCCTGCAAACGACTGGTGATCGAACAGGTGTTTGCACCATACGGCGACCTCGGGGCAAAGGCAAACACCCGTTCGATCCGACTTGACTCGAACGATTGTTCGTGTCACTGTGCGAACAGTTGTTCGACAGAACGGGTGTTCGGCCCGGGAGTCGTCCCGACGGACCCGCAAAACCGGGGTCCACGAGTT
>JBBKVY010000126.1:0-47969 GCA_037968675.1 Acidimicrobiales bacterium | reverse complement strand
CCACACGCCACCCGACCGTCCGACATCGGGTTGCACGATGCGGACCCCCGCCCGCAACGCGTCGTGGAACTCAACTCTCGTCGTCAGTCGTTCGCCGGTGGCGACGGGAATGGTCGTGGCTGCGGCGACGTCGCCCATGGCGTCGACCTGGTCAGGGGGGCACGGCTCCTCGAACCACAGCGGATCGAACTGCTCCAGCCGGCGAGCGAGACGGATTGCCGAGCCGGTGGTCATCTGACCGTGGGTGCCGACGAGGATGTCGGCCCGGTCGCCCACGGCGTCTCGGATGGCGCGCACGTTGGCCTCGCTGCGGCTCAGCTCGGTGAGCGAGAGCTCCCGTCCGCCCTGGAAGCTGTAGGGACCGGTCGGGTCCTGCTTCACCGCCGTGAAGCCCATCTCGACGTACTCGAGTGCTCGCTCGGCCGCAGCGGCCGGATCGTGGTACACGTCGGCTTCGGTCGACGGATCGATGGTCGGGTCGTCGACGCTGCGCGGATACAGGTAGGTATAGGTACGGAGCCGGCGATGGAATGCGCCGCCGAGCAGGTTGTAGACGGGCACACCGTGGGCCTTGCCGAGGATGTCCCACACCGCGATCTCGATACCACTGAAGACACCCATGGTCGAGAGGTCCGGGCGTTGGGTGAACCCCGCGGAGTAGACGCGGCGGAACATCGTCTCGAGGTCGTGCGGGTCCTGGCCGCCGATGTACCGATCGAAGGTGTCCTCGACCATGGTGGCGACGATGTCGCCGGAGAAGGGAACGCCGTAGCACTCGCCGACGCCGGTGATGCCGTCGTCGGTGGTCACCTGGACCAGGACCCAGAAGGCGCCGCCGATGCCCGTGGGTGGCACCGTCACGTACGTCGAGATGCTGTCGAGCTTCATCGGACGTCGCTTCTGTCGGTGTCCACGACGTTGCGGTGAGCGGTCCACGTCGACGGTTCCACCAGCTGGCCGAGGCTCACGCTGTAGTGCAGGGTCTCCCCGGCCGCGACCTCCTCGTCGAGCCGGAACATCCTGTTTCCCCAGCTGGTGACGGGGGCGAGGGGAGAGGTCGTGAGGACGGTTCGGTCGTCGAAGCCGGCTTCGAACCAGACGCAGAACCCATCGACGATGGCGTCGGCGGTGGCCCGCCGTTCGACGACGTGGTCGCGCACGAGCGCATCGGCATCCTCGAGCGTGTGCAGATCGAACTCGAGGATCGGTTCGGGCGTGCCGATCGTGGAGGCCACCGACCCCGGCCGTGCCCACATCTGCTCCATCCTGCCGTCGTCGAATCGGACAGCCGATCGGTCCATCGCTGCGAGGTCGATCCTGTCGGGGAGCTCGGTGTTCCAGAATCGCCGGACCCGCATCGCATCGTGGAACGTCACTGGCTCGACGAAGAGTCGGAACCGCGCCGGGAGGATGCGTCCGCCGGGTCGTAGGACACGACGTCGCAGGTCGAGCAGGTTCTCGAGCATGTTCTCGTTGAACAGCTCGTCGCCCATCTGTTCGTGCAGCAACACATCGATGGGCTCGGGTGGCGTGAACTCGCGGCTGTTGACCTGGACGAACTCGATGTTGGTGATGTCGTTGTGCCGTGCGATCTCCCGTGCGAGATCGATGAAGTCGGAATGCTCGACCGCGTAGACCTTGGCTGCTCCAGCCCGGCTGGCGAAGAACGCCAGCAGACCGGATCCCGTGCCGACGTCCATCACGATGTCGCCTGGCTCCACCTGCCGGTGGATGCCTTCGTGATACGCCGCCACCCGGACGTGGTCGTTGAGCATCTCCTCCTGCTCGGCGAGTCCGGAGAAGTTGGACTCGTTCATGAGGTCGTAGACGGCGCTCATGACCCAGTCGTTCGATGCCAGCCGTGCGGCACCGAAGCCCAGTGCTGACCGAAGTGCTCGTGTAGCTGTCTGCGACACGCGTTCCCGCATGGCGGGGAGGCTACGGCGTTCTCGCGCCGCCTCAGCCGGCGAGCGCGCCGGCGTAGACCTGCCAGGCCAGGGCACTCTTCGCAACGAGGCTGAGCACGAGATACACCCGCTCCCCGAAGAGGTAGTCCGCGAACCGGCCACGGCCTCGGTACTGGAGCCACTGGTTCAGTGCGAAGCAGTTGAACAACAGGAACAGGGACACGAAGATCCCGTAGACGAAGCCGGGCGCGCCCGATCCTTCGCCACTGGAGACGACGAGGGCGACCGTGATTGCCAGCCACGGAGCGGCGCCGGCGACGCAGCCGAAGACGAAGGGCAACCACGACACCTCCTCGCCGGCCCGGTTGGTGTGTTCCATGAGCCACCCGAAGAGGATCATCGTTGCATTCGCGGCGAAGAGTCCGATGAGGGCGTAGAGGTCGGTGATGCCCGTGAGCATCGCGATGAGGATGATCATCACCGACGCGCTGATCGAGTACTCCAGCCACCGGGCCGGATTGATTCCGCGTCGGAGATTCGATTCGTACCACCGAACGAGGCGCGGGGTCGCCATCAGGAGATGATCGGCAGCGGCGAGGAGCAGGAACGCAGCGATCGCTGTCGAGAACCCGACCTCAAAGAAGGTCTTGTCGACGGTCAGTGGGGTGCCGGGCGGACCGCTCTGCACCCTGGACTGCACGGGAATCGAGAAGTCGCTGCTCAACGCCAGGATCACGATGGCCTGGGCGAGGTGGGCGCCGCCGACGCCGACGTTCAGACGACGCAGCGACAGCATCTGGGGGGCATCAGACATGCGAGACCTCTGTATCCCGCCCCCGACCGGATCAGTCCTTCCTGGCGAGCGCCGCGGCCAATCGTTCGGGCTCGGCGACGCTGACCCACAGCGAGGAGTGATCGCGGAATCCGATGACCTTGGGGATCCGGTCGTTGAACTCGATGCACAGCCCCGCCTCGTGATTCGTGCCGAATGTCAGCCCGTCGTCGGCGGCGCTGAGTCGCAGGCCGACTGCGGTGTACCAGCGATGGCCACCGGTGACCTCGGCACCGGCGATGTTGGCGCGGGTCGTCGCCACCCGCCGACGGCCGTAGGTGACGACGACGGAGCCGTCGTCCTTGACGGTGACACCGTCGGACTCGCCGACACGAAGGAGCGCGAACAGCACCTTCCAACGGCCATCCAATCGATACGGGAAGAACTGGTCACCGGACGTGGGGGAGTCAGACATCACCCCGGATCCTCGCCCGTCGCAGCCGCCCGCACAACCAGGGACCGTTCACCGGTCGCCTGCGGTGGTCCGGGCACTACGTTGCCCGGATGACCGACGACGAACGACGAGCACTGGTCGAGCGGTTCTGGGCGAGGCTGGCCGAGCGCGACTGGGACGGGTTGGCAGCGTTCTTCGACGATGCCAGCGAGTACTGGGACGTGCCGATCGGCCGGGAGAACGGCGCCACCGGCGCCGCCAACATCGTGACGCGTCTCCAACTCGGGCTCGCCCCGCTCGCCCACTACACGAACCACGCGGAGCACACGATCGTCGAGGGTGAGCACGTCGTCTCGATCCACTCCGAATCGTGGACGTGGGACGACGAACATCGCTACACGCTCGAGTTCGCCACCCACCAGCGAGTGGTCGACGGGGTGATCGTCGAGTGGCGTGACTACAGCGACATGGGAGGGCTCATGGCGACGGCGCCGCCGTGGTGGCACGAACGCCTCGCGGCCGACGATCTCGGCTGGCGCACGCCGGACTGAGCCAGTCTCGCCGGCCGGGCGGCCGCTCCGCAGCACCGGCAGCCAATCGTCGCGAGGCGATCGATGACGGGTGCGGTCTGTACGATCAGTCGTTCGCTCAGACGGGTGCGCCCGTCGACCATCGCTGGCCACCGAACGCAGGATCACGTGCCTGAACCGATCAAGAGCGGGCGTCGCTACATGCCGGGTCTCGACGGTCTCCGTGCCGTTGCCGTCCTCGCGGTCATCGCCTACCACCTCGGGATCGATGCGCTTCCCGGTGGCCTTCTGGGTGTCAGCGTGTTCTTCACGCTGTCGGGGTACCTGATCACCGACCTGCTCTTCAGCCAGCTGGGGTCCGGGCAGTTCAGCTTCACGTCGTTCTGGATCGCCCGGTTCCGTCGCCTGATCCCTGCGCTGATCCTCCTGCTCGTGGTCGTCTCCGCGTGGGTGACCGTGGTCGGACCGCACCAGGGTTCCGACTTCCGCACCGCCGCGGGAACCGCTGCGGTCTACGTGAACAACTGGTGGTTGGTCGTCCGTGAGGTCTCGTACTTCGCGCAGTTCGATGCTCCCGGCCCGCTCAACCATCTGTGGTCGCTGTCGGTGGAGGAGCAGTTCTACATCGTCTGGCCGCTCCTGCTCATCGGCGGGACGAAGGTGATCCACGAGGTCCGACCGGGACTCCTGCGCCCCCGTCTCGGCCTGGGCATCATCGGCCTCGCACTGGCCTCGTTCCTCCTGATGGTCACGCTCTACGAGCCCGGCGCCGACCCGTCGCGCGTGTACTACGGCACTGACACCCGAGCGGCCGAGCTGCTCATCGGCGCGGCCCTCGCCACCATGTGGCCCAGTCAGAAGCTCCACGCACGGATCTCGGCGAACGCGCGGAACGCGATCGACGCTGTGGGTCTCGCCGGACTCGTGGGCATCGGCGCGATGTTCGCGTTCGCCGGCGAGTTCTCCCCCTTCCTCTACCAGGGTGGCTTCGTCGTCCTGGCGTTGTCGGTGGTCGCCGTGGTGGCATCGATCGCCCATCCGGCGTCACGACTCGCACCGATCGTCGGCTGCGCACCCATGCGGTGGATCGGTGCCCGCTCGTACGGGGTCTACCTCTGGCACTTCCCGATCATCATCCTCACGACCCCGACCGGGGCGTCCGGCCCTGCGCTCGTGCGCAGCACGCTCCAGGTGGCAGCAACGTTCGGTGTCGCCGCGCTGTCGTGGCGCTTCGTCGAGGACCCGATCCGCCACGGTGCTCTGGGGCGACTCTGGGCTCGATGGAGAGCGGGGGAGTGGCCACCCGACGTCCGCCTCACCCCTCGCAGGAGCGCGGCCTTCGCCGGTGTGCTGGTCATCCTCCTGCCGGCGCTGGCCGGGTTCGCGGGCGTGAACGTCGAGGAGAACGACACACCGGGCAACGATCAACTCGCCGTGAGCGAGACAGTCACGGCCGCGCCGGTGGGCGAGTCGTTGGACTCGCCGGCAACGACGGCTGGCCCCGATGCCGATGCACTGGGCCCGTGTACATCGGTGGTCCACGTCGGCGGATCGACGTCCCTCGGGTTGGTCTCCACCGCCTACATCCCCGACGAGGACCAGCAGATCTCCGCCCAGTACGCGCGTGTCGGTGCGACGACGCAGCACTACGAGATCGCCGGGGGCCGGGCGATCATCGAGTCGTACCTGGAGAACCCGGCCGCGCTCGATTCGGCGCAGAAGTGGCGAGATGCCGGCTACCACGGTTGTTGGGTCTTCGCCCTCGGGACCATGGACGCGGCGAACGTCGGCATCGGAGCGCCCACATCGCTGGCCGAGCGCATCGCCATGATGATGGAGATCGCCGACGGCGATCCGGTGCTGTGGGTCAACGTCAAGACGATCGCGCAGAGCGGGTCGTGGCGATCCGAGGTCATGCCCCCGTGGAACGATGCGCTCATGGCCACGTGCCCGGAGTACCCCAACATGCGGGTCTACGACTGGGCCTCCGAGGTCGAGGACGGTTGGTTCGACACCGACGGGATCCACCAGAACCCGGTCGGCTACGAGGCGCGAGCGGAGAAGATCGCCGACGCGTTGGCCACCGCCTTTCCGGCCGGCGTCGTGACCGGCGACTGCCTGGTCCAGCTCTAGGTGTGGCACCGAGCGCTCCAGCGTCTAGCCTCGTGGGCAGAGTCGGCACAGGATCGGCTCATCACTGAAGAGAGATTGTTTTGGCTACAGGTACCGTGAAGTTCTTCAACGCAGAGAAGGGCTTCGGCTTCATCTCCCGCGAAGACGGCGACGACGTGTTCGTCCATTTCTCCAACATCGTCGGTGACGGCTACAAGTCGCTCGACGAAGGGCAGAGCGTCGAATTCGACATCGGCCCCGGACGCAAGGGCGACGAAGCCCAGAACGTTCGCGCACTCTGATACTCCAAGATCTGGAAAACGAGCCGTCGGCCGTCCGGTCGGCGGCTCGTTTCCGTTTTCCGATCCCGTGACCGCACCCATCGACGACGAGGAAGGCGACTTCGACCCGGAGCGCCTGGTCGTGTGTGGCTACTGGCGTTGTGGTGACCTGTTCGAGCGGCGGACCGCGAACCAGATCTTCTGTCGCAAGGCATGCCGGAGCCGCCAGCGGAAATGGGAGCGGTCGCAGGTGCGCAAGGAACGAAAGGCCGCTGCCGCCGAGCGGCGGAGGAGGCGATGATGGACGAGACCGAGGACGCGTTGCGCCGGCGCCTGCTGGAGACGACCGAGTTCCTCCAGGAGATCGCCCGGTCGAAGGATGTCCTGTCGGGCCTCGGACCGGAGGAACGAGCGGCGCTGCTCAACGCCGCTGGCGATGTGTTCTGCGCCGACCCGGAGGAGCGTCGCCTCCGGGTGAAGGCCAAGCGGAACAAGCGCCGGGCCGAGAAGCTGGCCCGTGACGAGTCGATCCTCGAATCGACCGGCATCCGCACCCTGCGCTCGAAGCCGGTGTTCACCACGCCGAACACCTTTCCGCCCGACGACTTCGTCCAGACCGACGTCGAGGTCCCCGAGATCGGTGAGACCGCCGACTCGCAGCACTGCTACATCTGCAAGACCAAGTACCACCAGGTCCACCACTTCTACGACCAGCTCTGCCTGGCGTGCGCAGACCTGAACTTCGCCAAGCGGTGCGAACTCGCCGACCTGACAGGGACGGTGGCCCTCCTCACAGGCGGTCGGGTGAAGATCGGCTACCAGGCGGGCATCAAGCTGCTTCGGTGCGGCGCCGGACTCATCGTGGTCACCCGATTCCCACGCGACGCAGCGGCCCGGTACGCCGCCGAACCCGACTTCGCCGACTGGGGCGACCGCCTCGAGGTGTTCGGGCTCGATCTGCGCCACACGCCGAGTGTCGAGGCCTTCTGCCAGTACGTGCTCCAGACGCGCGACCGCCTCGACTTCATCATCAACAACGCGTGCCAGACGGTCCGCCGACCGCCCGACTTCTACCGGCACATGCTCGACAGCGAGACCGCTGCCTTGCAGGAGTTGCGGCCCGAGGTCCTGGCGCTGGTGGGCGCGTACGAAGGACTGCGTGGATATCACCTGCTGCCGGGCGGCGAGGCGCCGGCCGTGCCGGCGGCGATGAACGGTGGCGATGCCCCGGCTGGGCTGACCCACGCAGCCGAGATGTCACAGACCCCACTGCTGCCCGACGAGCTCGACGCCCAGGGTGACCTGTTCCCCGAAGGCCGCCTCGATCAGGACCGCCAGCAGGTCGACCTCCGCGATCGGAACTCGTGGAGGCTCCTGCTCCACGAGGTGTCGTCGGTCGAACTGCTCGAGACCCAGTTGGTGAATGCCATCGCGCCGTTCGTGATCAACGCTCGCCTCAAACCGCTCATGGAGCGAACGCCGGGGGAAGGCAAACACGTCGTCAACGTCTCCGCCGTCGAGGGCCAGTTCTACCGGCGGTTCAAGACGACGAAGCACCCGCACACCAACATGGCCAAGGCGGCCCTGAACATGATGACGAGGACCTCGGCCACCGACTTCCACGGGTCGGGCATCCACATGAACAGTGTCGACACCGGCTGGGTGAGCGACGAGGACCCGATCGAGATCGCGGCGCAGAAGCAGGCCGAACATCGCTTCCATCCACCGCTCGACATCGTCGACGGCGCGTCTCGGATCGTGGATCCGATCGTCGACGGCCACAACTCCGGCAGCCACGTCTGGGGTCAGTTCCTCAAGGACTACGTCCCCACCGACTGGTAGCTGCTCCCGGATCGTCGGTTCGGGCCGATCGGTTCTGTTCGGCCTCGATCTTGCGGCTCCCGATCTGGACGAGCCGGATCACCGTCACGAGTCCCAGGCCCCCGACGATGTTGCCGGCGATCGCAACGCCGAGGGCGCCGGTCCAGTCGGCGTAACCGAAGTCGGCACCGTGGATCAGGGCGCCGAACATCTCGAGCGATCGGACGACCGAGTGGTTGAGTGGGCCGGCGGCGAGGAGGAAGCCGACGGCGATGGCCGCGACCAACTTGCCGACGATGTTGTCCGAGCCGCGTTCCATCCAGGTCATGAGCGTGATGGCGAACCCACCCAGGATCGCGCTCGCGAACGCCTCGGTACCGATGCCGGCGTCGATGAAGTGCCGTCCCTCCGTCGCGAGGAGGGGAGCGATCTGTGGCAGCGCGGCGAGCCCGAGCACCATGAAGACGAATCCACCGGCCAGGTTCGAGACCAGCGTCACGCTCCAGAGTCGGACGAGTCGGGATGCACCGAGGTCAGCGTCGGTGACCACGGTCGTCACTGGCACGAGGAAGTCCTCGGTGAACAGTTCGCTGCCCGCCAACGTCAGTGCGATGAAGCCGATGCTGAAGGCCAGGGCCCCGAGCATCGGACTTCCGGTGGCCTCGAGGACGACGAACTGCGCGGCGACGCCGAGACCGACGTCGAAGCCACCGACCACGCCAGTGGCGATCATGACCGGGAGCGTTCGCGTGAGCCGTTCATGGCCGACGACGATCGACTTCTCGAAGGTCCGCTCTCGCTCCTCGGCGTCGTCGGTGTCCGTCCCGGTGTCGGTGGATGTATCTGCCCCGGTGGCGGTGGCGCTGTTCGGGCGCGGATCCTCTTCAGCCATGTGTCCTCCATGCCCCGGGCCTCGATCGATCATCTCCGGGAGCGTAGCGGAGTGAGTGCTCACTCACTCCGCTACGCTCCCGGAGATGCCGAAGACCTTGACCTCGTCGACGCGAGCCAGCGCGCTCCCGCCCGACGAGCGTCGCGCCGCCATCGTCGAGGCGACCAAGCCGTTGCTGTTCGAGTTCGGCGAGTCGGTGACCACGCGCCAGATCGCCGCGGCGGCCGGCATCGCCGAGGGCACCATCTTCCGGGTCTTCGAGGACAAGGATGAGTTGCTGGCAGCGACGATCGAGGCGGTGCTCGATCTGTCCGACTTCGAGACGGCCGTCCGGTCGATCGACGCGGCACTCACGTTCGAGCAACGCCTGGTGATCGTCACCACCATGGTGCGTCAACGGATCGCCGACGTCTGGCGGGTCGTGTCGAACGTCGGACCCCAGCTCCGGGAGCGTGCCGAGCGGCCGCTGTCCGACAGCGACGCCGTGACCGAGGTGTTCGACTCGGAGGCTGCCCGGCTGACGGTCGAACCCCGCAAGGCCGGTCGACTGTTGCGGGCACTCACCCTCTCGGCGACCCATCCGATGATGACCGACGAACCGATGGAACCCGAGGAGATCGTGTCGATCCTCCTCGACGGGATCAGGTCCGGCCGATGAGCCTGCGCCGACTCCTCCGGTCACACCTCGGTCCCTACGGAAAGCTCCTGGGGATCGTCGTCGTGCTGCAAGCCGTCCAGACCGGCGCGGCGCTCATGCTCCCGGGGCTGAATGCCGACATCATCGACCAGGGCGTCATCGTCGGCGACAACGACTTCATCCGACGAACCGGCGCCATCATGATCGGGTTCACGCTCGTCCAGATCGTCTTCGCCGTCGCCGCCACCTGGTACGGGGCGAAGGCAGCCATGAGCTTCGGCCGCGACGTCCGGGCGAGTCTCTTCAACCGCGTCCTCGACTACTCGGCCGAGGAGGTCGGCCACTTCGGCGCGCCGTCGCTCATCACCCGTATCACCAACGACGTCCAGCAGGTGCAGATCATGGTGGTGACGGCGTGCACGATGATGATCGCCGCGCCGCTCACGGTGGTGATCGGTGTGACGATGGCGCTGCGCGAGGACGTCGGACTCTCCGTCGTGCTGCTCATCAGCATGCCGGCCGCGATGCTGATCCTCGGGAATCTCGTCCGCAAGATGGTTCCCGCGTTCCAGCTGATGCAGGAGCGGGTCGACCGGGTGAACAAGGTCCTGCGCGAGCAGATCACCGGCATCCGCGTGGTGCGCGCCTTCGTCCGAGAACCCGAGGAAGAGGCTCGATTCGACGATGCCAACGAGGACCTGACCGCCACGGCGTTGCGCACCGGCCGCCTGATGGCCGGCATGTTCCCGACCGTGATGTTCATCATCAACGCCTCGAGCATCCTCGTGTTGTGGATCGGCGCCGACCGGATCATGGCCGGCGACATGCAGATCGGCGCACTGGTCGCCTACCTCAGCTACCTGATCCAGATCCTGATGGCGGTCGTGATGGCCACGTTCATGGTCTCGATGATCCCGCGAGCCGCCGTCGCCGCCGAGCGGATCCAGGAGGTGCTCGACACGCCGACGACGATCGGGTCCCCGTCCGCCGCGGTGACCGAGGTGCCGACGCATGGGTCCCTCGAGTTCCGCGACGTCAGCTTCCACTACCCGGGTGCCGAGCACGCGGTCCTGTCTCACGTGTCCTTCGCGGTGGGTGCGGGGGAGACCACGGCGATCATCGGGAGTACCGGCGCGGGTAAGACGACCCTGGTCAACCTGGTCCCTCGGTTGTTCGACGCCACGGACGGCGCCGTGCTCGTCGACGGTGTCGACGTGCGCGCGCTCGATCTCGACGTGCTGTGGAGCAAGGTCGGCTACGTCCCGCAGCGTCCGTACCTGTTCAGCGGGACCGTTGCGTCGAACCTCCGATACGGCCGCCCCGACGCCACCGAGGACGAGCTGTGGGAGGCACTACGCGTGGCCCAGGCCGACGGCTTCGTCCGCGCCATGTCCGACGGCCTCGACAGCGTCATCGAACAGGGTGGCAGCAACGTGTCGGGTGGACAACGCCAGCGGCTCTCGATCGCCCGGGCGCTGATCGTCCGGCCCGAGATCTACGTCTTCGACGACTCGTTCTCCGCGCTCGATCTGGCGACCGACGCTCGGCTGCGGGCAGCGCTGGCGCCACAGGTGTCGGCGGCCGCAGTCGTGATCGTCGCCCAGCGGGTCTCGACCATCGCCGGCGCCGACCAGATCCTGGTGCTCGAGGACGGCGAGGTGGTCGGTCGCGGACGCCACGATGCCCTCATCGAGTCGTGTCCGACGTACGCCGAGATCGTCGCGTCGCAGATCGGCGAGGACGAGGAGGTGCCGGCATGAGTACCTCCGGCCAGAGCGGCGATCCTTCGACCGACAAGGGATCGGGCGGCACGGGATCGAGCGGCACGGGATCGAGCGGCAAGGAGTCCAGCAGCACGGCGACGACCGACGAAGAGCGGGAGATCCTCGATGCCGGGGGTACCGCCACCGAGCGGCGCCGTCAGGGTGGCTTCGGGCCCGGTGGTGGCATCGGCATGCCGGTCGAGAAGTCGGCCGACTTCGGTGATGCACTCCGCCGGCTCTGGAAGCTGTTGTCGACCGAGCGGGCGCGCCTGGTCGCGGTGCTCGTGCTGACCTTCGCCAGCGTGGCCCTTGTCGTCGTGGGACCGAAGCTCCTGGGTGAGGCGACCGACGTCATCTTTCGTGGCGTCATCGGCGGCGGGGGGATCGATTTCGGCGAACTCCATCGCAAGTTGCTGTTCGTCGCCGTCCTGTACCTGGCGTCGTGGGGCCTGTCGTACATGCAGGCATACATCCTCGCCGGCGTGGTGCAGCGGTCGATGTATTCGCTGCGTGATCAGGTCGAGAAAAAGCTGCACCGCCTCCCGCTCCGCTACGTCGACGCGCAGCCCCGTGGCGACCTCCTGAGCCGGGTCACCAACGACATCGACAACCTGTCGCAGAGCCTCCAGCAGACCATCAGCCAGATCCTGGTGTCGACGCTCACGCTGATCGGCGTCGTGGTGATGATGCTCACGATCTCGCCCTGGCTCACCGTGGTCGCGCTGGTGACGGTCCCGCTGTCGGTCGTCGCGATGAAGCAGATCGGCGGTCGGGCCCGACCCCGGTACATGGCGCAGTGGGGCCACACCGGCGCCCTCAACTCGCAGGTCGAGGAGGCCTTCACCGGCCACGCGATCGTGAAGAGCTTCGGCCGGCGCCGAGAGGTCGGGGCCGAGTTCGAGAAGACCAACGAGCAGCTGTTCGAGGCCAGCTTCGGTGCCCAGTTCATGGTCAGCCTGATCCAACCGGCGATGATCTTCCTGGGCAACGTCCAGTACGCCATGATCGCCGTGATCGGTGGGCTCCGCATCTCCAGCGGGGCGATGACCGTCGGCGACATCCAGGCGTTCATCCAGTACGCCCGCCAGTTCTCCCAGCCGCTGACGCATCTCGCGTCGATGGCAACGGTGTTCCAGTCGGGCATCGCGTCCCTCGAACGAGTGCTCGAGTTCCTCGACGCCGACGAACAGAGCGCCGAACAGAAGCGACACATCGTGCGGGTCGATCCGGCCGCCGTCCGCGGCCGCATCGTCTTCGACGACGTCCACTTCTCCTACTCGCCCGAGACGCGGCTGATCGAGGGGCTGTCGGTCATCGCCGAGCCGGGCCAGACGGTCGCCATCGTCGGTCCCACGGGCGCGGGGAAGACCACGCTCGTGAACCTGCTCATGCGGTTCTACGACCTCGACGGCGGCTCCATCAGCCTCGACGGCCGCGACATCGCGTCGTTCCCACGCCACGAACTCCGATCGAAGGTCGGGATGGTCCTCCAGGACACCTGGCTCTTCGGGGGCACGATCGGCGACAACATCGCCTACGGCAACCCGGGGGCGACCGACGAGCAGATCCTCGAGGCGGCCCAGGTCACCTATGTCGACCGGTTCGTCCACAACCTTCCCGACGGCTACGACACGCTGATGAACGACGAGGGCGACAACATCTCCTCCGGAGAGAAGCAGTTGGTCACCATCGCTCGGGCGTTCCTCGCGAACCCCTCGATCCTGATCCTCGACGAGGCGACCAGCTCGGTCGACACGCGCACCGAGGTCCTCATCCAGGAAGCGATGAACGCCCTACGCGCCAACCGGACCAGCTTCGTCATCGCGCACCGGCTGTCGACCATCCGCGGCGCCGACGTGATCCTCGTGATGGAAGATGGCCGCATCGTCGAACAGGGCAACCACGACGACCTCCTCGCCCACGACGGCCCGTACTCGCGCCTCTACAACGCGCAGTTCGCCGGCGCCGCCGTCGACATCGCCTGACCCCCGGTTCTGGTGGGCGTTCGGCACCACCAGATGGCGTGAGGACTCACCAGAACGGGGGTGCCGTGGGTTCTGGTGGGCGTTCGGCACCGTCAGGTGGCGTGAGGACTCACCAGAACGGGGGTGCGGGGGTCTGGGGTCAGCGGAACTCGAGGCCCTCGAAGTCGCCGGTGTTGCGCCAGTGGTCGATGTAGTGGAAGTAGGCGACGGGGCCCTCGGGGTAGCCGGCCATGTTGAGCATCGCCGACGGCCCGGCCGGCTGGCCCTCGTTGTTGTAGTAGCCCGGCGTGCAGTCGGCGTTGCCGCCGAAGAGACGGGGGTTGGCGAGCAGGTGCTCGATCCACGCGTCCTCGGCGTCCTGGGTGACCTCGACCTCCTGCGCGCCCTCGTCCTCGGCGTGGCGCACGATCGTGGCGATCGTCTTGCCGGCCTCGAGGAGGTTGTGCGGGATGTTCGAGATCAGGTTCGCGCCCTGGCTCGGGCCGACGACGAACAGGTTCGGGAACCCGGCGACGTGGATACCGTGCATCGAACGCATGCCCTCGTCCCAGTAGTCGCCGATGGTGCGGCCGTCGCGACCGGTGACGTCGTATCCGGACCGCCGGACGTAGGACGTGCCGACCTCGAAACCCGATGCGTAGATGAGGCAGTCGAGCTCGTACTCGCGGCCGCCGACGACGACGCCACGAGGTGTGATCTCGCTCACACCCTGGCCGTCGGTGTCGACGAGATGGACGTTGGGGTTGTTGTAGGCGTCGAGGTACTCGTCGTGGAAGCAGGGCCGCTTGCACAGCTGGCGGTACCAGGGCTTGAGCGCCTCGGCCGTGTCCGGGTCGGCGATGATCTCGTCGACCCGCGCCCGGATCTCCGCCATCTTCTCGTCGTCGCTCTCGTTGAACGCAAGGAGCATGGTCTCGGGAGTGAACTCCTCGACCCCCATCTCGATGACCTTGTCGCGGATGCGTATGGAGATGTCGGTCCAGCCGTCCATGACCAGGTCCTCCTCTGCGAAGCCGCCGGTCTGGAGGGTGGTGAAGTTCATGAGCCACTTCTCCTGCCAACCGGGCTCGAACACCTCGTTCTCGAACCAGTCCGGATCCGTGGGCCGGTTGTTCCGGATGTCGATCGACGACGGTGTCCGCTGGAACACGTGGAGCGCGCCGCATGCCGTGGCCAGGTACGGGATGCATTGGACCGATGTGGCTCCGGTCCCGATGATCCCGACTCGCTTGTCGGCCAGGTTCGTCATCGGCGCGCCCGCAGGATCGCCGCCGGTGTAGTCGTAGTCCCAGCGGCTGGTGTGGAAGCTGTGGCCGGCGTAGCTCTCGATGCCGGGGATGCCGGGGAGCTTGGGGCGATGCAACGGACCCGTGCCCATGCAGACGAACTTGGCCCGCATCTCGTCGTCGCGGTTGGTCTTGATGATCCACCGGGAGATCGACTCGTCCCACCGGACGTCGGTGACCTCGGTGGAGAAGACCGCGTTGTCGTAGAGGTCGAAGTGCTTGCCGATCCGCTGGCAGTGTTCGAGGATCTCGGGCGCGTGCGCGTACTTCTCGGTCGGCATGTGGCCGGTCTCTTCGAGCAACGGCATGTAGACGAACGACGTCGTGTCGCACTGGGCGCCGGGATAGCGGTTCCAGTACCAGGTACCGCCGAAGTCGCCACCCTTCTCGATGATCCGGACGTCGTCGACGCCGGCCTCCTTGAGCCGTGCTCCGGTCACCAGTCCGGCGAAGCCGCCGCCGATGAAGACCACGGTGACCTCATCAGTGAGCGGCTCCCGTTCTGTGACCTCGACGTACGGATCCTCGAGGTAGTGAGCGAATCGTCCCACCGGTTCGAGGTATTGCGCGTTGCCGTCGTCGCGCAGTCGCTTGTCGCGCTCGGCGCGGTAGCGCGCGTGGATCGCGTCGCGGTCCAGACGCGCCGCTTCGTCGGATTCCCCCGTGATGGTCATGACGACGACGAAACCACACACTTGACCGGCGGGTCAAGATTGTTGGCTGCGACGTCGTCAGACCGTCCCGTCCACGGCTCTCGCCGGGCGGGATGGCAGGCTCGCGGGAGTGGCAGAGTCAGCAGACGACCCGAGGTCCGCGCGGCGACGCGACCGGACCCGAGACGGCGAGCAGTGGGAGGAAGGCGTCTGGGTCGACGTGGGTTCCGACGACCGCTGGCGACCCACCCTCGAGCAACGGTCTCGATCGGTGGTGGTCTTCGTCGTGCTCCTCGGCGTACTGCTCCTGGCAGCGGCGTTCGCATCCATCGACGACGGGGACGGCAACGACTCGAACGTCGCGACCGCCACGAGCACCACCACGGCAACCACGACGCCTTCGACCACGACGACGCAGCCGCCGAGCGCGTCGTCGATCGACGGCGAACCGGCCCCGGCCGGTTGCGAGAACGATGATCGAGAGGCACGTCCGCTGCGCGAGCGTTCCGAATCGACGGTGTTGGTGCTCAACGGGACGCCCAAGGGCGGACATGCCGGCCAGAACACCGACGAACTGCAAGCGGCCGGGTACTCCACGATGGAACCGGACAATGCGTCGATCCGCCCGATCACCACGGTCGACCATCTGCCCGGTTACTGCGCAGAGGCCGCACGACTCGTCTTCGAGCTGGGCATCGGCGGCGCCACCTACCAGCTCATCCCCGAAGACAGCGACGTGTTCCTCGGGCGCGCCGTCCTGCTCCTGACGCTCGGCCGCGACTCGCTCTGATCGATCGCCGATCGCCGATCGCCGATCCGACGACTGGATCAGTCGGCTCGTCGAGGGGGCCGTGTCTCGCGGGGCACGCCCAGATCCGCGAGCGCCGCGAACGCCTGGCCGGCCAGCAGATCGACCTCGGCCACCGGCACTTCGACCGACGCACGGTCGTCAGCCCAGCGCGCCAGCAGATCTCCCAATTCGTGGAGCAGCCGTGCGACCTCCAGCAGTTCGACGACTGTCGGCACTCCATCGCTCGACTCGGCGACCTCGCGAACCGGCAGCTGCTCGAGTGACCGTCGGTAGGGGTGCAGCGCGTTGTCCGTGCGTCGGATCAGTTCGAGCACTGCGCTGGCGGCGACGGGCGATCGCTGGGCGTAGCGGACCAGCGCCGACCGCAGCGTCCAGTCACCGACGCGGGCGCACTCGGCGAAGTCGACCAGGCGAGCACCCGACTGGACGTCGAGGTCGCGGAGACGGTCAGCGTCCATCGGCGAGCGCCCGCAGGACCTCGGTCTGGGCGCCGGCCTCGGGTCCACCCATGGGCCGGCACGCGGCGACGGTCTCGAGCGCTCGTTCGAGGCTGACCCCGCGCCGGATGAGCACCGCAGCGGCGATGGTGCCGGCACGACCAATTCCCGCGCCGCAGTGCACGAGGAGCTTGTGGCCGAGGTCCAGTCGGCGGAGGATCTCGTCGACGAGGTGTTCGGTCTCGGCCAGCGACGGCGCGTGGAGATCAGGGATGGGGTGCCAGATCGCGTGCTCGCCGGCACCGGCCAACCACTCGACATAGTGCGGATAGCGCTGGACGAGTTCGTGTTGCTGGCTGAGACACACGACGGTGTCCACGCCCAGCCGATCCATCGTGGCCACCGGGTCGGGACCGATCAGATGCTTGCCGCAGAGCCACAACGTGCCCGACGTCGACGGAACCGGCACCCGGTCGATGCCGCCGTCGACGGATCGTCCGGAGCGCCAGTCCGAACCCGTGGCAGCGGTGTGGTCGGCCGGTTCGTCCATCGCAATCCACCGTACTGCGACGTCGGAAGTGTCAGCGGTGAGAGCACTCGCAGCTGACGTGGGGCCCTCGCCTACGGGCGGTCGCCGAAATCGGGACCCTCGGTGCGGGTCCGTTTGAGCTCCCAGAACCCCTGCACGTCGATCATGGCGACGAGGGCGTCCCACATCGCGAGGCTGTCCTTCGTGGGTGGAACACGCGTGATGACCGGACCGAAGTAGCCCTGCATGTCGCCGTTCCGGTCCTCGAAGGCGATGATCGGCGTGCCGATGTCGTCGCCCGCCAGTGCGATGCCGCGGTCCATGCGGGTACGGATCTCGGCATCCCACGACTCGTCGTCGAACGCTGCGGCATGGCGCGCATCGAGGCCAACGGCTGCGAGGGCATCGGCCGGCTCGAAGTCGACCGCCGTGTCGTGATGGATCCGGCGGCCATATTCGATGTAGAGCGACTCGACGTCGCCGTCGCCGCCCTCGGAGTCAGTGCGAACGGACTCGAGCACACGCAGGAGCTTGTG
Source organism: Acidimicrobiales bacterium (assembly GCA_037968675.1). GTDB lineage: Bacteria > Actinomycetota > Acidimicrobiia > Acidimicrobiales > Salinilacustritrichaceae > Salinilacustrithrix. Next base: position 30,563 of record JBBKVY010000126.1, on the reverse strand, counting down.
CGTCTTGTGCAGGTACCGATGGTGGTCGGTCCCTTCTTCGGGCTCGTTCTTGAAGAACAGGCTGATCGGTTGCCAGGTGACCGTCAGATCACGGTGCGGACGTACCTCGTCGACGACCCACCGGGCCGTCACCCAACACCACGGTCAGATGGGGTCGATCCAGAATTCGATGTCCACCGCAGCAGGATGCCGGGAATCGGGGCCGCTTCCAACGAGGTCGTATCGTCGCACCCGTGACCGGCACCGAGATCGCCGTCGTCCTCGGCGCCTCACTGCTCGGTGCGTTCGTGAAGTCGGTGACGGGCATGGGCTATCCACTGCTCGCCGTTCCGTTGATCACCTTGGTGCTCGGTGTGGAGGACGCGGTGGTGATCGTCGCGGCGCCGAACGTCACGGCGAATGCGCTCCTCTGCTTCGGTGCACGCGAGGCGCGTAGTGGAGCGAGGGATCTCCGAGCCCTCGTCGGGTTCGGGATGGCGGGAGCCGTGGTCGGAACGTTCGCGCTCGTGTCCGTGCCCGAGGACCCCCTGCTGATCGCCCTGGTCGTGACGATTCTCGCGTTCGTCGTGAACTACCTACGGGCGCCCGAGGTGGCGATCGACCCGGTCACGGCGTCCCGGTGGGCTCCCGGTGTGGGCATCGTGGTCGGGCTCATGCAGGGCGCGGTGGGGGTGTCGGGCCCCGTGGTGGCGACGTGGCTCCACGGCTACCGGCTGCCGAAGCAGACTTACGTGTTCTCGGTCACGCTCATCTTCGGCCTCTCCGGCCTCGTACAACTCGTCCTCCTGGCGTCGACCGGCGCGTATGACGTCGACCGAGTCTTCGTGTCGGCGTTGGCGTTCGTGCCCGTACTGGCGATGATCCCGGTCGGAACGTCGCTGCGAGCACGTCTCGGCGGGCTGGCGTTCGAGCGCGCGGTGCTCGCCGTGCTCGTCGGGTCAGCGATCGCCCTGGTCGTCCGCGTGGTCGGCTGACGGTGGGTCCGAGATGGCCATCCTCGGAGTCGAGGTGCCCTATGGTTCGCGGCCAGTCTCCGGCAATGGCGGCGTCCATCTTCGAGGTGAGGATCGCATCGTGAACAGGACCAGGATCGCGGGCGCAGTCATGGCGGGCGGGCTGTTGTTCGCCGCGTGCGGGGATGACGGGGGAGGCGGCGCCAGCTCCAACGAGTACTCCGATGCCATCGCGAAGGCCATCCGTGGCGAGGGTGACGCACCCTTCTCCGACGACGAGATCGACTGCCTCGCACGCGAGATCGTCGATGCCGTCGGCGGACCGTCGACGTTCGAGGACGCCGACATCAGTGCCGACGACCTCGCCGAGACGACCGACCTCGCCGGCTCCGGGCTCGAGCTCGACGGGACAGAGGCCGACGCCGTGGCCGAGAGCTTCGGCACCTGCGACATCAACCTGACGGAAGCGTTCCTGGACGATCTCGGTGCTGACGTGCCCGACGACGTCAAGTCGTGCATCGAGGACAACCTCACCGAGGACGCGTTCGCCGACCTGTTCGCGCAGGCGCTGGTGTCGGGCGAGGGAGACGAACTGCCGCCAGAGCTGCTCGCTGATCTCGCGTCCTGCATCAACTGACGTCGGAGGAACTGCAGTCCGGCTCGACCACTCGACGACGGGACCCGTTGGGACCCACGGTCAGGCGATCTCGAGGATCCCGTACGTGCTGCACAGGCCGGAGGACACCACGGCCAGGAATGCTGCGATGATCAGCCACGCCACCGCGCGGCGCCAGCCCCGCAGCGTCGGGACGCCGGCCATCGGCTTCGGCATGTACCAGTCGGGCAGCAGCTCGGCCCGTTCATCGGCTGCGATGTGGTCGGCGAAGGGGATCGCATCGTTCGGGATCGGGGCATCGGGATCTCCTGTCGCCGCGAGCCGCTCGAGTTCGATGATGTCGACCACGCATCCACACTACGGGTGCATCCTGGACCGATGGCGTCGACAGGGTGGCGGTGCGCAGCGCAGTCTGGGAGGCTGACACCCTCATTCCACCGCCGCCGGTCGCGGGATCCCGAGACAGGGTTCGAGGCGGCGGCCCATCGCAAGGAGAAGTGGTGTCGACCCAGACCCAGATCCCGCTCGTCGACTATCTGCGGCTGGGAGATCGGCCGCACCTCGTCGCCACCGAGTGCACGTCCTGTGGTGCGCGGTTCTTCGACCGCCGGAACGCCTGCGCGTCGTGCTTCGGCACCGACTTCACCGAAGCGGAGATCTCAACCGAGGGCGTACTGAAGTCGTTCACGATCGTCGCCTTCGCCGCACCTGGTGTGCCGGTTCCGTTCGTCGCCGGGGTCATCGACTGCGCCGGAACCAGCGTCCGGGGCAACGTCGTCAACACCGAACCGGACGACCAACACGTGACCTTGGGCATGAAGGTCCGCCTCGCCACCATGTCCCTCGGCCCGGACGACAACGGCGTCGAGGCCGTCGGCTTCGGCTTCGAACCCGCGACAGGAGAACGCTCATGAGTGAAGACGTCTTCATCCTCGGTATCAACATGACGAAGTTCGGGAAGCACCCCGACCTCGACATCCAGGACCTCGGCGCGCAGGCAGCGATGGCCGCCCTCAGCGATGCCGGCGTGACCATGGGCGACATGGGGATCATGGCCTACGGCAACCTCGTCGGGCAGTCGTTCGGCCAGCAGCTCCAGAAGCAGATCGGCCAGACCGGCATTCCCGTCTACAACGTGCAGAACGCATGCGCCACCGGCGCGACCGCCCTGCGCACGGCGATCATGGCGATCAAGGCCGGCGAGTGCGACATGGGTCTCGCCGTCGGTGTCGAGAAGTTGGCCGGCGCCGGGCTCCTCGGTGCCGGCGGAGGAGGCAAGAAGAAGGACGGGCACGAGTGGGAGCCCTCGGGTCGCTTCGGCGCCGTCGCCGGAACCGACGGACGCATCGGAACCCAGCAGATGCCCGGCACCTTCGCCCAGGTGGGCATGGAGTACCTCTACGAGAACGACTACGTCGGCACACCGTTCGAGCTGTTCGCCAACATCAGCGTGAAGAACCACAAGCACTCCACGCTCAATCCGCTGGCTGCCTACACCAAGGAGATGAGCCTCGAGCAGGTGATGGGCGACATGATGATCGCCTACCCCAACACCCGTCCGATGTGCTCGGCCAACTGCGACGGCGCCGCCGCGGCAGTCGTGGTCTCGGCTGCGAAGCTCAAGACGCTGTCGAAGGAGCAGCAGCGTCGTGCGGTGAAGGTCTCGGCCTCCATCCTCACGTCCGACCCGTGGCAGGAGGCGTGTCAGGTACTGCCCGATGTCAACACCCTCACCCGGGTGGCTGCAACGCAGGCCTACGAGCAGGCCGGCGTCTCGCCCGACGATCTGGACCTGGTCGAGCTCCACGACTGCTTCGCCACGGCCGAGCTCGTGCACTACGACAACCTGCAGCTCTGCGAGCCCGGGGGAGCGGTCGACTTCTTCGAGTCGGGCGCGCCGTGGCGCGATGGCGCCAAGCCGGTCAACGTGTCCGGCGGTCTCCAGTCGAAGGGTCATCCGATCTCGGCCACCGGCATCGCCAACATCTGGGAGGTCTGCCATCACCTGCGTGGTGAGGCGGGCGACCGTCAGATCGAGGGTGCAACGGTCGGTCTGGCGCACGTGATCGGCCTCGGTTCGGCATGCGGCGTGCACATCCTCGAGAAGTCAGCAGCCTGAGCGAAATCGCCCGAGTCGACCGCTGGTTGTGGGCGGTGCGGGTCTTCAAGACGCGCTCGCTCGCGGCGAAGGGCTGCACCGGTGGCCATGTCGAGGTCAACGGGCGCTCGGTGAAGCCGGCGCACAAGGTTGCGGTCGGCGACCGGGTCGAGGCGCGGGTCGGTGATCGAGTCCGGATCCTCGAGATCACGACGCTGATCGACAAGCGCGTCGGCGCCGCTGTGGCGGCGGAGTGCTTCATCGACCACAGCCCGCCACCGCCCGAGCGGGTCCGGCACACTCCGCAGGCCGTTCGCGATGCCGGTGCAGGTCGGCCGACGAAGAAGGAACGACGACAGCTCGATCGGTATCTCGGACGGAACCGTTGACGTGTGCCTACGATGCGGCGCATGAGCGCATTCCACGAGATCGAGATGAAGTCGATCACGGGCGAGCAGGTGTCCTTCGAGAAGTTCCAGGACACCGTTTGTCTTGTCGTCAACGTCGCCAGTGAGTGAGGGCTGACGCCCCAGTACGCAGGTCTGCGCGCGCTCCATGAAGACAACAAGAACGCCGGCTTCGCGGTCCTGGGCTTCCCCTGCAACCAGTTCGGCCAGCAGGAGCCGGGGACCGACGAGGAGATCCTCGCGTTCGCGACGTCGACGTACGACGTGACGTTCCCGATGTTCTCCAAGATCGAGGTCAACGGCGACAGCGCCTGCGAGCTCTACGAGATGCTCCGCGCCGCGCAGCCCGGCGACGGCGACGCGTCCGACATCACGTGGAACTTCGAGAAGTTCCTGGTCGACCGCTCTGGCGCGGTCGTGGCTCGGTTCGCTCCGCCCACCACGCCGGAAGAGATCGCCGAGAAGCTGCCGCAGTACCTCTGAGCCGGGTACACTGACAATCAGCCGGTTGCCCCGACTCTCTGACGCGTCCGACGTGCCCGAGCGCCCGAGGTGACCCGTTCCGACCGGCTGCCGACCACCCGGAACGACCGCCCCTGCGGCGTGGGCTCCGATCTCGAGGGCCCAATCCCGAGAGACCGGCACAACGGCAATGTGCGGTGGGGCCGGTCCCGACGATGTTCGTCGGAACCCCGGCTGTGCCGAACCCGTGAACGGAGAACACGATCACCTCCACGACCATGACAACGGCCCATCTGCCGGGCGATTTCGAAGACATCGTCCAGGTGCACCTCGATGGCCGCGCCACCGAGAGCCAGACGGCCGTGCTCCATCGCTTCCAGAGCGACTGGGTTCGGGTGTTGTACCGCCTCCTCGACCGTGCCGACCGCGTGATCGAGGACACCAAGCGATCGGTGCCGACGCCCGAACGGTTCGCGATCATCGACGACTTCGATCGTGAAGCGCATCGCATCGACGAGGTCCTGACCGAACTGGTCGGACCACCGAAGGAGGATGAGCTCGCCGGAGCCGGGCAGCGCCCGGCGCCCCGGCAGCCGACGACGCCGGCCGATCCCGGCGTCACCCAGCTGCAGCTGTCGTGGGAACCCGGCGTGGTCATCGCCTGGGCCGGCGGACGCGATGCCGCCTCTGGATCGGTGGCCGAGGTCCGTGAACGACTCCAGGCCGCCGGCGGCGGCTCGATCCCGTGGGAGGAGCACCGCCCGATCCGCCTGATCGATGGTTCGAAGGCCGACAGCCTCGTCGCGCCGCTCGGATCGACCCTCGGCTGGCTCGTCGCCCAGCGAGCGTCGGCCGACGCCGACGGCCTGGGCGCCACGGTCCCGTGGATGGGTCTCACCACGGCATTGGCTGTTCGGCTCACTGCCCAGGGCCGGATGGTACCGCGGCTCCGCAAGATCCGGAAGAAGGACGACGGCGGGCGCGACCTGTCGACGTTCGAGGTCCGCTGGGAACCGGCGCTCATCGATCCGGAGATCATCGCCGACCTGGCCGCTGTGCGTCCGGGCGCGGCGGCGACGGCTGGCAATCGACAGGATGGCCGGGCGTTCACCCAGTCGCTCCTCGCCGACCTGGTCGGCACGATCTGTCGCATGGCGGCCGAGCGGCTCGAGGTGCCCGCCGCGCCGCCCGATCCCCGTTCTCGCTCCGATGTCGCCGAGACGGTTCTCGCCAAGCTCGACGGTTCGCCCTTCGACGCACCGACCCGTGCCGGTGCCGAACTCGTCCGTCGTCTCGACCAGTGGTCGTCGCCGGTCACGGGTACCGCGAAGTTCGCGCTCACCATCTCGCTCGATCCGCCCGACGACGGCGATGCGTGGCACTGCAAGGTCCTCGGTCCCGGCGTCGACGACGTGCTCGAGCCGGTCGAGGTGGCGATGGTCAATGCCTCGAACACCCGCGCTCGCGAGATGAAGGAGCAGCTCGCTCGTGTCGAGCGGTTGTTCCCCGAGCTCAGCCGTCCCGGGGGGCGCCGGCGTGGCGAGGTCATCCTCAGCCAGGACGAGGCGTGGCAGCTGATGAGCACGACCGGCGAGGTCCTCACCGCCGCCGGATTCGACGTGCGGGTTCCGTCGTTGTCGCGCAAGAAGCCCACGCCGGCTCTTCGCCTCACCGCGGACGAAGCGCAGGAGTCGATCGTCGGCGCGCAACAGCTGGCCAACGTCAGCTGGTCGGTCGTCTTCGACGACGTCGAGCTGACCGCAGAGGAGATCCAGCGCCTGGCACGCGAGGCTCGCCCACTGATCAGGTCGGGCGACACGTGGGTCGAGCTCGACAAGGCCGACCTCCGTGAAGCGGCAGCTGCACTCGCCGACCGTGCCGACCAGACCCAGCTCACCGGCGCCGACATGCTGCGCCAGGCGTTGGGACTCGAGGGCTCACCGCTCTCCGGTGGGATCACGCTGTCCGGCGGTGGCTGGGCCGCAGACCTGCTGCGGAGCGCGTCGCGCATCTCCGAGGACGACGTCACGACCCCGAAGGGGTTCGCCGGCGAACTGCGGAGCTACCAGGCCGAAGCGGTCGCCTGGCTGCGGTTCCTCGACGACGCCGGCCTCGGAGGCTGCCTCGCGCTCGACATGGGTCTGGGCAAGACCCCCACGATCCTCGCGCACGTCACCGAGACCACGTCCCACGGCCCGACGCTCGTCGTCGCCCCACCGGCCGTGGTGGGGAACTGGGCCGCAGAAGCCCGCCGGTTCACCGGTGCACTCCGAGCCGTGGTCCATCACGGCCAGAACAGGGCCAGCGCATCGGGCATCCCGACCATGGCCAGCCGTGCCGATCTGGTGATCACCACCTACGGCACTGCGGTTCGAGACGTCGACGCGCTGTCGAAGGTCGCATGGGGCAAGGTCGTGCTCGACGAAGCCCAGGCCATCAAGAACCCGTCGGCCGAGGTGTCGCAGCAGGTCCGCCGTATCGAGGCCCGCAGTCGCATCGCACTCACCGGAACCCCGATCGAGAACGGTCTCGGTGACCTGTGGTCGATCATCGACTACTGCAACCCCGGTCTCGTCGGCGGTCGCGCCCACTTCATCTCGCAACTCTCGCCGAGTGGCACCGGCAAGGACGGCGCCGAGAGTGCGCTTCGTGCCCTCAACGGAATCCTCGTGTTCCGCCGGACCAAGGCCGAGCCGGCCATCGCCGCAGAACTTCCTGATCGGATCGACGAGCTCGACCACTGTGCGATGACCGCCGAGCAGATCGGTCTGTACCAAGCAGTGCTCGACCGACTCGTCATCGAGACGGCCGATCAGGAGGGCACGCCGAAGAAGAAGGGTGCGGTCCTGGCGGCGATCACGGCGCTCAAACAGATCTGCAACCATCCCGACGCCTACACCAAGGAGGATGGTCCGCTCGACGGGCGTTCCGGCAAGCTCGCACGCCTCAACGAGATCGTCGAATCGGTGTTCGAGTCAGGCGAGCGAGTGCTCATCTTCACGCACTTCGCGAGCTGGGGTGAACGGCTCGCCACCTACCTGACCAAGCGAAACGGCATCCCGATCTCGTGCTATCACGGTGGACTGGGTCGCGGCGCCAGAGACAAGCTCGTTGCCGACTTCCAGGCCGGCGTCGGCGCTGGCGCCATGGTGCTGTCGCTCAAGGCCGGCGGCACCGGTCTCAACCTCACTTCGGCCAACCACGTCGTCCTCTACGACCGTTGGTGGAATCCCGCGGTCGAGGACCAGGCCCGAGACCGGGTGTGGCGCATCGGCCAGACGAACACCGTGATCGCCCACCGCCTGGTCTGCCCCGGCACCGTTGACGAACGGGTCGAGGAGGTCGTCGCCGGCAAGCGCCAGATCGCCGACCTCGTGCTGCCCAAGTCGAGCTCCATCGGCGATCTCGATGCCGACCAGCTCCAAGCGGCCCTCGGGATCGACCCCGACCTGCTCCTCACCGACGACGGAGACGACCAATGACCCCGCCCAGCGGCCAGAACAGCTCCAACGGAAAGAGTCAGAACAACGGTGGTGGAAAGAACACCGGTCGGCGTCGCAATCGAAAGCGCCGGAACAAGGGCAAGGCGGTCACCGAGTACTGGGGCGACGCGTCCACGCTCCCGGAACCCACCAGCGACATCCGCATCACTGACGATCCAGCGGCGGTCGTACGGTCGCTGGGTCGTCCGCCGCTCCCGGGCCAGGACCACGTGAGCGAAGCGTTCTTCACCGCCGTGTACGGCCGGGCGGTCGGCCTCGCCAGCGCGCTCGCCGCGGCTGGTGAGCTGATCGAACCCGAAGTGCTCCTCGACGACGTCTGACCCGTGCCCGAGGCCGCCGAGGTCACCGTGGCCGCGGCGCAGCTGGACGCGATCGCGTCGGGGAGCGTGTTGCGGTCGCTCACCGTCACCCATCCTCGAACGTCGCGTGCGCAGCCGGTCGAGGACCTCGCCCGATTCGTGCGCCAGCGGGTGGCCGGTGTGCGCCGACACGGGAAGTGGATCGTCGTCGAGTTCGACGACCACGCAGCGTCGCTCGGCATCCACCTCCGGATGAGCGGACAACTCCTCGTCCGTCCCCGCGACGCGGAACCCGAGGATCGGCATGTCCACGCGGTGTTCGATCTCGATCTGGCCGACGTCGTCGTCTGGTTTCGGGACCCGCGGACCTTCGGTGAGCTGCGGGTGCTGTCGGGCGGCGCCCCGGTGGCTCCCGACCTCTTCGATCCCGGGGTGACGGGGGCGCTCCTCGCCGTGCATGCCGTGCGGCGTCGCGTCGGCGTCAAGGCCGTGCTGCTCGACCAGGTCGGGGCGGTGTCCGGTATCGGCAGCTACCTCGCGGACGAGGCTCTCCATCGCGCCCGCATCTCACCACTCGCGCCAGCCGGTGAGCTCGACGTGGCCGCTTGGAGCCGAATCCTCACTGCGGCGCGCTCGATCGCGGTCGACTCGGCGACCGTCGGGGGAGTCACACTGCCCGATGAGGGCTGGATCGACCTGTACGGCCGGCGGGGCGAGTATGCCGGCGAGCTCCGTGTCCACGGCCGCGAGGACTGTGCGACCTGCGGGACCGAGACGAGAACCGCCACGGTCGGAGGCCGCAGCGCTCGCTGGTGCCCTCGTTGCCAGCACGCCCGCCGGCGCCGCTGACGAGGGGTTACTCGGCGAGCCTGTCGAGGTCGACGATCTTGCCACGGTCGATGCTCACCCAGTCGCGGGCTTCGAGATACGGCTTGAACGTCTGAGCGATGAACCGACCGTCGGCTTCGGTCTTCGGACGTTGCAGTTCGTAGAGGTGGGGGAACTCGATCCACGCCGTCACCGCATCCCAGAGCCGGAGCACGCCTGGACCCTCGGTGGGCGGATCGATGATCACCGGTCCGAAGAAGCACTCGCCGTCGGGGAAGAACAAGGTCGGAACGCCGTAGCCCCCGGCATCGACCACCCGCTGGTGTTCGTCGCGCACCTCGTCGTGCGTGGAGTCATCGGCGATGGCCTCGTCAACGATGGCGGGATCGAGACCGAGCTCTTCGAGCAGGTGGCGGGCGACGTCGGGATCATGGGGACGGTGTCCGTCTTCGTGGAGCGCCCGACCCGAGCGCTCGTACCAGGCATCGACGTGCGCCATGTCCTGTCGTCGCAGCAGTGCGCCGATGCGCATCATCGACCACCCGTACGACCACTCGCGTTCCCACGGGTGTTTCTTGCCGGCCTGCCGGTTGATCTCCTCGAGCGAGAAGAACTTCCAGCTGATGGTCAGCCCGTTCTGCGCTCGCACGGCACGGATCCACTTCGACGTCTGGTAGGCGAAGGGACACATCACATCGAAGTGGAAGTCCACCTCTGTGGGCGCTGCACTCGCACTCATCGGATCCCTCGAAGTCTGTTCTGGTGGACGAATACAACCATCAGGTGACGTGAACAGTCACCAGAACCCACGTGTTCCCGTTCTGGTGAGCAGATGCAACCACCAGATGGCGCGTTGGCGCACCAGAACGGTCAGGGGGTGGTGGTGGACATGGCGGCGATGGCGTCGGCCTGGGTGAGGGTGCGGCGGGCCTCGTCGACGTGGAGGTTCTCGATCATGCGGCCCTTGACCGTGACGACGCCACGACCCTCGCGTTCGGCCTCCTCGAACGCCTCGATGATCTCCATCGCCGACTCGACAGCATCGCTGGATGGCGCGAAGACCTCGTTGCACGGATCGAGCTGGCTCGGATGGATGAGCGTCTTGCCGTCGAAGCCCATCTGACGGCCCTGGCGACACTCGTCGAGGAAGCCGTCGGCGTTCTCGATGTCGTTGTAGACGCCGTCGAGGATGACCTTCCCGGCGGCGCGTGCGGCCAGGAGGCAGAGTCCCAGTCCGGTGAGGAGCGGCTGGCGGCCGGGCACGTGCTGAGCGCGGAGTTCCTTGGCGAGGTCGTTGGTGCCCATGACGAGCACGGTGAGGCGATCGGAGCAGCCGGCGATCGCCTCGGCGCGGAGCATGGCGACCGGGGTCTCGACCATGGCCCAGATCTTCGTCGAGTCCGGAGCGCCGCCGGAAGCGAGGCCCGCTTCGACGGCGCGGACGTCGTCGACGGAGTTGATCTTGGGGACGACGATGGCGTCGGGAGCGGCGGCGGCGATGGCGGCAACGTCGTCGGCGTGCCACTCGGTGTCGAGACCGTTGGCGCGGATGGCGACCTCCCGGTTGCCGTACTCGCCGGACGACGCGGCAGCACAGACCCGGTCGCGAGCTTCGGCCTTGGCGTTCGGCGCGACCGCATCCTCGAGATCGAGGATCAGCGCATCGGCGGCGAGCCCCTTGGCCTTCTCGAGCGCCCGCTCGTTGGCACCGGGCATGTAGAGGACGGAGCGGCGGGGCCGCAGCCCCGGATCGTGGCGGGGATCACTCACAGTCCGTAGGCCTCCTTGAGGTCGGCATCGCGTTCGGCGAGTCGCTGGGCGAGATCGAGCACGACCAGACACTGCTTGACCGAGGCGTCGTCCTCCATCTTGCCGTCGAGCATCACCGCGCCAGTGCCGTCACCCATGGCCTCGACGACGGCCTTGGCGTGCTCGACGTCCTCGACGGGCGGGGAGAAGACCTTCTTGGCGATGTCGATCTGTACCGGATGGAGCGACCAGGCGCCGACGCAACCGAGCAGGTAGGCGTTGCGGAACTGGTCCTCGCACCCGACGGTGTCGCGGATGTCGCCGAAGGGGCCGTAGTAGGCGTAGATGCCGTTGGCTGCGCAGGCATCGACCATGCGGGCGACGGTGTAATGCCACAGATCCTGCTGGGCGGTGATGCGTCCGGCCTCGAGATCGTCGCCCGTGGGATCGGAGCGCACCAGGTAGCCGGGATGACCGCCACCCACACGCGTGGTCTTCATGCGGCGGTTGGCCGCGAGGTCAGCGGGCCCCAGCGAGAGGCCCTGCATGCGAGGTGAGGCGGCGCAGATCTGCTCGACGTTGGTGACACCACGTGCCGTCTCGAGGATTGCGTGGACCATCAAGGGCTCCGAGAGGCCGGCCTTGGCCTCGAGTTGGGCCAGCAGCCGGTCGACGTAGTGGATGTCCTCCGGTCCCTCGACCTTGGGGACCATGACGACGTCCAGTTTCTCGCCGATGGCCGGGACGATCTCGAGCAGGTCGTCGAGGCCCCACGGGGAGTCGAGGCTGTTGACCCGCGTCCAGAACTGACAGTCGCCGAAATCGACGGTCTGGCCGACCTCGATCAAACCGGCCCGAGCCGCTTCCTTGTCCGATGCGGGCACAGCGTCCTCGAGGTTGCCGAGGAGGACGTCGCAGCTCTCGACCATGCCCGGGACCTTCGAGCGCATCTTCTCGTTGGCCGGCGGGAAGAAGTGGATGTTCCGCGAGGGCCGGAACGGGATCTGGCGGAGCGGTTCAGGCGCTCCGATCGCGAGCGGGGCGAAGAAGTCTTTGGCGCTGCGCACCGGCATCTCCCTAGAGCGTGGTCGGACTGGATCCGGTCCGAAGGTACTGCCGACGCTGGATGGGTCGGAAAAGCCGTGTGCGGTGTGTCAGCCCAGGACGTCGCCGAAGGTGTCGGCCAGGTACCGCACGGTCTCGTCGACCGACAGCGCGCGCGCACCCCGGAGGAGCTCCAGGGTCTCGAACTGCGTGAGCACGTCGAGCGTGAGCTCGGCCACCTGGAGGTCGTCGCTCGACATGGCGTCCAGCTCGGGCGCGAACATCGCTTCGGTCTGTCGCGAAAGCTGCGCTCGACACCACCGGAGGCCGTCCGCGACCTGTCGGTCGACGCGTGCCCGTACGGTTGCTGCGCTGTAGACCGTCCGCACCTGCTCGAACAGGCCGATGCGAGCGGTGCAGAACCGCTCGATCCGAACATCGAGTGGACCATCGCCGAGTTCCGCGATGGTGAAGAACGGCTTCGACAACTCGAAATGACGCCGGATCGCGGCAGCGATCAGCGCGTCGACGTCGTCGAAATAGCGGTAGACGGACCGGAGCGAGACCCCAGAACGACGGGAGACCTCGTGGACTCCCGGCGACAGATTGCCTTCGCGGAAGAATTCGATCACGGCATCGAGCACGGCGTTGCGGTTGCGGTTGCGACGTGCCGTTCGGCCGTCGATGGTGGAACGCGCTGTCTGCTCGGCGGCGCGGCCGCCCGGAGATATCGTCTGCATCGAGATGTCCTTTGCCGGACCCGCCAGGGACCTGAGCCTGTGCATCGACGTCCCTTGCGGACACGATGCCTTCACCGCACCATAGCGCCGCGGTCAGATCGTGTGGTCAATCTCGCGTCCGTCGGGGTACATGGCCCGCATGACCTGCCCGATGGTCCGAACCGCGTCGGCGCGCGGCATCGATTCGAGCACGCTCTCCGACTCCCGGTTCGAAGCGCCGGCCACGAGGGTCGGCTGACCAGTCCCCAGGACATCGAGTGCTTCGGTGACGACATCGTCGGGCGACATCAGCGTCGCAGTTCCGAGGCCGGCCTGGGGGAGCGACGACAACCACCCGGGCGTCCTGGTGGATCCCGGGAGGACGCCGAGCACATCGATGCCGTCGTCAGCGAGCTCGTCCCAGAGCGACTCGGCGAGGATGGCCAAGTAGGCCTTGGTCGCCGCGTAGGTGGCGACCAACGGGGCCCCGCGGCGCGAAGAGAGCGACGACATGAGGATCACGCCTGCTCGGTCTCGTGCCGCCAGGCGAGGGACGAGGCGGTGCACGAGCGTGACCGGGGTGACCAGGTTGACCTGGAACTGTGCCTGGATCGAGGCCGTCGGCTGGTCGCGGAACCAGCCGACGTGCGACGCCGCCGCGTTCGCGACGACGAGCCCCACGTCGATGTCGTCGATCGCATCGAGCAGCACGTCGATGGCGTCGGTGCGGCCGAGGTCGACGTCGAGGCCGCGGCACTCGACCGACTGTCCGAGCGCTCCGGTGAGCGCGTCGAGCGCATCGGTGTCGCGGTCGACGACGACCACGTTCAGACGGCGGTCGGCGAGTTGGCGGGCGTAGGACTCACCCATACCGGCGCCGGCGCCCAGGACCAGCGCCCACGGTCCGTACGCGGTCGCGAAGTCGATTCCGGTCATTCGATCAACCATAGGCATCGCAGATTCATCGGCTCTCGATGACGACGCGGGCACGCTCGAACAAGGCGACGGTCGTGGCGTGGAGCAGGTCGCCGGTCTCCTTCGGCGCCTTCCCGGCGAATGCTCGGGCGTGGGTGCCCTCGAGGATGATGCCCAGCCGGTACGCGGCGAGCACGTGGAACCAGTCGACGTGGTCGACGCTGCGACCGCTGGCCTCGCCGTAGTGGGCGACGAGCTCCGACTCGTCCGGAAGGTCGGTGATCCCACCGCCGACCGCGCTGGGTCCCTGTCCGTCGCCCGGTCCGGGCCATGTCGAGAGGAGATGACCGAGATCGAGGAGCGGGTCTCCGATGGTGCACAGCTCCCAGTCGACGACGGCAGCGAGCGCAGGGCCGTCGTTCCTGACCAGGACATTCGCGAAGTGGAGGTCGCCGTGGATCAGGCCAGGCGTCCAGTGGTCGGGCCGGTTGGTATCGAGCCACTGGGCGACCCGGTCGACGCCGGGGATGTCGGGACCCGGATAGCCGTCGAGCTCGTCGTAGCCCTCCAGCTGGCTGCGCCACCGACCGACCTGGCGTTCGAGCCATCCGTCGGGGCGTCCGAAGTCGCCGAGGCCCACCGCCACGTGGTCGACCCTCGACAGCGACGCGGCGGCGTCGGCCATCGACAGGCCCATCGCATGGCGCATCGCGGCGTCGGATCGGTGCGGTTCCGGGAGACCGCCGGCGGGATTGAAGCCCTCGACCGGCTCCATGAGATAGAAGGCGGCGCCCAGGACCGCGGTGTCGGTCTCTGCCGCGATGAGGCCGGGATGCGGGACGTCCGTGCCGGCGAGCGCCGCCAGCACCCGCGCCTCGCGACGCATCGTCTCGTCGGAGTTCCTGCGCTTGTGCGGCGGCGGATGACGGAGCACGTAGGAACGGCCATCTCGCTCGAATCGCACCAGGATGTTCTGGGTGCCGCCGGTCAGCTCGGTCACGTCCGAAAGCGGTCCGGAACCCAATCCCTGCTCGTCCATCCAGGTCCTGAGGCGATCGAGATCCACCGGAACACCGGGTGTCGGCGAGCGCTGCACGGATCGGAGTCTCGCACTTGAACCGTGGGTCAGTCGCGAGCGGTCGCGGGAGCTAGCGTCGCCCGGGCCGATCCGGACTCCAGGGGGAACAGATGACGACAGTGGACGGAACCGTTGCCGCAGGATTCGAAGGCGTTCGCGACGCATTCGAGCGGAATTTCGCCGACCACGGTGACGTGGGCGCCGGTGTGGCGGTGTTCGTCGACGGCGAGTGCGTGGTCGATCTGACCGGCGGGGTGGCGGATCCGGCCGACGGCTCCCCGTACGACGCAGACGCGCTCCAGCTGGTCTTCTCGTCGACCAAGGGCGTCGCCGCCATCTGCGCTCATCTGCTCGCGCAACGTGGGCAACTCGACGTCGAGACCAAGGTCGCCGACGTCTGGCCCGAGTTCGCGGCGAACGGCAAGGCCGATGCGACCATCGCCGACGTCCTGAGCCACCGCGTCGGTCTCCCCGTCGTGGACGAGCGACTCGGTCTCGACGAGGTGCTCGCGATCACCCCCATCGTCGACGCGCTCGCAGCCCAGGCGCCCCTGTGGGAGCCGGGCTCGGCCCACGGCTACCACGCCCTGACCTACGGCTGGCTGGTGGGTGAGATCATCCGGCGCGTCGACGGTCGACCGATCGGCCAGTTCGTCGCCGAGGAGCTGTCGGGTCCGCTCGGACTCGACCTGTGGATCGGCCTCCCCGATGCCGAGCACGACCGTGTCGTGCCGTTGATCGCCATGGACCCGGGGGAGAGCAGCATCGATCTCGCCGACCCCGACATCGCACCACTGCTCGGCGACCTCGCGGCAGCATTCCTCGACCCGGAATCGGTCACGAACCGGGCCCTCAGTCTGAACGGCGCCTTCGGGCTCGATGGTGACAGCGGCATGGCCTGGAACGCTCCTGCCGTCTGGCAATCGCAGATCCCTGCAGCCAACGGCATCACCAACGCCCGCTCGCTCGCCCGGCTCTACGCGTCCTGCGTGAGCGAGGTCGACGGGGTCCGGATCCTCGCCGACGAGACGGTCGAGCGTGCCGTCATGGAACGCAGCGAGGGCCGCGACCGCACGCTGATCGTCCCCACACGATTCGGGCTCGGCTTCTTCATCCCGTCGACGTTCTCGCCGTTGATGGGCCCGGCCAGCTTCGGTCATGCCGGCGCGGGTGGGTCGCTCGGCCTGGCCGACGCCGAGCGCAAGGTCGGGTTCGCCTACGTGATGAACAAGATGAGTGCGAGCCTCTCGAACGACCCGCGGACCACCGGGCTCATCGGTGCGGTCGAGGCTGCCCTTGACTGATCCCCACGCTGATCTCCGGGAGGGAGTGCGTCGGGTCTGTTCGCAGTTCGACGACGCGTACTGGCGCCGCTGCGACGCCGACCACGAGTTCCCGTGGGCCTTCTACGAGGCGATGGCCGAGGGCGGGTGGGTCGGCATCTGCATCCCCGAAGCATTCGGCGGGGGAGGGTGCGGGATCACCGAGGCGTCGATCCTCGTCGAGGAGATCGCAGCATCGGGTGCGGCGATGAACGGGTGCTCGGCCATCCACCTGTCGATCTTCGGCATGAACCCGGTCGTGAAACACGGCACGGACGACCAGAAGGACCGGTATCTGCCGCGCATCGCCGACGGCAGCCTGCACGTGAGCTTCGGCGTCACCGAACCCGATGCCGGCACCGACACCAGCCGCATCTCCACCAGAGCGACCAGGGTCGATGACGGCTACGTCGTCCGGGGACGGAAGGTGTGGATGACCAAGGCCTCGATCTCGGAGAAGGTGCTGCTGCTCGTGCGCACCACGCCCCGTGACGAGGTCGCCAAGCCGACGCAGGGCATGACGCTTCTGCTGGCCGACCTGGACGACCCTGCGGTCTCGATCAACCCCATCGACAAGGTCGGGCGCAATGCCGTCGTCTCCTGCGAGGTCGGCTTCGACGACTTGTTCGTGCCCGACGTGGATCGGCTCGGAGCCGAGGGCGACGGGTTCGCGCTGCTGCTCGACGGGTTGAATCCCGAGCGGATCCTCCTCGCCGGGGAAGCGCTCGGGATCGGACGGGTGGCGCTGTCGAGGGCCGTTGCCTATGCCAACGAGCGGGTGGTGTTCGACCGGCCCATCGGAAAGAACCAGGGCCTCGCGTTCCCACTGGCCGACGCGCAGATGCGGCTCCGCGGGGCAGAACTCGCGGTGCGTGATGCGAGCACGCGCTACGACGCCGGTCTCCCCTGCGGCGAGGCAGCCAACACGGCGAAGTACCTCGCGGCCGAGGCCGGCTACCTCGCTGCCGACCGGGCGCTCCAGACCCACGGCGGCATGGGGTACGCCTCGGAGTACGACGTCGAGCGCTACTGGCGGGAGGCGCGGTTGATGCGCATCGCTCCGGTGAGCCAGGAGATGGTCCTGAACTACGTCTCGGAGCACGTTCTCGGACTGCCCCGCAGCTATTGAGCGTCGCTACTGGTCGGCGGCCCGCCACCAATCGGCGAGCCGGACGGCCGCCCGCAGGTGTTGCGCGGCGCCCTCTGGGTCGGACCGGGCGGCGTCCATGCAGGAGACGAGGTACTTGGTGAGGTGCGCATCCTGGTGGCCGGCGGCGAAGTCGACCGCTGCCTGGAAGGTCGGTCCGTCGGGCGACGCGATGCCGTCCACACTCCCCAGGGCGTCCAGCGGCGCGGAGCCGAGCGCGGCACGGAAGCCGACCACGTGGGTCGCGGCGACAGCGAGGACCACGTCGGGCGTCTGCGTCGTGGTGAGCGTCGACAGGATGCCCTGGGGGATGGTGAGGCAGTGGGACCAGCCGTAGGGGGCGTGGTCGGGGTCGTCGAGGAGCATCGATGCGGTCGCGGTACGGAGGATGGTCGTGGCAGCGGACCCGGGGTCGGTACCGGGACCGATCGCTCCGCCGACGATTTTCGCCGCCAGTCCGGACTCCTCGGCTTGCGCCATGAGCGGTCGGATGAAGGTGGAGTCGGGCGGACCGAGCACGGGTGTCGCCGCCAGCGACGTCGCCAGGTCGCCGGTCCCGGTCAGACCGCTGTCGTGCCAACGAAGAGCCCAGTCCGGGTTGCGTGCGACCTCGCGGGCGAGCGTGCCGAACATGGCGCCGGCGAGCGGTGAGCGCGGAACCGCCCGTGGGAGGTGATGGAGGAAGATCGGCCCGTGGGCGGCGGCGGCGAGGCTGGGGACGAGGTGATCGCCGAGCGATTGCACGAGTTGGTAGGGGTCCAGGGTGCGGCCGAGGAACCGGCCAGCCGCGCCGGCCGTGTCGAGGTCGCCCTCCGCGAGCGCGATGGTCAGTGCCTCCGTCGCCTCACCCCAGTGCCGGAAGAGGTGGTCCCCGAGCTCGGCCGACGGTCCGAACGCTTCGAACCGCGTGGCGATCGACAGGATCTGTTCGCGTGCCCGGTCTCGGACATCGGGTGAGACGTGGGGCAGCAGCGCCGCCCGTGCGAGCAGTTCGAGCGGGGCGTGGAGCACGAACGAGTCGGGCGCGTCGGCCCGGGGCCTCGTGAGTACGGTCGCGACCCGGTCGACGAGGTCGGCGTCCGACGTCTCGGGCATACGGAGCACCCTACGAGCTGACCCGCACGTCGACACCGAGGTCGGCGGGTATGGTCCGGCGCTCGAACCAAGGGGAGATGAACGATGGGCAGATTCGACGGACGGGTGATGTTGGTGACCGGTGCGGCGTCGGGCATCGGTGAGGCAACGGTCGAGCGTCTGCTCGCCGACGGCGCACAGGTGGTGGGCGTCGACCTCGAGATGCCGGACCGCGCCGACGACGGCTTCACCGGTGTCGCCGCCGACGTCACCGACGACGATGCCGTGCGGGCTTCGGTGCAGACCGCGGCAGCGGTCACCGGGCGACTCGACGGCGTCATGCACGCCGCCGGCATCGGCGGTGGCGGACCGATCCATCTCCTCGAGCCGGACGAGTGGGAGCGCATCATGCGGGTCAACGCCACCGGCACTTTCCTCGTCGCTCGCCACACCACGCGACAGATGTTGCCGCAGGAGCCGATCGACGGCGAGCGAGGGTCGATCGTGAACGTCGCCAGCATCGAGGGCATCGAGGGCACCGCCGGCGGCAGCGCCTACAACGCGTCGAAGGGCGCGGTCGCGCTCCTCACCAAGAACATGGCCATCGACTACGGACGCCAGGGCATCCGCGTCAACGCGCTGTGTCCCGGGTTCATCGACACGCCACTGTTCGAGGTGATCGCCGGGATGCCGGGCATGGAGCACTACAAGGAGGCGCTGGTCGAGGAACATGCGCTCCGACGCAGCGGTCGGCCCTCGGAGATGGCTTCGGTCGCGGCGTTCCTGCTCTCGAGCGACGCCAGCTTCGTGACCGGCCATCTGATGGTCGCAGACGGCGGCTACACCGCCGGCCGCGACCACGGCATCACTGGGCTGATGGGCCTCTGACCGCGATGCGGACCTCCTCGGCCACCTCGGTCGCGGAGGCACCCGGGCCCAGGATGGCGGCGACACCGGCGTCACGGAGTGGCTGGACGTCTTCGTCGGGGATGATCCCGCCGACGATGACCGGGATGTCGAGCCCGGCATCACGCAGCGAGTCGACCATGCGGGGCGCGAGCGTCATGTGGCTGGCGTTGTGGAGCGAGAGGCCGACGGCGTCGGCATCTTCTTGGAGCGCGGCCGCCACCACCATGTCGGCGGTCTGACGGAGTCCGAGGTAGATGACCTCGAAGCCGGCGTCACGGAGCATGCGGGTCACGACTCGCAGACCACGATCGTGGCCGTCGAGCCCCAACTTGGCGAGGACGATGCGGATGCTCGGGTCCATGCGACTCAGATGACCGTTTTCTCGACGTAGGTGCCGAACACGTCCTCGAGAGCGGAGACGATCTCTCCCTCGGTGGCGTACGTCTTCACGGCATCGATGAGCACCGGCATGATGTTGACGTTCGTGTCGGCGGCGTCGTCACGGACCCGCGCCAGCACGTCCGTGACCGCAGCGTCGTCCCGTGACTGTTTGACCTCGGCGAGGCGTTTGAGCTGGAGCTCCTCGGTGGCCGGGTCGACCCGCAACAGGTTCTGCTCGCTGTCCTCGTCGCCTTCGGTGAACGCGTTGACGCCGACGATGATCCGTTCGCCGGCGTTGACCTCACGCTCGAACTGGTACGACGCCTCGGCGATCTCACTGACGAAGTACCCGTTCTCGATGCCTTCGTACACGCCTTCGAGGATCGAACCGTTGCCGATCTCGTCGAGGTGGGCGAAGACCTGCTCGGCTCGGCGCTCCATCTCGTCGGTCATCCACTCGACGTAGGGCGCACCGCCGAGCGGGTCGACGACGCTGGTCACGCCGGTCTCGTGGGCGACGATCTGCTGGGTGCGCAGTGCGATGCGAGCGGCCTCCTCGGTGGGGAGGGCGAGTGCCTCGTCGTACGAGTCGGTGTGGAGCGACTGTGTTCCCCCCAACGCCCCCGACAGTGCCTGGATGGCGACTCTGGCGATGTTGTTCTTCGGCTGCTGCGCGGTGAGCGACACGCCGGCGGTCTGGGTGTGGAACCGGAGCATCTGCGACTTGGGGTCCTCGGCGCCATAGCGCTCCTTCATCCACCGCGCCCAGATGCGACGTGCGGCGCGGAACTTGCCGATCTCCTCGAAGAAGTCGGAGTGGGCGTTGAAGAAGAAGCTCAGCCGGGGAGCGAAGGCATCGACGTCGAGGCCGGCGGCGATGGCTGCTTCGACGTAGGCGAAGCCGTTGGCGATCGTGAAGGCCAGCTCGTGGGCGGCCGTCGATCCGGCCTCGCGTATGTGGTAGCCGGAGATCGAGACCGGGTGCCAGCGAGGCATCTCGGCGGTGGTGAAGGCCATCATGTCGGTGATCAACCGGACCGAGGGACGGGGCGGGAAGATGTACTCCTTCTGCGCCTGGTACTCCTTGAAGATGTCGCTCTGGATCGTGCCCGACAGCGCGCCGTGCTCGACCTCGTTCTTCTCGGCCAGGGCGACGTACATCGCCATGACGATCGCGGCCGGCCCGTTGATGGTCATCGACGTGGAGACGCCACCGAGGTCGATGTCGGCGAAGAGGTCCTCCATGTCGGCGAGGGTGTCGACCGCGACTCCCGCCCGACCGACCTCGCCGACCGCCCAGTCGCTGTCGGAGTCGCGCCCCATGAGCGTCGGCATGTCGAACGCGGTCGAGAGACCCGTGCCGCCGTTGCGCAGGATGTCCTTGAACCGCGCATTGGTGTCCTCTGCGGTCCCGAAGCCGGCGAACATCCGCATGGTCCACAGTCGAGCGCGGTAGCCAGCGGCGTGGATTCCGCGCGTGAAGGGGTACTGGCCGGGGTACGGGGGATCGCCGTGGAGCGGTTCCTGCTCGACGCCGGATCTGGTCGAGAAGCGGGTGTCGCGCAGGGCGGCAGCATCGAAGGCCGCCTCCCATTCGTTTCGCCCGTTCGCTGGCCGCCCGTTCGCTGGCCGTTCGTTCGCTGGATCGCGCATCCGGTGCTCTGCCTCGTCGAGAAAGTTTGACGTCCAAGGAGTTTTCCCTACTGTACCCGGGATGACGCTGGACTTCGATCCCGTGGCCGAAGCGCGCCGGAACTGGCAACGCCACGGCTGGCCGTCGATCGACGCCATGGCTGCCGCGACGTCGATCACGCGGGCGCACCAGATCCTGCTCGCCCGGATCGACGACGCTGTGTCGGCACACGGCTTGACGTTCTCCCGCTTCGAGGCACTCGCGCTGCTGCACTTCACCAAGGACGGGTGCCTCCCGATGGGGAAGGTGGGCGAGCGGCTCCAGGTGCACGCAGCGAGCGTCACCAACACCGTCGATCGGCTCGAACGGGACGGTCGCGTCGAACGTCGCCGCCACCCCGAAGACGGTCGAACGGTGCTCGCCTGCATCACCGATCACGGCCGCGAGGTCGTGCAAGAGGCGGCTGCGTCGCTCGGCGCGATCGACTTCGGACTCGGCGGCCCCGACACGGTCGACTTCGCCGCCATCGAGACCGTGCTCGCACCGGTCCGGCGCAACGCCGACGACTTCTGACGCGTCCTGCCGTTTCTGACGCGGCGTCAGATTCCTGCGAGACTGCCGGGATGCGTACCTACGTCGTCACCGGATCGGCATCGGGGATCGGGGCCGCCACGGCCCGGCGCCTGACCGACGCCGGCCACCGAGTGATCGGCGTCGACCTCGCCGACGCCGACGTCCCGGCCGACCTGTCGACGGAGGCGGGCAGGCAGACGATGGTCGCGGGCGTGACCGATGCCAGCGGGGGGCACGTCGATGCGATCATCGCGTGCGCCGGGATCTCGGCCGAGTCGGCCGACACGGTGTCGATCAACTTCTTCGGCGCCGTCGCCACGCTCGAAGGTCTCCGTCCGCTCCTCGCCGATTCGGATGCCCCCCGAGCCGTCGTCATCGCATCGGTCGCGTCGATCATGGGCGCGGACGAGGAGGTCGTCGACGCCTGTCTGGCGGGAGACGAGGACTCGGCACGAGCACGCATCGCCGCCAACGCACCCATGGCGTACCTGACCTCCAAGACCGCACTCGCGCGCTGGGTCCGTCGCAACGCGCCGACGCCGGCGTGGGCCGGCGCCGGTGTCCCGCTCAATGCGATCGCGCCCGGGACGGTGCGCACGGCGATGACCTCAGAGCTGCTTGCGGCCGACGGCGGCCTGGAGATGGTCGACACCGCTGTCCCGATGCCGCTCAACGGGCACGCCGGACCGGAACAGATCGCTCCGCTGCTCGAGTTCCTGGCCGGCGCCGACAACACGCACGTGACCGGCCAGGTCGTCTTCATCGACGGCGGCGCCGATGCAGTCCTACGCGGCGACGCCACCTGGTGATGCTGGCCGCGGACCGGCTCGACGCCGGTGAGGTCGATGCGCTCCGGAGCCGCATCGACCACGACGTGCAGAAAGGGCTCGTGCACGGAGCGCAGCTCGCGATCGCGGTCGATGGGTCGTTGGGGTTGTTCGACCACGTCGCTGGCGCCACCGAAGGCCAGGTGACCCCGCTGTACTCCGCATCGAAGGTGCTCCCCGTGCTGGCGACCTGGCGCCTCATCGGCGACCGTGCACTGTCGTACGAGACCAAGGTCGTCGACGTGCTCCCGTGGTTCACCGGCGGCGGCAAGGACGACATCACCGTCGACCACCTCCTCCTCCACACCGCCGGTCTTCCACGGGCGCCACTCGGCCCCGCCGACTGGGCCGACCCCGACCGACGGCGCGAGAAGATGGCCACGTGGCACGTCACCACGGACCCCGGGTCGGCGTTCGCCTACCACGCGACATCGGCGGCCTGGGTCCAGGCCGAGGTGCTCGCCTCGCTGTGCGACACCGACCATGTGACGGCGATCCACGACCTGGTGACGAAGCCGCTCGGCCTGCCGTCGTTCCTCGGCATCGACGACACCCGCCAGCCGGTCGCCGATCTGGTGCTCGTGGCCGACGGTGACGTGACCGTCGACCTCGGGGAGGCGACCGTCGACGCGCTGCTCCGGTTCAACGACCACGACGTCCGGCAGGTGGGCGTGCCCGGTGCCGGCGCCTACGCGACCGCAGCCGACGTCGCCCTGCTCTTCCAGGGTGTGCTCCGGAATCCCGGCGGACTGTGGGACCGGGACGTCCTCGCCGACGGCGTCGGGACGATCCGGGTGACTGCGGAGGACCCGCTCCGCATGGCACCGGCGAATCGCACCCGCGGCTTCATGGTGGCGGGCGACGACGGGCTCTCTCCCCGGCGGGGCCTGCCGGTCGACGCCGGTCCGCGCACCTTCGGCCACGACGGCGCGGCCGGTCAGGTGGCGTGGGCCGACCCCGACACCGGGATGTCGGTGGCCTTCCTTCCCGCCGGCATCGACCCCGACATCGTGCGACTCACCCGGCGGAGCGTGTCGGTGTCGACTCGAGCGATGCGCTGCCTCGCTCCGGAGAGCGCAGTCTGAACGACCGGTCGCTCGGGTACGGAGCGCCCATGATCACGGGCATCGACCTCTCCGAGAACGATCCGGCACGCATCGGCGTGGCCATCGGGGTCGTCGTCGTTGCCTTCCTCGCCAGCCGGATCGCTCGTCGCATCCTCCAGCCGCGGCTCGCGGCGCGGCAGACCCCGAGCTTCGGGCGTGTCGTGTCGCGTCTGATCGGCTGGGCGATCGTTTCCGTCGCGGTGTTGTTCGCCGTGACCCTCGCCTCGCCCAGCGTCAAGCCGGTCGACTTCATCGCCGGGCTCGGAGTCTTCTCGATCGCCCTCGGCTTCGCATTCCAGGACATCCTGTCGAACCTGCTCGCCGGCCTGCTGCTCATCATCCGTCAGCCGTTCGAGCAGGGCGACCAGATCGAGGTGAACGACCACACCGGCACGGTCGAGGGCATCACCATCCGGGAGACGACGCTGAAGACCTTCGACGGCCAGCGTGTGATCGTCCCCAACGCCGACGTGTACCAGAGTGCGATCCAGGTCCTGACTGCGTTCGAGAAGCGCCGCACGAGTCTCGAGATCGGCGTCGGCTACGACGACGACCTGGGGATCGCCGAGGATGCCATCCTCGATGCATGCAACAGCGTCGACGGTGTCCTCGCCGACCCGGCACCACAGGCATACCTCGTCGGACTCGGCGACAACGCCGTGCTCTTCGATCTCCGCTACTGGACCGATCCGCACCAGGCTGACGTCCGGCGCATCGAGCACCTCGTGTTCCGTGCGGTGAAGGAGCGAATCGATGCCGAGGGCCTCGACATGCCCTTCCCGGTCCGCACGCTCGAAGCGGCCCCGTCGCTGGTCGCCGCCTTGCGAGCCGACAACGCCGTCGACGCGAGTGACGTCACGGAAGGTGAGACGACGAACGCTACGGCGTGACGATCGGAAAGACGCGCGGCCAACGATCGAGGTCGGCGAAGAGGTCTCGCAGGGGAGACGACGCACCGGAGACTGCGGTGTCCGGCGCGGAATCGAGGTCGGCGGTCCCGTCGATCAACGCGATGAGGGCGGCCGACGTCGTGGTGACCGAACACGCCGCCCCCTCGTCGGCCCGACCGGGACGGTGGAACAGCGTCTGGTTCGAGATGCCGATGACGTGCTGCTCGTCCCGATCACTGACGTGGATGTTCGCCGACCACGAACCGAGACCCAACTGCTCTGGGACGAGACGAACTGCCAGTGCATCGAAGAGCATCTCGGTGGTCATCGCCGGCGCCAGACCGCCGAGGTTCGACATGCCGAGGTCGAGCAGTCCATCGGCCCGGAGCTCCTGTGCGCCGGTGAGGTAGAAGTTGCGCCACGGTCCCGACTCGGCCTGATAGCCCATCTGTTCGAGGGCCTCGGCCAACAGGAGCCGGGCCTCGCGATGGTCCGGTTGGGCGAAGACGACATGGTCGAGGACCTGGGCCGCCCACCGGTACTCACCGGCGGTGACGTCGGCCCGAGCCCGCTCGACCACGGCGTCGGCACCGCCCATGTACTCGACGTACTTCTCTCCGGCGGTCTCGGGTGGGAGTGCATGCAGGTGTGCGGGGTTGCCGTCGAACCAACCGATGTAGCGCTGGTAGACGGCCTTCACGTTGTGGCTGACGGTGCCGTAGTAGCCGCGAGCGTGGAACTCGGCTCGTAGACCCTCGGGCATGTCCAGCTGCTCGGCGATCTCGAGCGGCGTGAGGCCGTGGTTGGCGAGGCGCATCGTCTGGTCGTGGATCCACCGGTACGCGTCACGCTGCTGCTGGAGGAACTGACGGGCGTCCTGCGACCCGAAGCGCGGCCAGTGGTGGCTGGCGAAGCAGATGTCGGTGTCGTCGGCGAACAGGTCGATCGACTCGCCGATGTACTTGCTCCACGCCAGCGCATCGCGAACCTGCGCGCCGCGGGGTGTGTAGAGATTGTGCAGATTGTGCGAGCAGTTCTCGGCCATACACAGGAGGCGGAGGTCGGGGAAGTGGAAGTTCATCTCCGCCGGCGCCTCGGTGCCGGGCGTGTGTTGGAACACGACACGGACACCGTCGATGTCGAGTTCGACACCGGTCTCGTCGATCTCCTCGGTGGGCGGGATGAGGCTCGTGGTGCCGAGAGGCGTGGCCTTGCCGAGGCCGCAGTCGACCTGTCCACGCGGACCTTGGGCGAGGAGCGCGCCGTACATGTACATCGCCCGGCGCAGCATCACCGGACCGGCGATCACATTCTCACTGACTGCCTCGGCCAGGAAGCCCACGGGAGCGATGATGCGGCATCGACCGGCGTCGACGTCGGCCTGCGTCGTGACACCCAGCACGCCTGCGAAGTGATCGATGTGGCTGTGGGTGTAGATGACCGCGATCACCGGACGCTCGCCTAGGTGCTCGTTGGCGAGATCGAGCGCCGCCTCGGCCGTCTCGACCGATGTCAGCGGGTCGATCACGATCCAACCGGTGTCGCCGGCGATGAAGGTGATGTTGGAGAGGTCGTACCCCCGCACCTGCCACACACCGCGCCCCCGGTCGTCGGACATGACCTCGAACAGCCCATGGAGGCAGTTGAGCCGGGCTTGGCGCCACAGGCTGGGGTTGACCGTGTCGGGCGCCGTGTCGGTCTCGCGTACGAAATCGTGGCGATGGATGTCCCACACGACGTGGCCTTCACCGATCGTGCCGGTGGCGTGCTGGGCGACGAGACCTCGCGACGCGCGCTCGAAGTCGGCGACGTCCCCGATGGGGAGCGACTCGGCCAACGCGTGGTTGTGTCGCAAGGTGTGGTCCGAGGCGTCGGCGGGTGTCGACGGGCTGATGCTTTCGTCCATGTCCGCAGCATGGCACCCTGTGCCCCGATGACGGACCGGAAGTGGCGCTCCGGGTGAGCGGCGACGAGTGGACGACGCTGGTCATCCTGGTCGGGATGCTCGGCGTCCTGGTGGTCGACCGATTCCCGCCGGCGGGAGTCGTCTTCGGCGCGACGTTCACCTTGTTGCTCACCGATGTGATCGATGTCGAGGTCGCATTTTCCGGATTCTCCAACTCGGCGCCTCTCACGGTCGCCGCCCTCTACGTTCTCGCCCGCGGCGCCCAGAAGACCGGGCTGCTCACGGCGATGACCGCACGCCTGCTGGGTGATGGCACGGGACGACGCGCGATGGTTCGCTTCCTCGTGCCCACGGCCGGCGCGTCGGCGTTCTTCCCGAACACCCCACTCGTTGCCATGCTCATTCCCGACGTCCTCGGTTGGTGCCGACGTCATGGCGTCTCGCCGTCCAAGTACCTGATGCCACTGTCGTTCGCGGCGCTTCTCGGCGGTGTCGTGACGGTGCTCGGCACGTCGACGAACCTCGTGATCTCCGGTCTCCTCGACGCGGAGCCGGACAGCGCACCGCTCGCCGTCTTCGAGATGACGCCCATCGGGCTGCCGGTCGCCATCATCGGCACGGTGCTCCTGTTGACCGTCGGCGACCGTCTGGTCCCGGTCCGGCTGACGCCTCCGGAGTCGGCCCAGGCGCA
This sequence comes from Acidimicrobiales bacterium, assembly GCA_037968675.1. Taxonomy (GTDB): domain Bacteria; phylum Actinomycetota; class Acidimicrobiia; order Acidimicrobiales; family Salinilacustritrichaceae; genus Salinilacustrithrix. The sequence continues at coordinate 3,433 of JBBKVY010000126.1, read as the reverse complement.
AGCCCGTGAGTTCTCGATGACCATGCAGGTCGTGCCGACGGGGCCGCTCGACGGCGTGACCGTGGCCGCGGCCGGGCTCCGCGACCTCCAGGGCGTGTTCCTCGTCCAGATCGAGCGGGGCGACAGCATCGTGAGCCCGGTGGCTCCCGACCGCCGGATCGATGGGGGAGACGTCCTGACCTTCGTCGGGAACGTGGACGAGATCCTCGATCTCCAGCGGCGACGGGGTCTGCGCTCCACCGAGCAGGAACACGTCCTCGCCGTCGACTCGCCGACGACGCGGTTCTTCGAGGTGGTGCTCGGTCGGTCCTCGCCACTCGTGGGCTCGACCATTCGCGATGCCGGCTTCCGGGGCACCTACCAGGCCGCCGTGGTGGCGCTGCATCGGTCCGGTCATCGCGTCGCCGGCAAGCTGGGATCGATCCGGCTGCGTCACGGCGACACGCTGCTCCTGCTCGCGAAGCCCGACTTCCGTCGGAACTGGCACGACAAGCGCGACTTCCTGGTCGTTGCGCCGGTGGGCGGCGAGTCGCCCACCGCCACGTCGAAGGCGCCGATCGTCGCCGCCGTGACCGCCGGGGTGATCCTCCTCAGCGCGACCAACGTGCTGCCCCTGCTCGAGGGCGCGATCCTCGGCGCTGGCGCGTTGATCGCCAGCCGAACCCTCAGCTTCGTCGAGGCACGAGAGGCGATCGATCTCGACGTCGTGATCCTCATCGCGTCGGCGTTCGGTCTCGGCGGTGCGATGCAGTCGACGGGGCTCGCGCAGCGGATCGCCGACGGTCTCACCGAGACGTTCGACGGTCTCGGCTCCGCCGGGGTCATCTTCGGCGTGGTGCTGGCAACTGCTGTGCTCACCGAGCTGGTGACCAACAACGCTGCGGCCATCGTCATGTTCCCGATCGCGATCGCGTCTGCCGGCGCCGCCGAGGTCGACCCGCGCGCGATGGCCATCGCCGTGGCCGTTGCCGCCTCGGCCAGCTTCCTCACGCCCATCGGCTACCAGACCAATACGATGGTCTACGGCCCCGGTGGCTACCGGTTCCTCGACTACGCCCGCGTCGGTGCGCCGCTCACGGCCACCGTCCTCGTCGGTACGACGCTCATGACCGCCATCACGGGATGAGTACGACGGATCACCGGGCGAGTCGAAGGTAGAACACGTTCCAGTTTTCTGACAAGGTGGGGTGATGCAGACTCCCCTCGCGCAGCACCTCGACATCGAGTTCCCGATCTTTGCGTTCACGCACTGCCGCGACGTGGTCGCGGCGGTGTGCAACACCGGTGCGATGGGCGTCCTCGGTGCCGTGGGCTTCACGGTCGACCAGCTGGAGGCGGAGCTCGACTGGCTCGACGAACACGTCGAGGGCACCTACGGAGTCGACATCGTGATCCCCGGAAAGTACGAGGGGATGGACGAGATCGACCCCGACAAGCTCGAGGAGATGCTCAACGGCATGATCCCCGACGAGGTGCGCGAGTTCGCCCGCAGCATCTTCGACGATGCCGGCGTGCCGAGTCTCACCGAGGAAGAGCGACCGCACGAACTGCTCGGCTTCGGCATGGCCACGGCCATGCCTCTGCTCGAGGAGGCGCTCTCGCGTCCCAAGTGCTCGCTCATCGCCAACGCGCTGGGGACGCCGCCCGACGACGTGATCGCCCATGTCCAGTCGAGCGGTCGCCTCATCGGTGCCCTGTGCGGCTCCGTGAAGCACGCCAAGGCCCACGAGGCCGCCGGTCTCGACTTCGTGGTCTGCCAGGGCGGCGAGGGCGGTGGGCACACCGGCGATGTCGGCTCGATCGTGCTGTGGCCCGAGGTCATCGACGCCGTCGAGATCCCGGTGCTCGCGGCCGGAGGCGTCGGCTCGGGCACGCAGATGGCCGCGGCGATGGTCATGGGTGCCCAGGGCGTGTGGACCGGCTCGCTGTGGCTCACGGTCGAAGAGGCCGACATCCCGCCGGGCCAGATGGAGACCTACATGGCGGCGTCGAGCCGTGACACGATCCGTTCGCGCTCGTGGACGGGCAAACCGTGCCGCATGCTGAAGAACGAGTGGACCGAGGCGTGGGAGCGTCCCGAGACGCCCGATCCGCTCGGCATGCCGATGCAGTCGATGGTGTCGGTCGAGGCCATGGCTCGCGGTCACCGGTACCCGACCCAGGCCAAGGACGTGAACTTCATGCCGTGTGGCCAGATCATCGGTCGTCTCGACAAGGTCCGCCGGTCGAGCGACGTGATCATGGAGATGGTCGAGGAGTTCGTCGAGTCGATGGAGCGGGGCGCCGCCCTCCTGCAGTTCGAGTCGACTCCTTGAGCCGCGCCTCGGAACCGGTCAGCCGGCATCGAGGATCGGCTGCAACACGTTGACGTAGTCGGCGAGGCGTGAGGCGATCTCGAAGGCGACCTCTTGGTCGTCGAGGTCGGGTTCGATCCACGTCTCGCTGCATCGGCGCCAGTCGTCAGGGCGACCGAGGAACGGTCCCGCATCGGGTTCGTCGCCGAGGTCGTCCCGCCACCGTGGCTCGGCCGCCACCAGTCGCTCGATCGCCCCGTCGTTCACCGCCTGGTCGCCGTCCTCGGCGTGGAAGCCGATCTCGAGGGCGGCGCCGGCGACATCGTCGATGAAGCGGCGGGGGATGAGTTGTGCTTCGTAGTGCAGGCGTGGAGGCGCGTCGCGGTCGAGCCACACCTTCACGCCTCGTCGGTGGGCGCGGAATCGGAGCGTGCCGATCTCGGCGGGGACCAGGGTGCGGGTGAGTTCACCGACCTGTTCGAACAACGGGAGTTCCACCGCCCCACCCTGCCATCAGGCCCGCCGTGCCATCGGGTCTCGTGCCTGCAGCTCGTGCACGCAGTTCGTCTCCGGTTCTCGTGAATGCGTGCACGAGTTTGTGTCGGTTGCGTGACGGGCTAGTGTTACGGACTCGTGACATACAGAGCCGCCTCTCACTTCGGCGCCGCTCCTGACGTCGCCCCGACCCTGCCGCCGACCCCCTCCCGGAACCATCGCTTCGCACCTCGACCTCGACAAAGCCCGCCTCGACCGGACATTCCGGCGTCGCCGCCTCGGCCTGTTGGCCGCGGTCTCGTTCGTGGTGGTCGGGATCGGGCTCGTGCTCCAGCCAGCCGCGGGTGACCTCGCGGTCGCGGCGGGCGACGATGTGGTCTCGGCTCAGTCGGCCACCGACCCGGTGACGCTGTCGGCGATCATCGCCGAGACGACCTCGACCCTGCTCGAGGCCACCACGACGACGGTCCCGGAGACCACGACGACCGACGCGCCGACGACCACGGCCGAGGCCGCCACCACGACCGCGGCACCGGCAACCACGCAGACGACCACCGAAGAGACGACCACGACGGCGGCCCCGGCCACCACATCACCGCCGGTCACCGCGGCAGCGGAACCGACGCCGGCCCCGACGGCCGCAC